>JBGSHJ010000067.1:0-146790 GCA_041752315.1 Pseudomonadales bacterium
TGGTGATGCTGCTGCCGCTGCCGGCGAAGCTGCTGCCGATGCGGGTGATGCCGCTGTCGATGCCGCAAGTGATGCTGTGGATGCCGCCGCGAGTGCCGTTGATTCTGCTGAAGAGGCTGTGGACGCTGCCACCAACTGAGGTTGGTCGGTATCGGTTCGGTCCCTGGCGGGCTGAAATCGAGCACGTGCTTTGGGAATTGCCGGCGCAGGTCGGTAGTTCCCGTGGCCATTTGAAGGTTGAAGATCCTCGGTGCGGATCGCTCGAGTCAGTCACCGTTCTCTGCTGAATTCGATGTGCTGGATGTTGGTTCCGACGGGTCCATGCAGGCATTCTGTCCACAGCTGAAAGCGCCTTGGGCCGGACGGTGGATGATGCGAATGGATGGTGGTCAGTGCATCGCCGACGGTTGATCTACGTTCGTCCCCGTGTCCACGTTTGCCTGGGCGAGGCTGTTCGAATCCCTTATTCGGGTTTTACAGAGCCGTCCGCGCTGGTCGTCTGAACTCTCGAACTTTCGAACTTTCGAATCGCAGTCCAATTTTTGCCGGGCGCCCTGCTTCAAGCGCGTTGCAGCGAAGGACAAACTCCGTGAAATTGCCGTTGAAACTGTTCATGGCCGGTTCAGGGAGCAGCGACATCATGTGATCCTGTCACGTCAGATCGGGCCCGGTCGGGTGGACGATCTTTCAGCCTCCGGAAGCCTGACGGGTTGGCGTCCCTGCAGGGCTGGGGTTACCATGCCGGCTGCCCGCGCAGGTGGGCACCATTCAAAGCACTCTATGAGGGGGAACTATGCGCGATGTGGTAATCGTCGACAACATTCGAACTGGCCTGGCCAAGTCCTTTCGGGGCTCGTTTAATCTGACCCGGTCGGATGACATGCTCGCGCATTGCATTGACGCGCTACTCGACCGAAATCCGCAGTTGTCAGCTGACGAAGTGGAAGATGTGGTGGTAGGTGCGGCAAGTCACTCGGGTGAGCAGGACGGCAACCTCGCCCGTCTGGCGGTTGTGCTGTCCCGTCTGCCTATCACGACCGCTGGGGTCACCATCAATCGTTTCTGTTCTTCGGGTCTGCAATCGATCGCGATCGCGGCGAATCAGATTGCCTCGGGACAGACCGAAGTTGCCATGGCGGGTGGTGTTGACTCCATCTCCATGCGCACGCGACAGACCGCAGGCAAGGCAGAACTGAACAAACGTCTGGTGGAAGAAAAGCCTGCCATTTTCATGGCCATGGGCAACACCGCGGAAGTTGTTGCCCGTCGTTACCAGGTCACGCGCGAGATGCAGGACATCTACGCACTGGAAAGTCAGCGTCGTTATGCTGTAGCCCAGAAGAATGGCTGGATCGGCGAAGAAATTGTGCCGATGACCACCACCATGCTGAAAGTCGACAAGGAGACGGGTGCCGAGTCACGTGTCAGCGTGACCGTCGACAAGGACGAGTGCAATCGTGCAGACACAACGCTTGCCGGTCTGGCAAAGTTGCCACCAGCATTTGAAGAAGACGGCAGCGTCACTGCAGGCAATGCATCCCAATTGTCCGATGGCGCATCCATGACGTTGTTGATGTCTGCCGAGCGTGCTGCCCAGCTTGGTCTCAAGCCGATGGGAATTTTCCGCGGATTCACCGTTGCCGGTTGTGAGCCGGACGAAATGGGCATCGGTCCCGTGTTTGCGATCCCCCGGTTGCTCGAAAATGCAGGTTTGAAACTCAACGACATCGACCTTTGGGAATTGAACGAGGCGTTTGCTTCGCAGTGTGTCTACAGCCGCGACAAACTGGGCATTGATCCTGCGAAATACAACGTCAACGGCGGCAGCATCGCCATTGGCCATCCATTCGGCATGACCGGATCGCGCTGCACCGGCGCTGTCCTGCGCGAACTGCGTCGCAGGAACAAGCGTTATGGCGTGGTGACCATGTGCATTGGTGGTGGTCAGGGTGCAGCTGGTCTGTTCGAGGCGGTCTGAACCCTCGGCAACCGAGGCGGCGTAACAGAATGATACGACGTCGAAATTGGCGAGAAACAGGGGTCTGGCATCGTGAGGGGTTAATGCTTCGAAGGATTGACGAAGTCGTTCACCATGTTTGACGCGCGCCCGATCCTCTGCTCGCTTGCACAGTCGGGAAGGTACATCGCTGCCTTCTCGCTGTGTCTGTTTGCAATGGAAGCGTCGGCGGTCAAGGAGAGTGAGCCGCAGTACCCCGGGTCGAATGCGCAACTTCCCCCATCCACCCAGGTTTCGTACGCCCAGGCAACCGATCAGGAACTGAAGACACTGGGAGCGCAGTGGGCGCTTCTGTCGGCTCCCGAGCGTCGCGCGCTGCTTGCTGAGGTTCGGTTACGCTGGGCACGGGATCGCAATGGTTCAACGCGAGTCCGCATCCAGGCCACGCGACAGTTTGGGGTGGTGAGACAACCCGATGGGACCACCATCCGGGTCGAACGCCGCATCATCCGAATGTTTCCAGCCGACAAGGGATACGGGACAGGCTTCGAACAACGGGTTGGCAACGAACCGGGGGATGTCGAGCCACCGTCAGCAGGCGGGTTTGTTCCTGCCGGGCCAGGCCCACTCAATTCCCCTGGTATCCGGGTCCGTGCCAGTTCCGGTCAAATCGCCCCTGAAGCCCCATTTCCCGAGCCTGACGCTGCACCCGCAAACGGTTCCAATCGCTGACTCCCGGACCAATTCATGGATGTTGATGCTGCCCGCCTGCTGATCGTTGATGACGATCCGGAGATTCGCGAACTCATACAAGCCTATCTGGTTCAGCAGGGATTTGATGTCAGCTGTGCCGAGTCAGGCAAACAGATGTTCGAGTTCCTCGAGCAGGGACACTACGATCTGATCGTGCTGGACCTGATGCTTCCCGGTGAGCATGGACTGTCGCTCGCGGGGCGTGTCAAACGTGAAATGAACACACCCATCATCATCGTTTCAGCCCAGGGCGAAGATGTGGATCGCATCGTTGGTCTGGAAATCGGGGCCGACGATTACCTGGCAAAACCGTTCAATCCGAGAGAGTTGCTGGCCCGGATTCGGGCTGTCCTCCGACGTGCGGCGTCGGCAGGCGTCGCTGCTCCACCCCCCTCCACGGCAACGCATCGATTCCGGTTTGGCAGCTATGTACTCGACATGATGACCCACCGGTTGAGTCGCGAAGGCGAGGAAGTGCCACTGACCACCGGCGAGTTTGATCTGCTGGCGGTGTTTGTGCGCCATCCCAATCGGTTGCTGGACCGGGATCGGATTCTTGACCTGCTCACGGGTGCCGAACGTTTGCCGTTTGATCGGTCCATCGACGTACGGGTGACCCGCCTGCGGAGCAAGATCGAAACCGAGCCCACGAGTCCACAGTTCATTCGAACAATCTGGGGCAAGGGTTACATGTTCTGTCCGGACGGAAGCGACGTTGGCTGAGCGGGCTGCGTCCGGCTCCCTCCTCGCACGGACCAACTTTACACTGGCTGTCAGTTCGCTGTTGATTGCGGTCATTGCGACCGGCGCGCTGAACGTCTTTGTCATCGAGCCCATTTCGCAACGATCGGCCGATGACGCAGCAGGATTGCTGGTGCTGTCCGCACAGACGTGGGTTGAACTGCCACCCGAAGCAAGACCCTACTTCGAACTCGAACTGGCGGAGAGTCACGATCTGATCATCACCGGCGACGTTCGGGACTATTCCGACGAGTTGCCTGCTGCGGGCTATTTCGGGTTGCTGGAAAGCAAACTCGAAAATCGCCTTGAAGAATCCGTCGACATGCAGGCGGGCGAAGGGATGATCTGGGTCAAGGTGCCAATGGGCGGGCAGAAACTGCAGATCGGTTTTGTCCCGACGCTTGAGAACATCCAACCTCTTTATGTGGGCATCATCATCATCGTGCTGGGTGCCGGCATCGTGTTCATCACTTCGCTCATCATCGTGCGCAGGATCGCCGGGCCCCTGACGTATGTTGCAGAGCGGGTGGAAGCGTTCAGGGGCAACTCGGATTTTGAGCCACTGCCGGAAACAGGGCCAAGGGAACTGGCGTCGCTGGTGCACAACTTCAATACCATGGCCCAGGAGATCGGCGATCTGCTCTCGAACCGAACCACCCTTGTGGCCGGCATCTCCCACGACCTTCGCACGCCACTGACCCGCATGCGCCTCGCAGTGGAGTTGCTGCCTGACAACGTTGATCCAAATCTGGTGGCCCGCTTCCTGCGCAATCTCGAGATCATGGACCGGCTGATCGGGGATGCACTGAGTTTTGCACGTGGGGTGCAGGAGATTCCCCAGCAGGTTGATCTGGAACAACTCCTTTCCGAAGTTGTTGGTACGTTTGTTACACCGGTTGAGTATGTGAGTGTCCAGCCCGAACCTCGCCAGTTGCTGGTTGGGGTCAGTGCTCTGCGGCGAGTACTGCAGAATCTCCTGGTCAACGGAATTCAGCATGGCGGAAGCGTCAGGCTGGAGCGGTCAGGCACCCGATTGTCCATCATCGACAAAGGACCGGGAATTCCCGTGGACTTCCGGGAGCAGGTATTCCAGCCTTTTTTTCGACTGGATGAGGCTCGAAGTACTACAACCGGTGGCAGCGGGCTGGGCCTGGCCATCGTCAGGCAATTGTGTCAGTTGCAGGGCTGGAAGGTCTGGATCGAGTCCGCACCGGGTGGTGGTACTGAGGTCGTGGTCGAGCTGCGGCCACCGGAGCCGGCAGGATCAGCCTAGACCGGGCTGTGAACTTGTGCGATGACACGTTCCGCGTGCCTGCGATACAAAGTGTCACAATAAAACTGGCGCAGGAAATTGCTCTGTAACAGCTCCCGCGTAGTGTGAATGGTGAGGCGGGTAACCGTCTCGAAGAGAAGGCAATCTCTATCCCCTTGAGACCTACTTGTAGGTCGACCCCTAAACCGCCGACCCCCTCTCCAGGTCGGCGGTTTTCTTTTGGGCTCAGAAAACCGGTCGTCCTTTTTGTGTCGTCGGGCATACCCTTGCATTCGCCCCGATACCCGCCTGTTCAACAGCGCTCCCCGTAGTTGTGTTCTGCGGTCTCGAACTGTAAAACTTGAGAAGACTTCGGGACTGGAGTGGCAACCGTTATGGTCGACGATCTTCGATCTGGTGATGAAAATCTAAAAAAAAGGTATTTCCGCTCGGATGACCGCGTTTTCCGCCAGGGTGACGGCTGGTACTACTCCCTGCGTGAAGGCGATCATGGGCCGTTCCAGACCGAACAAAGTGCCCGTACCGACCTTCGGCGCTTCATCAACGAACAGAATGACCTCAACGCCTTGAAGTCCGGCAAAGAAGCCTCGCGGGCAGGGCCCGGGACGCCACTGTCGGTGGATTTCGGGAATGACCGGAAAAGGCCCGTCAAATCGGCTGAACGTGATGTGTGGAAAGGGCTTCCGGACGTCGACTGAGGGACTGTCCAGTGATGGGAGTCAGCGACGGGAACCGGAGGCTGCTGCTGGGAGCGGGTTGGTAAAATGCGTGTAAACCCGTGGTCCCGCAGAGACCGGACATGCTGCCTGAGCCTAGAATCGCCGCGTTATGAAGATCTGGCTTTTGGAAGACGATCAGGCTCAGGCGGCGCTCGTGCAATCCTGGTTGCAGGAACGGGATCATGGGGTTGTGCATTTCAACAATGCAAAGGCGCTGCATGAGCAGTTGCGAAAGGAGCAACCGGATCTTTTTGTCCTTGATTGGGAGTTGCCTGACAGTTCCGGTCTCGAAGTACTGCGCCGAATACGTGACAAGCTGACTCGGCACATTCCGATTCTCTTCGTAACGCAGCGAGACAACGAAGCCGATATCGTGGAAGCCCTGTCCTGTGGTGCCGATGACTACATGATCAAGCAGATCGGCCGGGAAGAATTTCTTGCTCGTGTTCATGCACTTGGTCGCAGGCTCGGTAACGAAGTGCTTGAATTTGCCATCGGTCCGTACCGGTTTTTCCCGTCGACCCATGCGGTGATGTATCGGGGTGTACAAATCGAACTGACTACCAAGGACTTCGAGCTGGCCCATTATCTGTTTCGGAATATCGGTAGACTGCTGTCCAGAGAGGAGCTGCTGCGCGAGGTTTGGGCGGTGACAGGAATCCACACACGAACGGTCGACATGCACATGTCGCGCATCCGGAAATCGCTCGATATCAAGCCCGAAGCGGGATTTCGCATCCGTACCATCTATCGTCACGGGTATCGTCTGGAACAGCTGTGAACGGAATGGCGTTGCGCGGGCTGGTTGCCCTGGTGCTGATGGCAGGCAGCTGTGCGGCACGTGCTGTCGACTGGGAGTACGCCGTCCGCCCTGGCGACAGTCTCTGGCAACTGGCCCATCGATACTGCGGCAACGTGCCAGGGGTCGAGCGACTTGCGAAGCACAATGGCCTGAACTCGCCGGATGCCTTGCGCCCAGGGATGGTGCTGCGAATTCCGGTGGAGTGCCTGATCCGGCGACCGGCCAACGCCAGACTGGTGGTGGGTGAATCTTCGGTTTTCATTGAACGAGCCGGTGCCCAGCTCACCCTGCGTGCAGGGGGTGAGATCCAGATGGGCGATACGCTGACAACGGGCGATCAGTTTGCCGTCGTCGAATTTGCGGACCAATCCAGACTCACAATCCGTCCCCACAGCGTGATCAGCTTCCTGATGCTCACGGCGCACGGCGACAGCGGCATGGTCGATACCCTGTTGCGCTTGCGCAAGGGCAGAGTCCAGCATGACGTGAAAGGCGGGTCCGGCCAGGGCCATCATCACCGCATCGCGACACCTGTCGGCGCCGCGGCCGTGCGCGGCACAAAATTTCGAGTCGAGGTACCTGATGGTGAAGGGGCGACTGTCGCCACCACCGAAGGAGAAGTGGGTTTTGCCCAGGAATCATTCGGGTCAACTTCCGTGCCTGCAGGCCAGGGATTGGTGGCCAGTACCACCGGTAGTTATACCGAACCACTCTTGCCCGCACCGGATATCGACAGTGTGGCAAGCGCCGGAGTCGGGTCCAGGCTTTCCTGGAGCGAAGTGGTCAATGCCACTGGCTATCGCACGACGCTTTTCAGGGACGGCAAACCCGTCGACGAATCGGTGTTGTCGGAGAATCACTGGGACGTCGATGTCCCGTTGGGGGTGTATCTGCTCACGGTTCGGGCAATCGCGACAAACGGGCTGGAAGGGCTCGATGCCCAGGTAACACTGGAAGTGGTGCCCGCAGCGCCATCCGGTGCACAGGCGAACCCGGATCACGCGGGTGTCCCCGTCCAGTTCAGCTGGACACCTTCAGCTGAAGACCCGGGTCCGTTTGTCGTGAGAGTGAAGGGATCGACGGATGACCCGCAGGAATTCGAGACCACATCTTCCACCCTGGAAGTATCGCTCGAACCTGGAAACCATGAGTGGCAGGTAGTCAGTCGGTCCGGGAGTGCAGGCGAATGGCAGCCACTATCGTTGAAGCCCGAACCTCCCTCGGGGGTGACGGTAGCCAGGCAGGCACGAGAGCTCCCGCTTCTGATCTCGTCAAGTCATGCCAGCGAATCGATTGGTGGCTATCGTGTCGAGGTCCTTCGACATGGCAAGGTCGTTACCGAGCGTGAGTTCGGCCGAACGTCCAACCTGATCATCGAAGAAGTGCCCAATTGCCAGCCTTGCCAGGTACGGGTCGCAGTGACGGCGGCTGGTTTGCTTTCCGATTACACTCAGCTTGAATTTCGTGATTCACCCGGACATCCGTGGCCGATCTACCTCGTGCTGGCTCTGCTGGCCGTCTCCCTCTGAGTGAACACACGCGCTCGGCACGCACACTGCGCCGATTTCGCCGTGAATTCCTGCTGATCTCAGTAGCCGCTCTGACGCTGGCGGCCACCTCCGTCCAGTTTCGCTGGTTTGAAGTTCTCGACCGCCTGGCATTTGATCTTGTGCTGCGTTCGGCCCCGCTGCAGATGGACGATGACATCGTGCTGGTAGGCATCGACAGTCGCAGCCTCTCCAGCGTCGGACGTTGGCCGTGGTCGCGGGCGCGTCAGGCAGACCTCATCAAAAGCGTTTTGCAACAACGTCCTGCCGCAGTCTTCGTTGATGTTGTCTATTCAGATCGCAGTGATGTTGACGATGATGCCCGCCTGGTTGCCGCCTTCGATCAAACCGTGCCGATGGCCTTGCCAGTAGTCATCGATGCGGTTTCCCCAGGGGGAGCACTGCTCGAACAACTGCCTTTCCCGGAGTTGTTCGCCGTGATCGACCGCCTGGGTCATGTTCATGTCGCTCCCGATGGTGACGGGATCGTGCGTGGCAACTATCTGTACGAAGGTATTGGTGAACCACGCTGGCCACATATCGGACTTGTGCTGGGAGCGGATTCGACACCCGCAGTGATCCCGGAATGTGTTTCGGTCAACGATGGATCGATGGCGAACGTACGATGTGGTTATCGGCGCATCCGGTTTGGCGGACCACCGGGGAGTTTCCCGCACCTGTCCGCGATCGATGTGATGGATCAGCGGATTGGCGGCGGGATCCTGACCGGAAAGGTGGTGCTGATCGGTCGCACCGATCTTGGTGCGCCGGACGCGATTCCGGTGCCGGTGTCGGCCCAGACGCGGCCGATGGCCGGCGTGGAGTACAACGCCAATGTGCTGAACGCGGTGCTCCATGGTGGCCTGGTGGAGACGGTGTCGTTCCGATTTACACTGCTCGTCGTCCTGCTCATGGTCGGGATCGGTTTGTTTGTCATCCCCCGACAGCGGCCTCGCCAGATGCTGGTTTCCACCGCGCTGCTCGCGATCGTGCCGGTTGCCCTGTCCGCCGCATTGCTGTTCATCGCCGATGTGTGGATCGATTTGTCGGGAGCAAGTGTGGGAGTTGCGCTCATCTATCCGCTGTGGAGCTGGCGACGCAACGAAATGGGTTGGCGGTTTGTAGGCGATGAACTCGACCGTCTGGCAGCAGAGGCGTTTCGCTGGTCGCGCAGTCGGGCACGCGTCAACGATGACGAGCTGCCAGCACGACTCGAATGGCTGACCGCAGGCACCTCGAGCAACCCGGGGTCGGAGCTGATGGAAGGAATCCATGCAGACCAGTCGTTGAGTGCGCGACCAGCCGGTACACTGGATCCGTTTGTCGCTCGTCTGCTCCGAATTCAGACGCTTGCCAATGAAGTCCGGGTTGGCCGGGAAGTCAGCATGGCGGGCATCGACCAGATGCCGGTCGGGCTATGCATCTTTGTGGCATCGGGCAATGTCGTACTCAGCAATGATTCGTTTCGCATGTTCACCGGCATCACCCGATCCCACACCTATTTTGTCCATGATGCCCTGGTGCAATTGTTCGATGTCGATTGGCAGCAAGAGCTGCGCGAGGTCATCCTGGAAAGCGCAGTCCGCTGGCTGGAAACCCGCAATGAGCAGGGCCAGAGGCTGCTGGTCAGGGTTGCACCGCTGCGGGTGGCAGGTTATGCACAGCCTGTCTGTCTGCTGACGATCAGTGATGTCACCGATATCCGTATCGCCCAGGAAAGGCGGGAAGAAACCCTTGCCTTTGTGTCCCATGACCTGCGTTCGCCGATATCGTCGATTCTCTCCATTGTCCGCAATCCGAATCTGAACAGTGATCCAACCGCCCTGGCACGGATCGAGGCTTATGCGCAGCGCAGTCTGAAGGTCTCCGAAGAGTTCGTTCAGCTCTCACGTCTGGAGAATACGCTTACCGTGCATCGCGACGAGATTGATCTCCTGACCGTGGTGGACAACGCGATAGACCAGTTGTTCGAATTTGCGCGTGACAAGTCCATAGACGTGACTCTGGAACACCCGGAGAATCCGTTGCAGTGGTGGATTCACGGCAATGGAGAACTGCTCGAGCGGGTGTTTGTCAATCTGCTGGATAATGCAGTCAAGTACAGCCCCGGTGAAACCTGCGTGAAGGTGAGCATGCAGATCAAGGAGAGCCGCTTCGAGATTTGCGTCGAGGATCAAGGCTTTGGAATCCCGGAATCAGAAGTCGAGCTTGTTTTCGATCCGTACTTCCGCTCCTCTGCACCGGAACTGCAGGCAGAAAAAGGAGTTGGTCTCGGCCTGCGATTTGTGCGCACTGCAGTGGAGTTGCACGATGGAAGCGTGTCCATCGAAAGCCGGTACCGGGAAGGATCGAAGTTTGTCGTGTGTCTGCCGTTGTCCTGTGCGATTGTCCAGGACGAGTTGCCCTCGTCGGGTGCAGACAATGCTCGGCCCGTCCATTCCTGAAGCTTCCTGAATGGACCGCGTTGGGTCATTGTAAAAAAACTGTTTCTCCTTCAGACGTCGCAGGGGTCTCAGTTAGCATGGCCGCCCTTTTACAGACACCACCGCTTGGCGTCGATTCTGTGGAATCGCGAGCGCTGGTCATGAACCTCTCGAAGTACGGCAAGGAGACCCAGATGCTGCAACGTATGTTGTCCGGGATCGTGTTGACGCTGGTGGCCAGCACGGCTTTGGCAGACCGTGTCGAATTTGCCAATGGAGATGTCATCACCGGAACGGTGACGTCAATGGCAGGTGGCAAGGTGGTTCTGCAGACCGAATATGCCGGACGCATCACGGCAAGTGTTGACAAGGTGGCGCGAATCACGACAGACGCAGAACTGAACCTGCGCACCAGCTCGGATGAAATTCTCGTCAGCGCACTGGACGGCGAAGCCGCCAAGGTCAAGCTGACCGCCCTGAACCGGGAACTTGCTCTGGCAGACGTTACCCGAGCCTCCCGCGCAGTGGCTGGTTCGACGGTGGCAGCGACCAATTGGGCGCACAAGGTCGATGTAGCGGCGGCGCTGACCAAGGGCAACACGGATACCCAGTCGTTTTCTGTATTCACCGAGTCGCTGGCACGGAGCTCCAGAAACGAGCACATGCTGACGGTTGCGCTTTACCAGGATGAGGTCAGCGAGGTCACGACCCGCGAGATGTTTGATGTCGATTACGGCTACAAGCGATTTCTTGCCAGCGACAAATGGTTTCTTGGCGGCAATGTCGAATATTTCAAGGACAAACTCCTGGGTGTGGACCCGCGGATTACTGCCGGCGCAGGCCTCGGTTATCGGTTCTGGGACAACAGCCTCGGTTCGCTCACGGTGGAACTGGGTGGCAGCGCGGTTTATGAAGATCTGGGCCTGGGCAGCGAAACCAATCCGGCGGTCCGCTATGCGCTGGCCTATCGCCGACTGCTGGTGGGTGAGCAACTGGAGTTTTTCCATCGTCACCAGGTTCTGAAGATTCTTGACGGCAGTCGTGGCTCGGTCCTGGATTCGTCGACGGGCTTGTCGTTCCTGTTCAACGACTGGTGGAGCGCAACCCTTCGAGCGGACCTTCGTCATCAGACCAAACCGCCTGTTGGTAGCCACCGGTCTGACCTGGTCTACACCGTTGGGGCCGGCGTACGGTTCTGATCGTTCAGATGCTCTCCCCGGGGAAACGGCCGAGTATTGTCGCAAGCGTTCCTGGGGGCTGGGCCACTATCGTCAGAGTCGCCGGCACTTTTACAATCCCCGAAGCGGTCCGGTGTCGAAATTGACCGCTTGCTGGTCCGCTGTGGCTATAATGCGCCCCTGCGCCCGGCCCCAGTTGTTTCGGGAAGATTTCTGCAATGCCTTTTCAGTTACGTGTCACGAAGGAGAAAATACAACATGAAGCAGGGAACGAGAGTCCTGTTTACGCTTGCCTTGGCCAGTTTGCTCTGGTCAGCAAACGCCGCTGCCGCCGATCAGGGTACCGTCTATCTGAGCCCTGGCCTCATCTACTATCAGGCACCAAAACGTGCCGAGATTGGTATTGACGATGCCGAACTTGGCGGTGGTGTAATCGTGGGTTTCCAGGCTTCCGAGCGAGTCAACATCGAGTTGCTGCTTGGTCGCGCCAAGCTGGATTACGAGCTGCCCGGTGGTTCGGGTGACGACAATGCCGACCTGTTCTGGGTTGACGTGCTGTACCGCACCAAGACTGAAGGCGCCTGGCAGCCGTTCATCCTCGCCGGTGCAGGCCGTACCGCCATCGACTTCGACAACGTGCGTGACAAGGAAAAGGATACCCAGATCAATGCTGGTGTCGGCGTTTTCCGCACATTGACCGAGCGATTGTCCCTGCGTGGCGATATCCGCATGAACTACTCGCCAGATCACAATGACCTCCAGCCGTTCGCGTTTGTCGGTCTGACGGCGTTCCTGGGTGATCTGGGTGGAGCCGCTGGTTTCAAGGATGCCGATGGTGACGGGGTAGCGGACGCGGATGACAAGTGTCCAAACACGCCTCCCGGTACCACCGTCGGTCCGGATGGATGTGAAGTCGACAGCGACGGTGACGGCGTGGTCGACAGCGCTGATGCGTGCCCCGGAACACCGGCTGGTGTGGCGGTTGATGCACGCGGTTGCCCGCCAGACAGCGACGGTGACGGCGTGCCGGACTACATGGACGCCTGCCCCGGTACACCTGCAGGTGTGAAGGTTGACGAAAAGGGCTGCCCGGAAACTCTGCAGGAAACGGTCACGATCGACCTGAACCTGGAGTTTGATTTTGACTCGGCTCAGCTGCGTCCTTCACATCACGGCGAAATCGACGAGGTGACCGCTTTCATGAAGCAGTTCCCGGGTTCGGTTGCCGTACTCGAAGGTCACACTGACAGCCGTGGATCCGATGAGTACAACCAGGCACTGTCCGAGCGTCGTTCCAGCAGTGTGCTGGAGTACATGGTGAATCAGGGTGGTGTAGCCCGGGATCGCCTGACTTCCAAGGGTCTTGGTGAGTCGACACCGATCGATACCAACGATACGGACGAAGGTCGACAGCACAACAGACGGGTGTCTGCGAAGATCTCCAACGGAACGAACTGATTCGTTCTGATGGTTGATCCTGAAGGCCGCTTTCGAGCGGCCTTTTTTTTGCTCGGAGAAGTGAGGTGGTGAGCATGAGGACTCTCGTGTTGTGTCTGGCACTGTGCCTGTTGAATGGCTGTGATACGGCGTATTACGGTGCCTGGGAAAAAGTAGGCGTGCATAAACGCGACATCCTGCGGGATCGTGTTGAGGCGGCCATGGCGTCACAGGAAGACGCGAAAGAAGAATTCCGTTCGGCGCTCGAGCGGTTCGAGTCAGTGGCCGGTACCCAATCCGGTGTCCTGAAAGACGCCTACACGGAACTGCAGGCGACTTATGACGATGCACAATCGCGGGCCGACATTGTGCACAACCGGATCGAGGCGGTTGATGCGGTGTCCGGTGACTTGTTCAAGGAATGGACAGCGGAAATCCAGCAAATCTCCAACACCAGGCTGCAGGCCGACAGTCGGCGACAGCTGAAAAGTTCACAGGCTGCGTACCAGGGACTGATCCTCTCGATGCGACGGGCCGAAGCCCGGATGCAACCCGTACTCACCGCTTTCAAGGACCAGGTTCTTTATCTCAAGCACAATCTGAACGCACAGGCGATCACCTCGCTGCGTGGTGAACTGAAAGCGATCGAAGGTGACGTCGCGCGTCTGGTGGCCGAAATGGAGGAGTCGATCCGAAAGTCGCAGATCTTTCTCAAGGAATTGTCGGCATCGGAATCTGCGTGAAGAAGACGGGTCGGGTGCCGGCAATTCGGACGAACCTGAAATGTCAGATCGATCGACAGGCCGGCGACAGTCGGTAGTCGAACCCGTTGGCAGGAAGCGCGTCGATCGATTCACTGCGAATCCTGCTGATCAAAATGCCGAGTGGAACCCGCCTGTCTTCGACCATGTCGATTCCAGGCTGCAAAAGCTCTCTGAACGTCTACAATCCCGCGACTGATTCAGGCGGGCGGCATGCTGCACCGTCATTCTCGCCCGTCGGGCTCTGGAACGAGATCAATCGTGGACTACGACAACATCCTCTACGAACTTCGTGGGCCGATGGCCCTGATCACCATCAACAGGGCGGACAAGCACAACGCCATTTCCCTGGCGACACTGGATGAACTGCAGCATGCCGTGCGGGCAGCAGCAGTCGATGAGCAGGTGCGCGTGATCACCATTACCGGCGCCGGTGATCGGGCGTTTGCATCTGGCTCGGATCTTTCGGAAGTGCTGCACAGGGATTTGAAGAAAGCTCTCGAGCCCATTGTGCAAGGGCTCGCCGACCAGCTGGAACGCACACCAAAACCGACGATCGCCGCAATCAATGGCATCTGCATGGGTGGAGGCCTTGAAGTTGCGCTTGGCTGTGACTTGCGCATCTGCGTTCCAGAAGCCCGGTTTGCAACGCCCGAGGGGAAGCTCGGCATCATTCCCGGAGGTGGCGCCTGCGCACGTCTGCCACGGGTAGTCGGTCGGGGCTGGGGAATGGAAATGATGCTCATGGGAGATCCTATTGGCGCTGAGCGTGCTTTGGCGATTGGTCTGGTGACACGAATCGTTCCTGCGACCGAGCTGCTGGCCGAAGCACAGCGGATGGCCGATCACCTGGCGACCTTCGCACCGTTTGTTCCCAGGACCATGAAAGCGATGGTCCACTTTGGCATGGAAGCCAGTCTTGCCGGGGCGCTCATGTTTGAAAAGTATGCCCAGGGAGCGCTGGTGCAGACCGAGGACAAGATTGAAGGCATTACCGCCTTCCTCGAGAAACGACCGCCGGAATTCAAAGGACGCTGACTGCGCCCGGTAATTGGGCGACACTATCTCCCGGTTCATTTGACACAACAGGGGGAAAGCATGGCCGTGGACAGATTTCCGGTAGAAGCGACGCACATCATGATGTTTGCGCGCTCTGTCGCTGACGACAACCCGATCTATTTTGACGAGAACTATGCCAAGGGTACGGAGGTCGGGCACATCGTTGCACCACCGACGTTTGCCCAATCAAGCGCCCAGTTCGATCCCAACTATTTTCTGCGACCAAAAACCGGCCAGGCCTGGTTTGGTTCTGGCAGGGAAGCAACCGGTGTGAAGCGGGAAGCCTCCAGCGGTGGCGGTGGTGGCGGTGGCGGTGGTGGTGGGTTGCATGCTGAACAGCATTACGAGTATCACAGGCACATCAAACCAGGCGACATCCTCAGTGCGAAGCAGTTGCCTGGCAAGACCTGGGAAAAGGAGGGAAAGCGTTCTGGGAAACTGGTCTTCACCGAAACGGTGACCGAGTATCGGGACCAGCATGGAGAACTGGTCATCACGGCACGTGGTGTGGGTGTTCGTACCGAACGTCCAGTCGACTCGAAGTAAGGGGATAAAACATGGCACTGAAAGCAAGTCAGCTGAAAATTGGCGATACCTATACCGAATGCCTGGTCGAAGATCTCAAGCGTACCCAGATCGTCATGTACGCAGGGACGTCAGGCGACTACAACCCCCTGCATACTGACGAGATCTTCACGACACAGGTTGCGAAGTATCCGTCCGTGTTCGCACACGGGATGCTCACCATGGGCATGACGGGTCGGATGCTGACCAACTATGTGGGCGATGGCCGCCTGACAAAATATGGTGTTCGCTTCACAAGCCAGGTATGGCCCGGCGATACGCTGCACTCGACGGCAACGGTGGAGAGCGTGGAGAAGGGAATCGTCAACCTCGTCGTCGAGACGCGCAATCAGAACGATGCGGTCGTCCTATCCGGCTATGCCGCGGCGCGCGTCGACTGAGTCACATGATGTCGACGCGGGCAGGCACCCCACGGTGCCTGCCGTTCTGATCAGATCCTCCATTTCCTGGTCAGAACGGATGATCCGGTATCTGTCAGGAAAACGCCGCGCCTCCGCATCGATTTTCTGGCCAACCCGCACCGGAAAGCGCCAGATGATCCCCGCCAGTCTCGGCAGGATCTTCCACTCGGGACACTCGCGTGGGAACTCGGGACGCTGGGTGTCCAGATGACGAAGCCCTCGCAACAGCGCCCTCCACAGGCATCGCCTCCGCGGCAGATCCAGATAGATCACCACGTCCGCAGCCTGCCGGACATGGTCTGATACTCCTTCGATGATCCAGGTGCGCTGGCTTGTCAGAGTCCGTTCGTTCCTTTCTCTTTCTGCGTTCGGAGTTTTTTTCCAGTGAGGCTGCCAGACAATGGTGTCCAGGGAGTGCACCGGAATGGCAAGCGCTTCGGACAAGGATCGGGCTGCGGTTGTCTTTCCGGAGCCTGCGTTTCCCGTAACGTGGATTCTCCGGAAGGCCACCAGGCTACTGCTTCTTTGTTGGTGGAGAAGCAGGCGATGAGAAGCAGAGCACGTAACCGTCAGGATCGGTAACCTGGAACTCGGTCATCTGCCAGGCCTGCGTTGACAGTGGTTGACTGATCGTCACCAGGCGACTGCAGAACTCCTCATGCAGGGTACTTGCGTCGTCCACTTCGATGTAGACATCAAGATGACCGTTCCGTTGGCGGTTGGCTCGATCGGCGACCGTCTTCGCCCCGCACTTGAGGTGGATGACCGACTGATCCCTGGCGACAGCGGCGTAAAAGTCCTCATACACAAACTGGCAGGTGAAGCCGAGTTTGCTGACATAGAACAGAACCGCGGTGTCAAGATTGTCGACCAGCAGTTGTGGGGCGGCGAAGTGAAGCGTCGTCATCTCGGATCCTCCGTAACCCGCGTCGCTGGTTAAAGCATACTGCTTCGACTTGCGCAGGGATAACCCACAAGACAGTGCCTTGCCGGTGACACGTCGAAGGTGGACTCGACGCGCACGATCTGCAGCGATCAGACGGCGGGCTTGTCCTGCGGGTTGATCACTGTTGCCTTGACCATGGGTGAGCCTGCGTCCGGTGTGAAAAAGACCGATTGTTTGTAGTCACCGTTGATTCGGGAACGAATGACCATCCCGATGAATCGCCAGATCCCGAGCAGAGTTCCACGTGGGACTACCTTTGTCGGGCCGACCGCACCCGATGTGTTCACCAACATGCGAACAGGTCCGAATGACTCGTCGAGCGAACGTCCGTGATCGTGCAGGCAGGTGTGAACCAGGCCGATGAACGAGATGTGGTGGTTGGCTGGCGTATTGCCGATGGGGGTTCGACAACAGAGCGAGTACTAACGCAGCAGACCATTCCGGGTCAGGCGCAGACAGCCGAGGTGCTCCATGCCTTGAAAAAAGACGACGTTGGACTGGATGGTCTGGATGACCTGCGTTCCTCCCTGCACGTCGAGAACGTCGGCTGACTTGTCGAGGACTCGTGCAAATTCCTGGCAATCCTTGCAGTAGCAGATTCCCCTGTTCGAGTCGCGTGGATTGCGCACCTCGCCTCGTACTTTCCCGCATGCACAGGCAAGTGCATGGCTCGCGATCATCGTTCAATCCGGAGCAGCTTCAGCCTGGCGTGTGCGCCGCTCCTGATGGATACCGCGCTTTTTGCGCAGCCAAAGTGACCGGCCATCAATGTCATCAACTCCGCATTGGCCTTGCCGTCGACCGGTGATGCCTTGAGCCTTGCCAACCAGACTCCATCAACAGGCTCGGTCAACGATGACGTCCGGCACCCGGTCGATACCTTGACGCGGATGGTGATGGATTCGCTCATGCCTCCTCGGAATCTCGCTCGGAACCGATCTGGAGGTGGAAGGCAATGCCCATCAGATCAGCCGTTTTACAGCGGCGTAAACATCGTTGGCTGCGCTACGGCTGGATGCAAACATGCCTGCGGTTGAAAAAAAGTCATGAATCATGCCGGCGCAACAGGCAAAGGTGACACCGACTCCGGATGCTGCCAGTACTCCTGCATACGCAGCGCCTTCGTCACACAATGGATCGTATTGCGCCGTCGCGATGACTGCTGGTGGCAGATTCCGGTGACTGAGTGCGCGCAAGGGCGAGGCGTACGCGTGGGTGCGCTTGTCATACGGGCAGTAGGTATCCCAGAACCATCGCATGGTGGCAGTGCTGAGCAGATAACCCTCGCCATTGCGCCGGTACGAGTCACGCGTGAGGTCGGCATCGACCACCGGATACAGCAACACCTGCGCGGTGATTGCGGGGCCATTTTCGTCGCGCGCCTTCAGACACATGACAGCCGCCAGATTGCCTCCGGCACTTTCACCACCGACCAGCAGTCGGCCATCACCACCGAGGGACTTCGAGTGGGTGGCCACCCAGCACAGGGCATCGTAACTATCGTCAACGGCAGCCGGAAAGAGGTGTTCGGGAGCCATGCGGTAGTCGACCGAGACGACGATGCAGTCAATCCCGTTGGCCAGATCGCGACAGGCCGCATCGCTGGTATCGAGGTCGCCGATCACCCATCCGCCGCCGTGATAGTTCACAAAAACGGGTTTTGGTCCGGTGCCGGCGGGTGTGTAGATCCGGATTGCGATCTTGCCTGATCGACCAGGTATCTGACGGTCTTCGCTGCGGCCGATAGGCGCGTCCGGGAGGAGTGGACGCATCATCCGGTAAAGTTCGCGACCGGCGCTTGCCGGCAGATCGCTGATGGCGGGGCCGGGTTGTGCCGCCAACTGGTCCAGCATGGCCTGATATTCGGGTGCCAAAGGCATCGCGGTTTCCCCTTCCTTATCTGGTGTAGAATTTCCGACTTTACCGTACCCCGAAGTCGAGGTGTAACGTGAGCTTGAGAATGGATGGCGAGAAAAACATTGAAGAAGTGGCCAAGGCCAGCAACTTTCTGGAAAGTGGTCTCTTCAAGAACCGCACGCTGACGTTGTTCGGCGAAGTGAATCAGGATGTCGCGAGACGAACGGCTGAAAAGCTGCTGACGTTGTCCTATGAATCGGACGAGCCGATCACCTTTTACATCAGTTCTCCCGGTGGGCACGTGGAATCCGGTGATGTGATCTATGACATGATCCAGTTCATCAAGCCCGTTGTACGTTGTATCGGAACGGGCTGGGTGGGCAGTATCGCCACACACATCTACCTGGCGGCGGAGCGGGAGAATCGTCTTTGCCTGCCCAATACCCGTTTCCTGATTCACCAGCCCGCCGGCGGGTTTGGTGGCGATGCAACGGATATTGCAATCCATGCCCGGGAAATCGTCAAGACTCGCGAGCGCATCAATGCGGTGATTGCCGAACGGACTGGTCAGAGCCTGGAGCGGGTAGCACAGGACACGGACAGGGACTACTGGATGAGCGCAGAAGAGTCCCTGGCCTATGGCCTTGTGGGTCGCATCATCCGAAAGGCTGCGGACCTTCAGGGTTGACAACCCTGCCGCCGGCAATGGCTGCCGGCGGCCCTCATCACGCATTCCACCTTTTTCGCAGTCGTCTACTGCCTTGTCACCGCCCGAACGCTTTCAAGCGCTCTTCCAGATCCGGGCCACGCCCGGGACTGTTGGTTCGTTCAAACTGCAAACCCTCAGCCAGCGTGTAACGCTGACCCTGGGTGACCAGCATCTTGTCAGCCCGTAACGTGAACCAGGAATTCTCCAGAAAGCTGCGAGCCATGGCGATGGTGCGGTTCATGAGTTCAGCGCGCGGGACACACTCGTTGGCGAGTCCGATCCGCGCTGCCTCTTCACCACCAACAACCCGACCACTGAACATCATTTCCTTGGCTCGCAGCGGACCCACGCGTCGTGGCAGACGCTGGCTCATTCCCCAGGTTGGCGACATTCCCCACTTGCCGTGAGTGTCGGAAAATCGGGCGTCTTCGGCAGCAACCAGCAAATCACAGGCCAGGGCGAGCTCCAGCGAACCGGTGTAACAATGGCCTTGCACGGCTGCGATCACCGGCTGGGGTAAAGCCTCGATCGCATCCAGTGTCTCTGCCTGAAAGTGACGTGATGGTGCGGTTTCGCCGGACTGGATGGCCTTCAGGTCGTTGCCAGCTGAAAAGGAGCGACCTTTGCCGCAGAGAATCACACAGCCGACGCTGTCGATCGCGCCGGCAATGGCATCGATGTGGGCTCTCAACTCGACAAACAGATTGGGTGACAGAGCGTTCAGCATGTCGGGCCGGTTGAGCGTGAGTATCGCCAGTCCGTTGTCATCGGTTCTTTCTACCAGGGCTTCCACGAGTGCCAAGTTGTGCTCCTTTTATCGTGAGGTCGTCAGGTCGTCAGTCAGCTTCGGTGGGTTGGAATCGTCACAAGCCGAGTACCAGTTTTGCAACGATATTCTTCTGCACTTCGTTGCTGCCACCTGCGATCGAGGATGCGCGCAGATTGAAATAACGCAGAAACGATACCGCCCCTTCTCGTGGAGCCGGAGTCTCGACCCTGCCTGGCATGGGACTGCCGTAGTAACCCATGGCCTCCACCGAGAGTTCGGTGAGGTGTTGCCCCATGTCTGAACTCAGGTTTTTCATGATGGAAGATTCCGGGCCTGGAGCCTGCCCTTTCGACAACTGGGCCATGATGCGAAATTCGGTGTACTGGATAGCCTGCAGCTTGACGTCTGCAGCATCAAGCTTGTGTACGAAGGCCTTGTCATCCATCAACGACTCACCATCGAGTCGAACCTGTGAGGCAAGGCTGCGCAAGCGTTTGAGCGCAGTCTGCTGCGCGGCTGTGCCGCCACCACCCCGTTCGAACTCCAGCAGGTACTTGGCTACTGTCCAGCCCTTGTCGATCACACCCACCACGTTGCTGACAGGTACACGCACGTTGTCGAAAAATACCTGGTTCACTTCATGGGTGCCGGACGCAAAAATGATGGGTTCCACCTTGATCCCGGGGGTATCCATGTCCAGCAGCAGGAAGGTGATTCCCTCCTGTGGCTTGCCGGTGGAACGGCTGCGCACCAGGCAGAACATTCGATTGGCAAAGTGGGCATGGGTTGTCCAGATCTTGGTTCCATTCAGCACAAACTCGTCACCATCCCGGTCGGCACGCAGCGCAAGACTGGCAAGGTCGGAACCGGACCCTGGCTCCGAGTACCCCTGGCACCAGTAGTCTTCCCCCGACAGGATACGTGGCAGGTAAAACGCCTTCTGTTCAGGCGAGCCATGGCCGATGAGCATCGGCCCGCACATGCCAAGTCCCATGGGTGCTGTGCTGGGTGTGCCGGCCAGGGTGCATTCCGTGGTGTAGATATATCGCCGCGCCAGGTCCCAGCCGGTACCGCCGTACTCGATCGGCCAGGAAGGTGCGATCCAGCCTTTTTCAAAGAGGATGCGATGCCACCGGATGTTGTGTTCATAATCCAGAAAGATGCCCGGGCAATTTCGCTGGGCTTCCTTCAGGTCAGCAGGCAGTCTGGTCCTGAGAAAATCGCGGACCTCTTCCCGGAAGGCTTCGTGTTCGGCGCTGAAGGTGATATGCATGACCCTGGCATCGAGATGTTGTGTGCCCACTCGAACACAGGGTGTGGTTCACGGTCAAGATTCGATCGGAAGCAATGCCTCGGCGTCCAGTTCCAGAGCCTGCTGTGCGTGCCTGTTGGCCATCACCATGAACATTTCATCACCTCGCCTCGTTCTGACCACCAGCATCGACGCAATCACGGCCATGACCAGTCCGCTGAAACTGTATCTGCGATAGTCGCGGAAACACTCATCGAAACCGAAACCGGTCACTCCCTGGGCAAGGAGCGCCTGGTGGTAGATCGAGACCATTTCCACCTCATGTGTGCGCCGGACTTCGGGTAAGAGACCGGCGCCGAGGAAGTAGGAGATATCGGCGACCGGATTGCCGATGCTGATGGTCTGCCAATCGACAACGACGAGCGGGGTGACACTGCCAAACAGCATGTTGTCGAGGCGAAAATCACCGTGCACCAGGGATCTTGGTCCGGGTCGACTGCTGACCCAGCCATCCAGCTTTCCCGTAAAACGATGCAGCAGATCACGATGTTCCGCAGGCATATGATCGTGATAGCGCGCCATGAAACCTGGAAACAGCTGATGCCAGAAAGTCTTGAAAAAGTCCGCACCCAGTGCAGCGTTGGGTCGCAGCCAGACAATACTGTCCAGTGCCGGGTCGTTCCAGCGAGGGGCATGCAGCCTGGATGCTTCGACCATCGCGAGTCGAGCCATGGCCGGTTGACAGCCGGCGATCTGATCACCCTGGGACGCCGGAGTGATGTCCTCGAGCATCAGGCAGAAGGCATGCGAGCTGGCATCGATTTCTGCGTAGAGAGGGCGAGGTGTGCGAATGGCGACCGTCGGCAGCACCTCGTTGTAGAACATCACTTCCTTGAAGTAGTTGTTCTGGGCAACTCCGGTGGCCCGGCTGGTCGGGTCCTGCGAGGCAAACTTGCCGACGATGGTTGCAGGGCCGGTACCCCGACTGTATTCCAGTGCAAAGCGGACGTTGCGGCCCACCTGTCCGGTGCCAATCTCACGGCTGGTGAAGTTGGCAACTTCTGCGCCGACACCGCTGAATTGCAGCACTCGCGTCAGCCATCCTGCGGCAACGTTCTCGGGCTCCGGGACTATGCCGGGACGGTGCATCAGGACAATCCCTTCGATATCCTGAAGGCATGTGCGCTGGCTTGTTGAAGGTCTTCACCGAGGAGATAGTCGGCTGCCGTGAGGGCGAGACATTTTGCGCCGTCGAGCGCTGCAGTATCACCCATCAGTGACCCGGACCAGCGCGTGAAGTCCGGATGATGTATCACCACATTGGCAGGCGCCGAAGCAATCATCGGATGAATCGATGGCAACAGATGACTGACATTGCCCATGTCCGTGCTGCCGGATGGTGAACCGGCAAGCTGCTCCCGGGGTATGAATTCACGACCCAGCGCCTGCGCGTGTTGTTGAAAGCGATCCGCCAATGGCCAGTTGGTGTTCAGATCCAGGTAGTCGACCCCGGCCCAGCTGACCTCGACCTCGCAGCCACTGCCGACCGCGCCTGCTTCAAAACAGGCCTGCACACGGGGTTTCAGCCTTGCCAGTGCGTGTTCATTGGCGGCTCGAACGTAGAACTCCCCGGCGCTGCGTTCCGGCACGATGTTTGGGGCCAGACCACCTTCGGTGATGATGCCGTGGATACGCTCCGTCGACCGGATGTGCTGGCGAAGATTCGAAATGGCCTGGTAAGCGAGCAGCAGGCCATCGAGTGCGTTGATGCCCTTGTGGGGCATCGCCGAAGCGTGTGCAGACCGACCGTGGTAGACCACCTTGACTTCGGCCACGCAGATGCACGGCATGGTCGCCATGTTCACGCCGGACGGGTGAATCATCATGGCTGCATCGATGGCCTTGAAGGCTCCTGCGCGTGCCATCAGTTCCTTGCCACCGCCTCTTTCTTCGGCTGGGGTTCCCAGGAACCGTACATGTCCTGGCAACTGATCGGCGACGGCCTGCAGGGCGAGCGTCGCGCCCAGTGCGGCGGTGGCAATCAGGTTGTGGCCACAGGCATGACCGATGCCGGGCAATGCATCGTATTCGGCGAGGATGGCGACGGTTGGGCCGTCGCCACGGGTTTGCAGTCGGGATTCGAGCGCGGTAGGCAGCGTGTAGACGCCGGTCGCAACGTCGAGGCCATGCCGACGCAGCGCCTCGGCCAGTGTGCGTGCAGCGAAGTGTTCGTTGAAGGCAAGTTCCGGTTGCGCATGAATGGCGTGGGACACTTCGATGAGTTCATCGGCGAGCACGTCTATTCGGGACAGGATGGCTTCGTGCAGGGCGTGGGTCATGATTTCCTCCCTTGAGAGCAGCAGATTATCGTTGCGGGAGGCTCTCGTCTGCCGCTTTTTGAACCGGCATCCTTTCTGTCTTCCCTGCGGGCAAGGACACGAATAGAGTGGCGGCAGACATGTGGTTCAAACACCGGGGAGAAAATCATGGCGTACAGCTACAACCTGCTGAGTGTCGCGATCAAGGGGCGGGTGGCAACCGTTGTGATCAACAATCCACCCATCAACATCATCACACCAGCACTGTACGGTGAACTGGCTGCACTCGCCGGTGAGTTGAAAGCCGATGGAGACCTCACTGTGGTGGTCCTCAAGAGTGCGAACCCCGACTTTTTCCTGGCGCACTTCGATGTGTCGACGATCCTGACGTTTCCGACCGATCAGCCCGCGGAAAGGGATAACGAACTGAATCCATATCATGTCATGTGCGAACGGTTCCGTACGATGGACAAAGTCACCATCGCACAGATCGAAGGGCGAGTGGGGGGTGGGGGTTCAGAGCTTGCAGCCAGTTGTGACATGCGTTTTGGCGTGCGTGGCAAGACCATTGTCAACCAGATGGAAGTTCCGCTCGGGATCCTTCCGGGTGGTACGGGCACGCAGCGCCTGCCGCGTCTGGTTGGTCGTGGCCGGGCCATGGAAATCGTGCTTGGAGGAGATGATCTGGATGCAGTCACCGCAGAACGCTGGGGTTATCTGAATCGCATCTTCGAAGCCAGCGAGATTGATGCCTGGGTACAGACCCTGGCGCACCGTATCGCGTCCTTTCCGGTGGAAGCAGTCCGTCTCGCCAAGGCGTCGGTCGATGGCGCCGAACAACCGCTGCAGTCAGGGCTGCGCGATGAGGCCTATCTCTTTCAACGTCTGCTGCGAACGGAAGGTGCGCAACGCAACATGAAAAAGTTCATGGCGATCGGTGGCCAGACGCGTGAAGGGGAACTCAAGGTGGGTGAACTTGCAAAGCGCCTGGGCGAGAGCGACTGACGATGCCACAACTGCAGGTTGGCCCATGGTCGTATGACATCGAAGAAGCCGGCGTACGGGGTCAGCCGCTGGTACTTCTTCTGCACGGTTTTCCACAGACAAACCACACCTGGCGCCACCAGTTGCCGGTACTCGCTGCGGCGGGTTTGCATGCGGTGGCACCGAATCAGCGGGGGTATTCGGCGGGGGCACGACCGCTGGCCGTGTCGGATTATCATGTTCAAGGGCTGGTCAGTGATGTACTGGCGATGGCGGATGCGCTGGGGGCAAGGCAGTTTCACCTGGTCGGTCATGACTGGGGTGGCCAGGTCGCGTGGCTGACGGCTGCCGGCCACGCTGATCGAATACTGACCCTGAGTGTGTTGTCTCGTCCCCATCCGGCTGCGTTTGCCCGTGCCATGAAAGAAGACGCCGCGCAGAACGAACGGTCAAAACATCACCGGGCCTTTCAGTCGGACGACACCGTCAGCCGTTTGCTGGCGGATGACGCAAAACGACTGCGTCGAAGTCTTGCAGATCAAGGGGTGGGGGCAACCGATGTTGATGCCTACCTGTCCGTACTGTCGTCTCCTGAAGCGCTCACGGCTGCGGTGAACTGGTATCGAGCCTCGGCTGCGTTACCTGGCGAGTCGGCGCTGGCTGCAAAAAACGTCCCAGCGGTGACTGTCCCAACGCTTTACATCTGGGGCGATGCGGACGCCACGGTTGGCCGGATGGCAGCCATGTCCACCGCGGAATACGTGCAGGCCATCTATACTTTTGTACAACTTCCGGGTGTCGGACATTTTGTGACGGATCAGAACGTCGCCGCGGTCAATCATGCGTTGCTGGCGCATATCCGGCGATAGTCGGCGACACCCGATTGGCTGGCCCCGGCGCGGCTGTGTGCCAGTGACCCGCCGCGTTCGTGTGTGGCAGCAGGCAGCCCGTTGCAGGACAGGCCGTCCCGTCTGTACTGTTTATTCCCTGGCGAAGTTCAGGCGTGCACATTCTGCCATCAGACGAATCGCCTCAGCGTTGCCGGAGATGGTAAGTCCGGTTGCACCACTGTCTTCCCACGCCCGGAATTTTTCGCGGATTCGCGCCGCCGGACCAATCAGGGCACCACTATCGACAAACTCATCCGGTACCGCGGCGATCGCCTCCGCCTTGCGTTTGGCCAGATAGAGTTCCTGGATACGGTTGGCCGCGTCGCCAAAGCCTCGTCGAATCATCATCTCCTTGTGGAAGTTGATGCTCTTGTGGCCCATGCCGCCGACATAAAGCGCGATTCCCGGCTTGAGTCTGTCGAGCGCCATCTTCACGTCGTCAGTCACCTGGACCTGGGTCATGGCCTGACGTTCGAACGAGTCAGACGTTTTGCCGGCGCGATCCAGACCTTCCTGGATCCAGGGTTCATAGAGTCCGGCAGTGCCGGGAACAAATCCCAGTGGCAGCCAGCCATCGGCAATTTCGGCGGTCAGCTTGACCGTCGACTCCATGCCAGTGCCCAGGAAGATGGGTATGTTCGGATTCATGTGCAGAATCGATTTCAGTGGCTTGCCAACACCCATCGCTCCAGGACCCGTATACGGCAGACTGATCTCCTTGCCCTCGTGCACAACGGGTGCTTCGCGGGCCCAGATCTTTTTCATGATCTGCACGTAGTCGCGAATCCGGTAATAAGGTTTGCCCCACGGCTGGCCATACCACCCCTCGACGATCTGCGGTCCGGACACGCCGATCCCGCAGATGGCGCGGTTGCCTCCCGCCAGCGCATCCAGGGTGGCAAAAGCCATGGCCGCGTTGGCCGGAGTGCGACCTGCCAGCTGAATCACCGCCGTGCCGAGACGTATACGCTCGGTGTGAGCGGCGATATACGCCAGCGGCGTAATCGCATCGGAACCATAAGCCTCGGCAGTCCAGACCGAGTCGTAACCCAGTCGCTCGGCAAGCTGCACATCGGCCAGCGGAATCTTCAGATCGGCGCCGGAATAGCCCAGCATCAGGCCCAGTTTCATTGATCATCCCCCTTCGTTCTTGTCAGGCATGCCGCAATCGACTGCAGGCGAATGTAACCTATTGTGCAGGGTCGTCCAACGGCAGGCTGGTTTGCCTGGAGCGATGCTCGACGTCCCATTCGAGAGCCCGCATGCCCTGATCCGTGGTGAAGAAGATGTTCCCGGTGAGCACCTGTTTCAGGTTGGTTGCATCAAGCTGTTCCATTACGGACGCCTTGACTTCCGATAACGAAAACGTGACCTCGAGGCGATCCAGGTTGCGGTTCAATCTGAACAGCATCTCAAGGCCGGTGACGTCCAGCCGGTTGACGGCGCTGCAGGCGAGCAGCAGATGCCGCGTCTCGGGACGTCGATGCACGATCTTCAGCAGCTTGTTTTCGATCTGCGACGCATTGGCAAAGTAGATGTTCTCATCCACACGTGCACAAACGACGTGCGAGACCAGCTGAACGTCGTATCGTCGTTCGGAGCGGAAGTGCTCGGTCTCGCCGACCCGACCCAGCACCGTAACCTCGGGGCGGCTGGAGGAGCGGATGAAAAAGGCGATGGAGAGCGCAACGCCAGTGAGCAGGCCTGCCTCGACTCCTCCGACCAGAACGGTGGCCATGGTGATCACCGATGTGATCGCGTCTTCCTTGTAGATGCGCCAGTGTCGCCCGATGCTGCGGAAATCCATCAATCCGATGACGGAAAACACCACGATGGCTGCCAGTGCGGGTGCAGGGAGAAAGGCGAAGAGGGGAGTGAACAGCAGCAGGGCGGCGGCGATGACAACCGTGCTCACCACACTGCTGAGGGGTGTGCGGGCACCTGAATCGTAGTTGACACCGGAGCGGGAAAAGCTGCCGGCGACCGGATAGGCGCCGGTGAAAGCGGCGCCGATGTTGGCGGCACCCAGTGCGATCAGCTCCTGATTGCTGTTGATCCGGGTCTGTTCGCGGCCGGCAAATGCGGTTGCGATCGAATAACTTTCTACATACGCCACCACCGCGATGATTGCCGCGGAACCCAGGAGATCGAACCACAGGTACAAGTCGAAGGGAGGGGCGTCAAATTCCGGAAGACCGCTCGGCACAAAACCGACGGTCTGGAGGCCGAAGTGCCTGTCCAGGTCGAGTAACCAGACCAGTATGGCCGAGACAAACAGTACGGCGATGGGTCCCATGCGGGTGAGTGCGTGGGTATCCGCGATCGCATAACCCTGGCGCCGCAGGAAACCTGCCAGATGGCGCTGGAAAAACCAGATCAGGGCCAGCGCCAGGGCACCGAATATGATCGGCAATAACTGAATGTCCTCCAGATGCGTGATGTACCAGGCAGCCTGATCGAGCGGATTGCCTGGTTTCATTGGCATACCCATGAACGCAGGAATCTGGCTGAAGACGATGAGCACTACCGCGGCGTTGATAAAACCGCTGATGACCGGGTGGCTCAGCAGATTGACGAGCCCTCCCATCTGCCACAGGCGCAACAACCACAGAATGATGCCTACCTGCAGGCAGAGAATGACGGCAATGTCAGCGGGTGCATGGTCATTTGTCCCCGAGTGTTCACCGATGGTGGCAGCAACCATCAACGCTGCCACCGCGACCGGTCCGACAACAAGATGGCGACTGGAGCCGAGGATCGTGTAGATCAGCATGGGCAGCAGGCAGGCGTAGAGTCCGGCTTCTGCAGGTAATCCGGCGAGGAACGCGTAAGCCATCGCCTGCGGCACGGTGATCACCCCAACGATCAGACCGGCGATCAGGTCATTCTGAAAATAGCTCCTCTGGTACGTCGTGAGTACCTCGAGCATCGGGATGTAGCTGCGCCAGTTGCTGACGCGGAGTTGAAACTGCACGGGCCGGTTCTGGCTCCCGTTGGTGGAAGGTATCGGTCGCAGTGTAACTGCTCATTGTCGGGGTGGAGTGCCTGATGAAAGGAAAAAGCACAGCGGGTGGACGACGCCGCCGGTGACCAGAGCGACCCAGCCCGATGGCGCGACTTTTCCTGGCAAGGCCAGCCCGCGGTACACTGTCGCCACGTCAATCGAGGCCATCAACATGTCCTACCATCACCTGGCAATCACCACCCGCGACATGCCTGCAACCCACGCTTTTTACAGCGATGCCATGGGTTTTGAACTTGTTCGAGTCGAAAAAGCGCAGATGGGTCCGGACAAGTGGGCCAAACACTTCTTTTACGATACGGGAGACGGCGCGATGATCGCGTTCTGGGACATTCGCGATGCCAGTCTTGCCGATTTCCAGACTTCGATCTCCGCAGGGCTTGGCCTGCCACGGTGGTCCAACCACATCGCGTTTGGTGCGTCGGACCTTGCCGACCTCGATGCCAGGCGTGAACGTCTGGTGGCGGCCGGATATCCAGTGACCGAGGTTGATCACAACTGGTGCACCTCGATCTACGCCATGGATCCAAATGGGATCATGGTTGAATTCTGCGTCACCACCAGATCGTTCGAGGCAGGCGACAAGGCGAGGGCGCTCGCCGCAGTGCATAGTGATGACCTGCGCAACGAACCACCGCCAAGTGGCAAGCGGTTCGATGCGAAGGGAACTGCCAAAGCGGAATTTGCGCTCTGATGGTCATGGCCTGCGCACACTTCTGCGATTGACCCCATGCCGTCGCTAGTCCGGTCGGAAGGTGTTTTCGGAGAACTGACGTATCCCAATCCGAGCACGTTGCTGATGGTGGTCGGTCTGCACGTGATCGAATCGGTGGCCCAATGCCTGTTGCTTGGCGTGGTCCTGGCCTTCGGTGTGGCACTCCCTCTGGCCCCCATCCTTACCGTCATCCTCGTCTACGCCGTCTGGAACGCGTTGTCGTGGTGGAATGTCCGTGGTCTGGCCAGCGATGTCGATTGTGAATCCCGGGTCATCCTGCAACTGGTGTTGGAAACACTGGCGTTGGCAGCGCTGCTGTATTTTTCGGGTGGGGCGGCCAGTCCGTTTGTTTCCCTGTTTCTGGTTCCCATAGCGGTTGGCGCTCTGTGTCTGAGCATGCGGGCAGCCAGCGGGATCGCGGTGCTGGCCGCCGTGGCCTACACCCTGCTCCTGTTTTTCAACATCCCCCTTGTCGCACAACACGTCCATGGTGAAGCAGGCTTCAATTTTCATGTGGTTGGCATGTGGATAAATTTCCTGGTCAGCGGCGGGGTCCTGCTGGTGTTTCTTGGGCTTCTTGCCCGGGTCGCGCGGGAGCGAGCCGGATTTCTCTCGGTGTTGCGTGAAAGGCAGGTCCGAAACGAACAGGTCATGGCCATGGCAGGTGTTGCTGCGGGGGCGGCACACTCGCTGGGTACACCACTGTCGACCATCGCCATCGTGCTCGACGAACTTGAGGATGCCGCTGATCCCCGGTTTCATGCAGACATCGATCTTGCCCGTCAGCAACTGGCCGTCTGTCGTGAACGGTTGACCGAGATCCTGCACTCGAACCAGGCAGCCAGCGGCACCGGTAGCCGTACAGCCAACATCCATGAGGTGGTCACGCGTTCGGCTCGACAGTGGCACCAGCGACGTCCCGAGGCGGATCTTCGGATCGACAATCAATTGCCTGATGTGCAGATGATTCTGGATCCTGCGGTCGGCCATGGCCTGGCGACCTTGCTGGACAACGCGGCGGATGCCAACGCGCTGGCAGGTCAATCGACCATCACGATGCGAGCCTCCGTGGGTGGGCAGAGACTGCAGATCGAAGTCGAGGACATGGGCAGCGGGCCGCTGCCCGTTGCCGGCCGCAGTGTGGTTGAATCCGACAAACCAACGGGCTTTGGCGCGGGGCTAATGATCCTGCGAACCAATCTGGAACGACTTGGCGGCTCGCTGGAGTTTCATCGTGGTACCGCCGGATCCGTGGCCTCCCTGCGATTGCCACTGTCAGCAATGCCGGAGCCGACGATGCAGACAGCGCTGAGGCAGGCATGAATCCGAACGTGTTGCTGATCGATGATGATCGGGTGTTTACACAGACGCTTGGGTCTGCACTGCAACGTCGTGGCTACGCCGTCACTGCCATCAACACAGAGGCGGACATCGACGCCACGGTTTCAGCCCACGACTTCGATCACATCCTGCTCGACCTGATGCTCGGTGATGTCAGCACCATCGGGCGGATCAGTGCACTGTGTGCGCTGCAACCGAAGGCGCGTCTCATCATGCTCACCGGGTACGCCAGCATTCCTGCGACCGTTCAGGCCATGCGGTACGGGGCCGTGAATCTGCTCGCCAAACCGGTCGGTGTGCGAGAAGTTGTTGCAGCGATGGAAAGTGGAGCAGGTGAGGCCGATGAACCGCTGACTGCCGTCCGACCGATGGGCCTGCGGCGACTTGAGTGGGAACACATTCAGCGTGTACTGGCTGAGCATGGTGGCAATGTCAGTGCCGCCGCGCGAAGCCTCGGGATGCACAGACGAACCTTGCAACGCAAGCTCGAGAAGCGCGCGCCGAGGTAGCCCCGGGGTTGAGTCGGGCAGATCGTTGTTGTGGACCGACGTTGGAAGACCGCTTTCATCAATCCGCAGTAGAATCCCTCGTCAACCTCCCGACAGTGAAGCCCTTGGAAGCCATTCGTACCGCGTTCCTTGAACAGGCCAATGCATGCCGCTCGCTGGAATCACCGTTCATGGTGCGCCTCTGCGAGCTGATCAGCACTCGCCTGGAGGGTGGTGATGCAGTCTCTGACAGACTGCTGCAGTGGCCCGATGATCGAACGGCCTTGCGCATGCTGGTGGCGCTGCGTATTGCCGGTGCGTTGCACGCACTGGTTCTCGAACATCGCTGCGCAGCACTGGAAGCGGTGTATCCACCCCACCAGGCATCGGACTCTGCGCTCTGGCGTGGTGTATCCGCAGCATTCCGGGAACACCCCGATTTTTTCATCGATCGCCTGGCTCAAGCGCCACAGACCAATGAGGTCCGGCGTGCTGCCATCGTGACTCCGGGCTTCCTGGAGATTGCGGCCCGGACAGGATATCCGCTCATGTTGTCGGAAATTGGTGCCAGTGCCGGTATCAATCTGCACTGGGACCAGTTCGGCTATCGCCTGGGCGACGTGCGTTGGGGGAGTGAGCAGTCCTCAATCCAGCTGGCACCTGCCTGGCAGGGCCCTTCACCACCGATGGTGTCGATGCGGGTGATCGATCGGGCCGGTTGTGATCTCCATCCGGTGGACCCGTCGAGCGAAACAGATTGCCTGCGCATGTTGTCGTATATATGGGCGGATCAATCGGAGCGGATACAGCGTACCCGTGCTGCGCTGGCGCTGGCGGCGTCTGCACGTGATGTCCGCGTGGAAGCCGCCGACGTGCTCGAATGGCTACCGGATCGACTGGCCTCCCAGCCTCCCGGGACGGTGCACATCATTTACCACACGATTGTCTGGCAGTATTTCACGGCTGCCACGCAGACGGCGGCCCAGGAGCTGATCAAACAAGCTGGTGCACGTGCAACACCGGATCGGAAACTTGCCTGGCTTGCGTTCGAGGCAGATGCAAACCCGCATGGCGCAGCACTCCGCCTGCGCCTGTGGCCGGATGACACCGACCAGGTCATTGCCCGGGCGGACTTTCATGGGCGCTGGGTACAATGGGAAGGTTTGCATGGATCACAACCCGGGACGCAACCATGACTGAACAGGCACAAACCGTGAAGATCAGACAGTTTCAGGTGGACGCGGTTGCTCGCCAGGTGTTCGAAGGCAATCCCGCAGCGGTGGTGCCTCTCGAATCCTGGTTGCCGGACAAGATCATGCAGGAGCGCAGGTGACCTTCCGGACGCGATGTGGCGAACTCAGGGTCAGCCGGGCCACAGAAGGTCATGTCATGGACTCCAGTCGCGGCGGGGATCCCACATGCTGGATAAACGGTGATCGCGTGGAGATCCGCGGTTGTGCGGTGACGCTCATGGAAGCGCTCACCACGTTCCCTGAAAGCCCCCCGAAATGAAACTCGCGGCAGCACGTGTATTTGTCGACGACCTGCAGGCCGCACAGTTGTTCTACCAGGACGTGCTGCAGTTCGTTCTGAACGGCGGTGACGCCGGCGATGGTTATCTGTTGTTCGATGCAGGTGGGGTGGAATTGATCGTCGAGCCGGTTTCCGACGATGCACCGGCGGAAGATCGCAGCCTGGTTGGCCGGTTCACGGGTTTGTCATTCGTGGTGGCCGACATCGAGGCAAGGTGGCTGGAACTTGTTGCCCATGGTGTGCTGTTCACGAGCCCCCCGGAAGCACAGGCATGGGGAGGGATCCTTGCAACTTTCAGGGACCCCTCCGGCAATCGGTTCCAGCTTGTCCAGTATCCGCAGTAAAGCCGGCAGGCGCCCCTCAATGCCGTTAGCCGGATTCAGTGTTCAGTCAGAGCAGCGCACCCATCCGGCTAAGCCAGCGCACCAGCGTTGCGAGCGGTTGATGAACTACAGCCCGGAGGTTTGACTCGGCCGCGCCGGATCTGTGCGGGCCTTCTGGTCCTGACCAGACGCCGCATCTTCGGAAAACAGGAGTTTGAGTTCCTCAGCAGCCTCCAGTGTGGTCTGCCGGAATGCCGATTCATCGCGAAAGACTGCAGCCTGCTTGAGCAGCGTTTCTGCATCGTGAACCCGAAATGCTTCCACAGCGCGTGCTGCGGTTTCCGGGCTCCTGCCCAGGCTCACCAGCATGGCCTTGCTCATTTCCAGGCTCGAAAAGAGGGTATCACGGACAACGAAGTGCACACCGATTTCACGCAGCATCATTTCGTGGTGGCGGTTGCGTGCGCGCACAAAAAGCGTGACCTGCGGCCATTGTCGATGCACGATCTCGGCGACCTTCACCGACTCTTCGATGTCTTCGAACGTCACTACGAAGATCTTTGCCTGCGGTACCTTCGCTGCGCGCAGGGAGTCGAGACGGGTCGCATCGCCATAGTAGATGTCACTGCCATACTGCCGTACGAAGTCCACCTGTTTTGGGTTGGCTTCCAATGCGGTGAACGGGATGTGGTGCATGTTGAGCACACGGGCGACAATCTGGCCGACGCGGCCGAAACCGGCAATCACGACCGGGTGTTCATGCCCGAGCATCCTGTCGAACGGCCGTTCGTCCTCTTGTGAGGTGCGGAGGATTCTCTGTACCAGTTTGAGCAGGAAAGGTGTGGTCACCATCGACAGGGTGACGACGAGGATCACGAATTCTGCAATGCTGGAAGGCAGCAGGGCGACGCTCGCTGCGGTAGTCAGCAGCACAAATGCAAACTCTCCTCCCTGAGACAACGCCACGGACGCCCGTAACGCCTGGGCGGGATCGAGCTTGTGCAATCGGGCTGCGGGATACATCAGCACAGTCTTGACGATGACGAGACCGATGGTTGCACCGATCACCTGCCAGGGTTGTGCTGCCAGCAGCGCAAGGTCGGCGGACATGCCGACAGCGATGAAAAACAGGCCGAGCAGCAGTCCCTTGAAGGGCAGGATGTCGGTTTCGATCTGATGCCGGTACTCGGAGTCAGCCACCATCATGCCGGCAATGAACGCGCCCAGTCCCATGCTGATGCCGGCCGCGTTCATGGCCAGCGCCGCGCCGAGCACGAGCAGCAAACCGGCAGCGGCGAACAACTCGTCGATCCCTGTGGTGGCGATGAATCGCAGAACGGGTCGCAGCAGAAACCGGGCAGCGATGAGACCGACCACGATCAGCCCGAGCGTTTGCCAGTTGATGTTCTGCGTGGCCGCGGCGCTCACGCCGAGCAGACTGATGGCGGCGAGGCCCGGAATGACCGCGATGTCCTGCAGCAGCAAGATGCCGAAGGCCGCCCGCCCTTGTGCTGTCATCAGCTGCTTCTGTTCGCTGAGCAACTGCAGTACAAACGCGGTGCTGGACAGTGCAAGGGCAAATCCGAGAATCGACGACTGTACCCACGTCAGCCCGACGAGCAGCTGGATCAATACCGCGATGCCGATCGAAGTCAGGACAACCTGCGAGGTGCCCAACCCGAACACCGCCTTGCGCATGACCCACAATCGGCTGGGCTGGAGTTCCAGACCGATGATGAACAGCAGAAACACCACGCCTATTTCCGCAAAGTGCAGGACACCGTCGGCATCGCTCATCAGTTGTGTCCCATGTGGTCCGATGAGGACGCCGGCGATGAGGTATCCCAGCACCGGTGACAACCCCAGGCGCTTGCCAGCGGGAACGACAATGAGGGCTGCGGCCATGAAGATGAGGGCGTCGAACAGGAAAGTCATCTGAAGGTCCATACCGCAGGAGTCGCTACAGTGAATGCAGTTCCCCGGGCTTGCAATCGCGATACAAGGCGCTAGCCTCGAAGCTGTTTTTCCTGGGGCAGCAAAATGGGAATGGAAGTACGCGCGGCGGTCGCCGTGGCTGCGGGCCAGCCGCTGGTGATTGAAAAGGTCCAGCTCGATGGGCCGCGCTTCGGCGAGTGCCTGGTGGAGATCAAGGCCACCGGCATCTGCCATACCGATGCGTACACGCTGTCCGGCGCAGATCCCGAGGGCCTGTTCCCTGCCATCATGGGACATGAAGGTGCCGGCATCGTGGTGGAAGTAGGTGAGGGCGTGACCAGTCTCAAACCGGGTGACCACGTGATCCCGCTCTACACACCTGAATGCAGACAGTGCAAGTTCTGTCTGTCGGGCAAGACCAACCTCTGTGGCGCGATTCGCGACACCCAGGGCAAGGGAGTGATGCCAGATGGCAGCAGCCGTTTTTCACTGAACGGTCAGAAACTCTTCCATTACATGGGCACTTCGACCTTTGCGAACTACACCGTCGTTCCCGAAATTGCACTGGCGAAGATCCGAGCAGACGCACCGTTCGAGAAGGTCTGTTACATCGGTTGTGGTGTGACCACGGGGCTTGGCGCGGTGTTCAACACGGCGAAGGTCGAACCAGGTGCGACCGTGGCCGTATTCGGACTTGGGGGAATCGGACTCAACGTGATCCAGGGCGCGCGTATCGCCGGCGCAGACCGCATCATCGGTATCGACATCAATCCCGCAAAAAGACCACTTGCCGAAAAATTCGGAATGACCGACTTTCTCAATCCTGCGGAGGTGGGCAACGTGGTCGCCGAGATTGTCGGGCTGACTGGCGGTGGGGTCGATTACTCCTTCGAGTGCATAGGCAATACCGACCTCATGCGTCAGGCACTGGAGTGCTGCCATAAAGGCTGGGGCGAGAGCATCATCATCGGCGTGGCCGCGTCGGGCAAGGAAATCTCCACACGCCCATTCCAGCTGGTGACGGGTCGGGTCTGGAAAGGGACTGCGTTTGGCGGTGTCAAAGGTCGTACACAGGTACCAAAAATAGTCGACTGGTACATGGAGGGGAAAATCAATATCGATGATCTGATCACGCATACCCTGAGCCTGGAACAAATCAACGACGGGTTCGATCTCATGCACCGTGGTGAGAGCATCCGTTCCGTGGTGGTTTACTGATGCGTGGCGATTGGCTGGCCCTGGTGCAGGAGGAGATTCTCGAGCCTGACCTGCCCATCTGTGATCCGCACCATCACCTTTGGGATCACCCCAACAACCCCTATCTGCTGCCACAGTTGCTGGCCGATACCGGCAGTGGTCACAACGTGGTTTCGACCGTGTTTGTCGAGTGCGGCAGCATGTATCGGGCGGATGGACCGGAGTCCATGCGCTGTGTTGGCGAGACCGAGTTTGTCAACGGCATCGCAGCGATGACTGCCAGTGGCCAGTACGGAAAGCTGCGTGCCTGCATGGGCATCGTCTCGTTGGCTGATCTGAATCTTGGCTCAGCGGTAGGGGTGGTGCTCGATGAGCATATGCGTCTGTCCCGACGTTTTCGTGGCATTCGTCACGCGGCGGGGTGGGATGCCAGTGAGTCCGTGCGAAACTCGCATACAAACCCCTTCAGGGGAATGTTGGGGGATCACAGGTTTCGCGAAGGATTTGCCGAACTGGGTAAGCGTGGTCTGACCTTCGATGCGTGGCTTTACCACACGCAGATCCCCGAGTTGACCGATCTGGCCCGGGCGTTTCCGGACACCGCGATCATCTTTGACCATTTTGGGGGTCCGCTCGGCATCGGCCCATACGCTGGCCGACAGAGGGAGATATTCAGTCAGTGGCAGAAGGATGTTGCAGAGCTTGCACGATGCCCCAATGTCTTTGCAAAACTGGGTGGTATTCTCATGCCGATCAACGGCTCCACATTTCACAAGGCGGACAAACCTGCAACGTCGGATGAGGTAGTAGCAGTCACCGGCGACTATCATCGGCAAGCCATCGAGTGTTTTGGTGCCGCCCGATGCATGTTCGAAAGCAATTTTCCGGTGGACAAACAAAGCGTGAGTTATCCGGTATTGTGGAATGCGTTCAAGAAGATTGCAGCCGGAGCTTCGGTGAGTGAAAAAGCCAATCTGTTCCACGATACGGCCGTAAGGGCCTACCGGCTGGCTTGACAAGTTTACAAACGGAGCGGCGATGGAGCTGAAAAACAGGGTAATGGTCATCACGGGTGGTGCCAGTGGCATTGGACTCGCAACCGCGCAGGTGATGGCGTCGAGAGGGGCGAAGCTGGTACTGGTCGATATCGAGCAGAGCGCGCTGGATCGCGCGGCGCAACTGTTCGCAATGCCGGTGGTTACCCGCGTCTGTGATGTTCGTGATTTCAAGGCCATGCAGGCCCTGGCGGACGATGTGGTATCGACCTGTGGCGCCGTGCACGGCGTGTTCAACAACGCCGGTATCGCTGTCGGCGGCCCGGTCTCGGAAATGAGCCACGACGATTGGCGCTGGGTGATCGATGTGGATCTGTGGGGACCGATTCATGGCGTCGAGGCGTTCCTGCCGCATATGCGGAAGCAGAAGGACGGTGGACACATTCTCTTCACCGCCTCTTTTGCGGGGCTGGTCCCCAATGTCGGATTGGGTCCGTACTGTGCTGCCAAGTACGGCGTCGTCGCGATCGCCGAGGTCCTGTCCCGCGAACTGCGGGACGACGGGATCGGTGTGTCGGTGTTGTGCCCGATGCGGGTGGCGACCAATATCGGTGCCTCCAATCGCAACCGCCAGACCGACTATGGCACGGTAGAATCGTCGCCGCCGATACCGCCACAAGGCGTCGACAACCGGGATCTGGCCGGTCGGGTTCTCGACGTGAAGGCAGTTGGTGAAATGGTGGCAGATGCTGTCGAGAACAACATTCTCTACATCCTCCCGCATGACGAGGCACGGGGGCCGGTCGAACGCCGATTCCAGCGCATCCTGCGTGACTTTGATTACTGGTCGAATCGAGAGGCGAAAGGTTAAACTGCAACCTGGTTGTAGTCGAAAGAACGAACGGACGAGAATGATGACGCTACGCGCGATTGCTGCAGTTGCTGTTTTTGCCATCCATGCGGGTGTAACAATCGCATCGGATGCACCCATTCCACCGACACCGGAACCCGTGTCCCTGGTTTCAGTGTCTCCGGAAGGTGCCGAGGTGTACTTCATCAGCCCAAGTGATGGTGATATCGTCGATGGTGCCCTGACTGTCCGGTTTGGATTGAAGGGGATGGGTATCGCACCTGCTGGAGCTGATCTTCCGAAGACCGGGCATCATCATCTGCTCATCGATCAGACTGGTGAGCTCAATCGGACGCTGCCATTGCCCATGACGGAGCAGATCCTGCACTTTGGCGGTGGTCAGACGGAAACAACGGTATCCCTGAAGCCGGGCAAGCACACGTTGCAGCTGGTGCTTGGAAACTATCTGCATATTCCGCACGATCCTCCGGTGGTTTCGAAAGTGATCACGGTGACGGTCAAGTAGGACGCAGCCGCAAGGGCTGACAGGTTTGCGCACGGAGAGGTGCCAGAGTGGCCGAATGGGCTTGACTCGAAATCAAGAGACCCTTCACGGGGTCCGTGGGTTCGACTCCCACCCTCTCCGCCAATTAATATACTATCCTATTGATATATAAAGAATTATTTGACCTAGATACGCGCATACCGCCTTCCATACCAACATAGGAAGAATACACCCACCAAGAATGCTGAAGTTCTTCGAGTCGATCTGAGGATTCGCTCCGGCGTGATCCAAAGATCGCTGCCCCTCTACACCTAAACCACCTTCACATTCTGAACGACAACTGCGAACACCCCCTGCGAGGTCAAACACCCCTGCACGTGTCGACCGCGCCCAACGTCCACCCACCGAATATTCCATCCATCGGCGTCGCCCTGTCCGATCCTGTGGATCAATAGCTTGACGGACTTGCCACGGTGGGAGGCTTCCGAGCGGTCTAAAAAGCCGAGCCAGGGCAGATACCTGTATTCGCCGTTGCGACACAGCACGCCCACCGTTTCGCCTTTCGTGTCGTGACACAACTGGATGTTTCGGGCATTGAGTTTGCGGCAGAGGATCAGGGTCACTGGCGTGAATAGATACTGTATGTGCATACAGTCTACGAGAGGCCCCTGCTTCTTGAATAGACGCTCCGCGAGCGTTAGGGACAGTCTGAACAAGTCATCAAACAAGCCGATTCCGTGTTGTTCGGTCTCAAATTGATCGTCTGCGGACTTGTTGCGGGTTCAAAACACCCGGAATCGCCTCGATTCGAGGCGTATTCGGCCTCATTCCGGTCTATTACGCATACTTAGGACGTAGGTGTCCCGTCGAGCCCAGCAATTGCTTGCGCGCCATCCACAGGTTCGACAGCGCGAATAGCGTCAGCACCTGGGCCGTGTTCTTCACCCGCCCACGGAACCGGACCTTCACGTAACCGAACTGCCGCTTGATCACCCGGAACGGATGTTCAACCCGAGCCCGTATACCTGCCTTGACCTTCTCGGCCGCCTGAACTTTCCGCTTCGTCCTGACTTCCGGCACCGCCTTGATCTTGCCGCGCTTCAGCGCAATCGACCACGTCAGCTTCTTTTTCGCAATCCACTTCTCCGCACCGGTGTACCTAGCATTCGCATGGACCTCTTTCTCCTTGCCGTGCAGAAGCTCGGCAACCACCGTCACGCCTGCCTCGTTCGCAGCCGTGGTCACTACGGTATGGACGAGACCAGAGTCCGTATCCACGCCAATGTGGGCCTTCATCCCGAAGTACCACTGGTTGCCCTTCTTCGTCTGGTGCATCTCGGGATCGCGCAGCCCCTCGTCGTTCTTGGTAGAACTCGGTGCAGCGATGATTGTTGCGTCCACAATGCTGCCACGCTTGAGCATCAGTCCCTTGCGGGTCAGGTGTGTGTTGGTCTTCTCGAATATCATCGGGGCCAACTCGGTGGTCTCGATGATCCGACGAAAGTTCAGGATTGTCGTCTCATCCGGTTTCGGCTTCGCCAGCGATAGCCGTGCAAAGGCTCGCATCGAGCCAGTTTCATACAACGCTTCTTCCATCGCCGGGTCGCTGAGCCCGAACCAGTTCTGCATCAGATGAACCCGCAGCATCGTCTTGAGCGGGTACGGTTGCCGGCCTCGGCCATCGACCGGATAGAACGGCTCGATGACCTGCAGCATTCCCGCCCAGGGAACCACCTGCTCCATCTCTCCGAGGAATATCTCGCGCCGCGTTCTCTTCTTCTTAGCTGCGTACTCTGCATCGCCAAAGCTCATCTGATTCAGAGAATGTCACCACTCCAAAATCGTTGCTATCCCGTCACAATCAGGACTCTTGTTCAGGAAATCCTTGGGGCACCAGACTTTTTCCTGCGATTTCAGCGAGTCGCGCCCGCGTCCCAGTTGGAATGTCATCCCATGCTGTGACCAGAGAGCGCGCCAAAGCAGTATGTGCTTCAGACACTGGGGGTGAATCCGCGAGCAGGCGGATGGCGGTGGCGGCTATTTTTTGCGCGCGCTCACCATTCTTCGTGAGGTTGCCGATCGCGATATCGGCGGTGACATGTGCCTCTCGTGGGTGCCAGCAATCAAAATCGGTGACCATGGCAAGGGTGGCGTAGGCGATCTGAGCTTCTCTCGCAAGTTTGGCTTCAGGCATGTTGGTCATACCGATGACATCAGCACCCATAGATCGATACCAGTTTGATTCCGCAAGACTGCTGAATTGCGGGCCTTCAATGCACACATAAGTGCCGCCCCGATGTAGCCGAATCGGTGATGACTCTCCTATTTCCTCAACGGCGTGGGCCAGGGCATTGCCGACAATTTCGCAAACGGGTTTCGCCATGGAGAAATGTGCGACCGCCCCATCGCCAAAAAACGTCTGGATTCGATGTTTGGTCAAGTCAATGAACTGGTCAGGCAGAACCATATCCATGGGTGCAATACTCTCACGGAGAGAGCCGACTGCTGAGAACGACAACAGATAACGTACGCCAAATTGTTTCATCGCGGATATGTTGGCGCGATAGGGCACCTCTGAGGGAGACAGATGGTGCTTCCTGCCATGACGCGCGAGGAAGACCACGGATACGCCTTCAAGTTTGCCGGTGACCAATACGTCGGAGGGTTGCCCATAAGGTGTTTTGAGCACGTGCTCGCAGACATCTTCGAGTGCCGCCATCTGGTAAAGACCGCTGCCGCCGATGACACCGATTTTTGCTTCAATCATGGAAACATCCGCAATACCGCTGATTAATCCGCTTGGTCGATGTCGGCTTCCAATTTCTTACACTGACGGTTTGCACTTGGAAGACTCCGTCAACTATTCACCCGGCAAGAGGCGCAGCTTTGGCTGAGAGAAACTAAGATGAAGTGGCTGGTTCCGGGAGGTTGGTTTTCGGATCTGGGCAATCTGGGCGCGAATGACGGTATCCTGCGCAACCTGGCAAACAACCCGATTGGATGGACGGTTGATGCTGTCCTTTCCGCGTTGCCGATCGACGGTTTTTTTCGCGAGGCCACGTGCCCAGGAGAGCAGGACGATGCAGCAATTCTGGCAAACAGCAACGCAACGACGAATCATGGTTGGTGCCCTGCGCATCGCGCTGGTGGTCGGCACTGTGCTGAACTTCCTCAATCAGGGTCAACACCTGTGGGCCGGTGAGGGCCTTTCCTGGTGGCATTTGGTGTTGAACTATCTCGTCCCATACTGTGTGGCGACATACAGTGCAGTGAAGAACGAACTGAATAGAAGGAACAATCCATGACAGATCGACACCCGCTTCCCGGGGGCGAAGCAATACGTGACGCATCAGACTTGACCGATCCTCAATTTCTGCAGGACCTGCGTCGGCAAATGGTGAGATTTGCGACACTGCAGCTATCGGATACGAGTCTCGCCGAGGATGCAGTTCAGGAAGCACTGATTGGAGCCCTCAAGAGCGCACGCTCATTTGGTGGGCGTGCGGCACTCAAGACTTGGGTCTTCGCCATCCTGAAGAATAAAATCATGGATGTCTTGCGCAAGCGTCAGCGTCTCATGGAAGTGGGTGGCTTGCCCAATCAGAATGAGGAAGATCACGATTTTGGTGAGCTTTTCAATGCCAAAGGTTTTTGGCAGGAGGACGAACGACCAACGGCGTGGGGCGACCCCGAGGCGGCCGTACACGATCAGCATTTCTGGCGTGTATTTGAGGCCTGTCTGGAACATTTACCCGGCCAACAGGGGCGCGTATTCATGATGCGAGAATTTATCGAAATGGAAACACCCGAGATCTGCAAAACAGCTGGAGTGAGTGTCACTAACCTCAATGTCATGTTGCATCGTGCGCGATTGCGATTGCGTAAATGTCTGGAAAACAGCTGGTTTTCGCCAGGAGAGTCGCCATGCTGAACTGCCAGAGAGCCACCCGGCTTCTTTCGGACGCACAGGAACGCAATCTGACCTTCACCGAACGCATGAATTTGCAGATGCACACCGTTATGTGTTCTGGATGTCGCAATTTTGAACGCCAGATGCAGACCTTGCGGCGAATCACCCGCGCTTATGCCAAAAGTGACATCGCGCAAGATGAATAGTGTGAGCGCGCTACATGTGGGTGTGTTTCGTGATATCTGCCCAGCGCGTGAGTGTCAGCCTCGACGAAATACCCGAGCCTCTCAGATCGGACGATAGCAATCATTGCGGTGCGGCCGCCACGTCCTTAGTGAAGTGCGTCCTGACCGCTGAATGCAAGGTTGCAAGAGAGCAGGGCTCCACCGAATTGATGTGGCCAAGGGGCGGCTACACCTCAATGAGCTCTACTTTCTGAATTCCGAGACGGTTCTGCAGGGGTTCACTCCGATGGTTACCAATGCCATAAGTTGAAGGTGGTGTAACAAAACCCGCCTCCCGCCCGACCGAGTAAGGAGAAAACACTAGTTACCGCAACCACTGGACGGCACTGTTATGCACGCTACGCTCCCCCTGCTACAAGTCAGCGACTTCCCTGAAATACGTCGAGCCGGCCTTACCACGCTTCAAGTCAATCTAGGCTATCGCTGCAACCAATCCTGTGTGCACTGCCATGTCAATGCCGGGCCTAACCGCACGGAAATGATGGATGATGAAACGCTGTCGCTGATTCCGGCAGTGCTTGGCGCCCGCGGTATTTCTGTGCTCGATCTGACTGGAGGTGCGCCCGAATTGCACTCGGGGTTTCGTTATCTTATCCGGGAAGCGCGCAAGCTGGGCGTGAAGGTCATTGATCGCTGCAATCTGACGATCCTGTTCGAGCCAGCTCAGGAAGATCTCGCCGAATTTCTCGCTGAACATCAGGTTGAAGTGGTGGCATCGATGCCGTGTTATTCCATAGAAAACGTCGATCGTCAGCGCGGCAAAGGTGTTTTCAACAAGAGCATTGCGGCGCTGCAGAAACTTAACGCGCTGGGTTATGGGCGGGACGGCTCAGGGCTCATCCTGAATCTGGTCTACAACCCGCAAGGCCCCGTTTTGCCTCCTGATCAGCAATCGCTTCAGGATGAATACAAGCGCGGGTTGCTGGAGCATTTCGGCATCACCTTCAATTCGCTGTATACGCTGGCGAACATGCCTATCAAGCGCTTCGGCTCAACGCTGATATCCAAGGGCCAGTTTGCCGATTACATGCACTTGCTCAAACAGAATTTTGCCGCCGGAAATCTCGCCGACGTCATGTGTCGCAGTCAGGTGAGTGTCGATTGGCAGGGATACCTCTACGACTGTGACTTCAACCAGCAGTTGGCGCTGGCCATGTCGAAGCAGCGCTTCGGAACCTCAAGACCGCAGTTGCGCGATCTGCTTAGGGTCGATCCCACTGGCGCAGAAATCAACGTTGCCGATCACTGCTTTGGCTGTACTGCCGGTAATGGCTCCAGTTGTGGCGGTGCCCTGAAGGAAAGCGCTGCATGAAAAAGTTGATTGTTCTTGTTGCCTTCGCCATTGCGGTGTCCCTTTTTTTTGCACTTGATCTACACTATCAGCTGACGATTACCGGGTTGAAGTCGAGCCTGGCCGCGCTGGCCCAATGGCGGGCGGGTTCGCCCATTCTGGCCGGCGTCCTGTTTTTTGCGGGCTATGTGACGGTCACTGCATTATCGCTGCCGGGTGCGGCGGTGATGACGCTGGCGGCTGGCGCGCTGTTCGGCTTTTTCTGGGGGACGCTGCTGGCATCGTTCGCCTCCAGCGCCGGTGGCTTGCTGGCTTTTTTGGTTGCACGCTACCTGTTGCGTGACAGCGTACAAGCCCGCTTTGGCGATCGACTCAAAACTGTTAATGACGGCATCGATCGTGACGGCATGTTCTACCTGTTCACGTTGCGTCTGATCCCGGTCCTTCCATTCTTCCTGATCAACCTGTTGATGGGGCTGACCAGTATTCGAGCGTCGGTGTTCTACGGAGTGAGTCAGGTCGGCATGCTGGCGGGTACGCTGGTGTATGTTTACGCTGGCACCCAGCTCGCCGGAATTTCCAGCCTTGCCGACATTCTCTCACCGAATTTGTTGCTCTCATTTGCGTTGCTGGGCGTGTTTCCGTGGGTCGCACGCGGGGCAGTTGCCATCTGGCGGCGCCGCCGGGTTTACGCGCGCTGGCAACGCCCGAAAAAATTCGATCGGAATCTCATCGTCATTGGAGCGGGGGCAGCGGGTCTCGTCTCGTCACTCATCGCTGCAACAGTCAAAGCCAAAGTTACGCTGATCGAAGCCGACAAAATGGGTGGCGACTGCCTGAACTATGGCTGTGTGCCGAGCAAAGCGCTGATCAAGAGTGCCAAAGTTGCTCATCAGATGCGCCATTCGGAGCGGTATGGGCTGACCAGCGAAGAGCCGCGCTTTTCCTTTCGCCAGGTCATGGCGCGTGTGCAGGCTGTGATTGCGGAAGTGGCTCCCCACGACAGCGTCGAGCGGTACACCGAACTTGGTGTCGAGGTGTTGCAGGGCTACGCTCGTATCCGCGATCCGTGGACGGTGGAGATCGAGTTTCCGGATGGCAGAACGCAACGCCTGACCACGCGCAGCATCGTTATTGCTGCAGGTGCCCACCCTTTTATCCCGCCTCTGCCAGGTATCGAGGACGTGGGCTATGTGACGTCCGACACTTTGTGGAACGAATTCGCCAAGCTCGACGACGCACCGAAGAGACTTGTAGTACTGGGCGGCGGGCCGATTGGTTCGGAACTCGCGCAGGCGCTGGCGCGACTGGGTTCGCACGTGACGCAGATCGAAAGTTTCTCGCGCTTGCTGAGTCGCGAGGACGAAGAGGCTTCGACTTACGCCCGCGTGGCGCTGGAAGCTGACGGGGTAAAGGTCCTGACCGGACATACAGCCCTGCGGTGCGAGCGTGATGGCGAACGCAAGTTCATCGTGGTTGAGGGTAATGACGAGCAGCGCCGGATCGAATTTGATGCATTGATTTGCGCGGTCGGCCGGAAGCCGCGTCTGACCGGGTTCGGCCTCGAAGAACTCGGCATTCCGGCGGAGAGGACGGTAGTGACCAACGAGTATCTGGAAACGATCTATCCCAATATCTTTGCCGCCGGTGATGTCGCCGGGCCCTACCAGTTCACGCATACCGCAGCGCATCAAGCCTGGTACGCCGCGGTCAACGCGCTGTTCGGCAACTTCAAGAGATTCAAGGCCGACTACCGCGCTGTGCCGTGGACTACCTTCATCGATCCCGAGGTCGCGCGGGTCGGGTTGAACGAGCAGGAGGCCAGGGAGAAAGACATCCCTTACGAGGTCATACGCTACGGCATTGATGACCTCGATCGCGCGATTGCCGACAGCTCGGCGCACGGTTTCGTCAAGGTGCTGACGGTACCAGGCAAGGATCGCATTCTCGGCGTCACGATTGTCGGTGCCCATGCCGGTGATCTACTGGCGGAGTTTGTCCTGGCCATGAAGTGGAAGCTTGGGCTGAATAAAATCCTGTCCACCATTCACACCTATCCGACGCTGGCGGAAGCCAACAAGTTCGCGGCAGGCGAATGGAGACGGGCACATGCGCCTGCGCGTCTGCTGCGCTGGTCGCAGCACTATCACGATTGGCGTCGGGGGAAATGAGTATGTTGCGTGTTGTGGTGAGTGCACTGATGTTGATGTTGTTGGGGATGGCAGGGTCGACACGAGCGGCTGACGCACGACATGAAGCGTTCGATCACGGTGTGTGGCAAAAACTGCTTGAAGCCCACGTCGTCGTTCTGCGTAGCGGGCAGCTGACAGCGGTCGATTACGCTGGCTTCTCCGCCGACCATGACCGTCTGCGGCAGTATCTGCACACGCTGTCGGCCGTGCAGCCAACCCGTTTTGATCGCTGGACGACAGCGGAACAACTCGCCTTTCTGATCAACGCCTACAACGCATGGACAGTTCAACTGGTGTTGAGCGGTTATCCCGGTCTTGAATCGATCAAGGACCTCGGCTCCTTCTTCAAGTCTCCCTGGAAAAAGTCGTTCATTCCGCTGCTGGGGGCGACGCGATCGCTGGACGACATCGAACATGGCCTGATTCGCGGCTCGGGGCGCTATCGCGATCCGCGCATTCACTTTGCCGTCAACTGCGCCAGCATAGGCTGCCCTGCGCTGCGTGCCGAAGCCTACGTAGCCGAGCGACTCGATGCACAACTCGAGGATCAGTCAAGGAAATTTCTCAGTGACCGTAGCCGCAACCGCCTGGATGGACAGACGTTGAATGTCTCGGCGATATTCAAATGGTATCGCGAAGATTTTGAGCAGGGCTGGCAAGGCGCTCAGCGCCTGCCCGATTTCCTCGCGCATTACGCAAAGGCGCTCGGGCTTTCGAGTGCTCAGGCAAGGCAACTGCAAAGCGGCGACTTGACGATTGACTACCTGGACTACGACTGGGGGTTGAATGGTGTCCGTAGATGAGCCAGGTAGCCTGCCCATCTTTGTGCAGCGTTCAGCATCTGGAGCCATCTGTGATTGTCCGGATCAACCGTTGATGGAGGATATCAAGTGTAGCCGGCGCGGAGTTCCCGCGAGTGAGCTGGCCTGGGCGTATCGATGAAGCCAGTGCGCATCGTCATCATCGCCAAGGCGCCGATACCGGGCTTTTGCAAAACCCGGCTGGTCCCTGCGCTCGGTACCCAGGGCGCCGCCGATCTCGCCAGCCATATGCTGACCCACACCCTGCAGCAATGTCTGGAGGCGGCGATCGGTCCGGTTGAGTTGTGTGTGACGCCATCAGTTTCCCACGCAGCCTGGCGATCCGTCATCGTGCCCCCTGAAGTGTGTTGGTCTGAACAAGGGGAGGGGGATCTGGGCGATCGACTCGCTCGCGTGAGCGAACGTGTGATCGCGGCGGGCGAGGCCATTCTGCTGGTCGGTACTGATTGCCCGCAGTTGGATTGCGCAAGACTGCAAACAGCGGCGCGGGCGCTGCAACAGTCCGATGCCGTGATCACTCCAACCGCAGATGGCGGTTACGCGCTGCTGGGATTCAGACAATTTTGTCCGTTGATATTTGCGAATATTGCCTGGAGCACGAACACTGTTGCGGCGACGACGTTCGAGCGCATCGATCAACTGTGCTGGACAGTTGCGAGACAGCCGGGATTGCACGACATCGATGAACCGAAAGACCTGGAATGGCTGCCTGCTGGCTGGCCCCGCGTTGCGCATCGATAAGGTTCCGGGTGAGTTCATGAGCATCCGATCAATACAGGACGCATGAGCCTGTGAGGCACGCAATGATGAGCAAGCATTATCGGTACAGGCAAGGCTGTCGATGCTCCTGGTTCAAACTGTCGCAGTGTGGAATCGCACTGTCGATCGCCGTCACGTTGGCCGGCTGTGCCAGTCAGACCTGGAATACCCCTATCGATGGAATGGTTCCGTCCGACCGCTACGAGTTCAAGACACGGCTGCCTCACAACGCGGAAGATACCTTCGTTGTTCTCGCCTTCTCGGGTGGTGGCACCCGGGCTGCGGCCTTCAGCTATGGCGTACTGGAGGCGTTGCGTGACACGCCGGTCCGGGTTGATGGCAGGCAGGGACGGCTGCTTGACCAGGTGGATGTGATCAGCTCGGTGTCTGGTGGCAGCTATACGGCTGCCTATTACGGACTGTTTGGCGATCGCATCTTCCAGGATTTTCAATCCCGCTTTCTGCACCGCAATTGGCAAAGCGAATTGCTTGGCTTGCTGGCCCGTCCCGATCATCTCGTTACGATCGCGAGCCCGCACTTCAATCGCAGCGATCTGGTGGCGCACCATCTTGATCGCACCCTGTTTGCGCATAAAACATTTGCCGAAATGTCGCGCGCTGAGCTGCCATTCGTCATTCTCAACGCCAGCGATCTCAACAACGCAACGACATTTTCCTTCATCCAGCAACAGTTCGACTTTCTCTGCTCGAACCTCTCGGACTATCCGGTGGCGAATGCGGTGATGGCATCATCCGCCGTCCCAGGCGTCTTTGCGCCGCTGGCACTGCGCAACTATCCCGACTGCCCGCAGCGACACCCGCGCTGGACGGCGGAAGCCCTTGCGCATGACGACCTGCTGGAGCGGCGCTATGCCGTTGCACTTGGGCTCGCGCGTTATGAAGACCCGACGCGCATGCCGGTTCTGCGACTGGTCGATGGTGGCGTCACCGATAATCTTGGCGTTCGCGGCTCGATGATGAGCCCGGTGGCTCATTACGGTGACGTCCCCGCGATGGCCGGCGCATTCTCCGCCACCCAGCTGTCTCGCGTGAGGCATGTGCTGGTGATTGTCGCCAATGCACAGGTTTATGCGCCGTATGCATGGGCCGAGGATGGTGGCGAACCGGGCCTGATCAATACCGTGCAGGCTTCATTCGATGCCACGCTGGGTATTCTTAATACGGAAACGATCGGGCTCGCCAAGAGGGGATTCCTGATGTGGGCGGAGCGTATCAATGCGATGCGCTCGCCGCAGGAACCTCGGGTGACCCTCGATTTTGCCGTGCTGACGTTCAATCAAATTGTCGATGCGGACGAGCGGCGACGGTTCAATGCCATGCCGACAACTTTTCGGCTTCAACACGACGAGGTCGACGCGTTGCGAGCACTTGCTGTTCGACTGCTTGGACAATCCCGCGAGTACAAGGCTTTTCTGGACAGGGTGCAGCGCGATCTCTGAACGGTATCTGAGGCATTTACGCCGGTGCTTTGACTCTTGTTACACCGAACTCGCCCGGCAGCAATGCCCTGAGTTCGTTGTAAGAACTGACGTTGTCCGAACGACTCATGAGCATAAACCCTGATCAGAGCGATTCCAGATGCACGACGTTGTTCAAGACTACTACGGCAAGAAATTACAAAGCTCAGGTGATCTCAAGACCACGGCTTGTTGTGACATCAGCGAGATGCCGATTTGGTTGAAGCCGCTGCTTGCTCGTATTCATCCGGATGTACTTTCGCGTTACTACGGTTGCGGGCTGGTTTGTCCGCCAGTGCTGGAAGGTTGTCGCGTGCTGGATCTGGGCTGCGGCTCCGGGCGCGACGTTTACGCACTGGCACAACTGGTAGGGCCTACCGGTAAGGTCGTCGGCGTCGATATGACTGAAGAACAGCTCGCCATCGCTGAAGGGCACAGGCAATTTCATGCCGATACTTTCGGGTATGCCAACGTGCGCTTTCTGCACGGCTATATCGAGCGCCTGGATGAACTGGATCTGGAAGCGGGCAGCTTCGATGTCATTGTTTCCAACTGCGTGGTCAACCTCTCGCCAGACAAGGACGCCGTACTGCGCGGCGTACAGCGCCTGCTCAAGCCCGGCGGAGAGTTCTATTTTTCCGATGTGTATGCTGACCGGCGAGTACCCGAAGCGGTGCGCAATGATCCGGTGCTATATGGCGAATGCCTGGGCGGCGCGCTGTACTGGAATGACTTCCTGCGTCTGGCGCATCGGACCGGCTTTGCCGATCCGCGGCTGACCGATGATCGTCTCCTTGCTATCAGCGATCCAGTGCTGGCAGATCGGGTCGCAAATTTGCAATTTTATTCTGCCACTTATCGACTGTTCAAACTTGATGGGCTGGAGTCTGCATGTGAGGACTATGGGCAAGCCGTCGTCTATCGCGGCAGTATCCACGATTCGCCTGACCGCTTTGTGCTCGACAAACACCACCTGATCGAAACCGGCCGTGTTTTCCCGGTATGCGGCAATACCTGGCGCATGTTGCACGGCACGCGCTTTGCTGCTCATTTCGATTTCATCGGTGATTTCGGTCGCCACTATGGGTTGTTCGAGGGCTGCGGTGAAAGCATGCCGTTCGATACCGGCTTCGGCCCGGAAAGCGCTTCGCCATGCTGCTGACATCGAGCGCACAGCCAACCCCTCCACGTCCGTTCAATGTGCTTGTGCTGTGTACCGGAAATTCGGCGCGCAGCATCATGGCCGAAGCGTTGTTCAACAGTGTTGGCGCCAGGTGGTTTCGCGCATTCAGTGCGGGCAGCCGGCCTGTCGGTCGCGTTCATCCATTCGCGCTTGAACAAATCAGCCAACTGGATGCCCCGGTAACAGGTTTTTGCAGCAAGAGCTGGCAGGAGTTCACGAATCCCGATGCCCCCAGACTGGATTTTGTCATTACCGTTTGCGATCACGTAGTTGCGGAAATTTGTCCCATATTTCCCGGTGAATTTTCCGTGATCCACTGGGGTCTTCCAGATCCCGCCGCTGTCATGAAATCTTCGGCGGCGATGCGTAATGCGTTCGCCCGCTGCTTTCGCGTACTCCGGGAGCGAATCGAAAAATTGGCATCAATGCCGTTGGCCACGCTCGAAAAGCAGCAGATTACCGCCGCCATGCAACAGTTCCCACCGAGACAGGAAAAGTACACCGGTGAGAGAGCACACCCATGAAGAAGCTGTGTTGGCTTCGGTCAATATTGACGACTGTCTGCATGCTGTCTTTGGCGGGCACGCCTTTGGCGGCGCAAGACAGACTGGTACTCACAGGTTCCAGTACCGTTGCGCCGCTGGCGCTGGAGATTGCAAAACGATTCGAGCAACTGAACCCCGGCGTGCGAGTTGATGTGCAATCCGGCGGATCTTCGCGTGGAATTGCCGACGTCACCTCGGAACTAGCCGACATCGGCCTGGTATCGCGCGCGCTGAAGCCGGAAGAGGAGACATTGGCCTCATACACCATCGCGACTGACGGAATCGGCATCATCGTTCACCGCAGCAATCCGGTGCAGTCGCTGACCGATGCGCAGGTGCAGGCGATCTACAAGGGTGAGATTTCCGACTGGAACAGGGTCGGTGGCAAAGCTGGACCGATCACAGTTGTGAACAAGGCGGAAGGCCGATCAACGCTGGAGCTGTTTCTGGCGCATTTCGGACTCAAGAACAGCGAGATCAAGGCGGAAGTCGTCATCGGTGAGAATGAACAGGGGGTCAAGACGGTCGCTGGCAATCCCGACGCGATTGCCTATGTCTCCATAGGAACGGCCGAATTTGACGAGACGCTGGGTGTCCCCATCCGACTGTTACCGATGGCCGGCGTGGCGGCGAGTGTTACCAATGTGCGCGAAGGTCACTACCCGCTCTCGCGTCCGCTGAATCTGGTTACCAAAGGGGTGGCGACGGGATTGGCCAGGCGGTTTATTGACTTCGCCCGCTCGGCAAGGGTCGACGATCTGGTCGAGGCGCAGTTCTTTGTCCCGCTGGCGCATTGACCGGCTGCTTTCGTTGCTGCTGGCCACGTTGGCCGGCGGTGCGGCATTGATATTGTTGCTGGTGCTTGCCTTCCTCGTCCGGGAGGCGTGGCCGGTGCTGAGTGGAATCGGGTGGGTGCGGCTTGTTACCGACGACGGCTGGTATCCACTTGAAAACCGATTTGGACTGTTGCCCATGCTGTGGGCAACGCTGGCGGCAGGTGTCGCTGCCACGGTGCTCGCTGCAACCATCGGGCTTGCGAGCGCGATTTTCGCGCGCTTCTTTGCGCCACCGTCGGTCGCGAGGCTGTATCGGCCCATGCTGGCCTTATTGGCCGGAATTCCCTCTGTCGTGTATGGCTTATGGGGGCTGACAGTACTGGTGCCGTTGATTGCGCGTTGGCAGCCGCCAGGCGCGAGCCTGCTCGCCGCGATCCTGATACTCGCGCTGATGATCCTGCCGACGGTGGCGTTGACCAGTTTATCGGCGCTGAACGCTGTTCCCGGTTCCTTGATGCGAGGCGCTGCTGCACTCGGCCTGACGCGTCGTGGCGTCGTCCTTGGTGTGGCAGTGCCGGCGGCGCGAGCCGGCATCCTTGGAGGCTTTCTTCTCGCTGCGGCGCGCGCGCTGGGCGAAACCATGGCAGTACTGATGGTGGCGGGCAACGTGGTGCAGAACCCCACCGGGTTGTTCGCGCCCGTTCGAGTACTCACAGCCAATATTGCGCTCGAAATGGCATATGCCACCGGGGCACACCGCGCCGGGCTTTTCGCCAGCGGTTTGCTTTTGACCCTCGTGGTCGTGGTACTCGCCGGGCTTACGGCGCGCCTCGTCAGCAACACTGCGCATGTCTAGGGCGCTGCAAGACCGACTCTTCACCGGCGCAATCTGGTGCTGCGCAGCTCTGGTGATAGTCGCGTTCCTGTGGCTGCTTGGCGATCTGGCCTGGAAAGGCGTGGCGCATCTCTCCTGGTCGTTTCTCACCGACGAACCAGGCAATGCGGGACGATCAGGAGGAATTGGCCCGATATTGGTATCAACCGCGCTGATCCTCGGCGTGGCGTCCGTTGTGGCAATACCGCTGGGGCTGGGAGCAGCCATCTGGCTAGCAGAATACACGCGACGAGGCAGTCGTTTGGGACAAGGGGTTCGCCTGAGTCTCGATGTTTTGGCTGGCGTGCCATCCATCGTTTTCGGATTGTTCGGCAATGCCTTTTTCTCTGTCTTTTTGGGACTGGGGTTCTCGATTCTGGCCGGGGGGCTGACCCTAGCCTGCATGATTCTTCCTGTCTTCATCCGCACCAGCGAGGTGGGTCTGACAGCCGTTGACAACGACTGGCGCATGGGCTCGGCCGCGCTGGGTATGTCGCGCTCTACGGCTGTCGGACACATTCTGCTACCGGCAGCGGCACCAGAAATTGCGGCCGGTCTGATGCTCGGCATCGGCCGCGCCACGGCAGAAACAGCCGCCTTGATTTTTACCAGCGGCTATGTCGACCGCATGCCCGAATCGCTTCTTGATTCCGGCCGTGCACTTGCCGTGCATATCTACGATCTGTCGATGAACGTTGGCGGCGGCGACAGCGCCGCCTACGCGTCGGCGATGGTGCTGATTGCGTGGATTGTGGTGATCAACGCGGCGGCGCACACGCTTGGCGCGCACTGGGCGAGTAGGAGTATCTCTGCATGATTTACGGTTCAGGAGCTGTTTTGGCCTCGCCCTACACGCTGGGCGGTGTTCAATCCGGCCCGGCCTGCTGTTTGCCGGACCCGCATCTGCGTATCGAAAATTTGTCCGTTGCCTACGGCTCGACAACGGTGCTCGACGGAGTGTCACTCAACCTATACCGCGGTTGTATCACTGCGCTGATCGGTCCTTCGGGTTGTGGCAAGACCAGCTTTCTCTCAACACTCAACCGTTTGACTGATCTGGTGCCGGAAGCGCGTGTCAGTGGGCGTATCTGGATGGATACGATCGATGTGCTCGATCCAGGCTTGGAAGTGCAGGGGCTGCGTAGACGCATTGGCATGATTTTCCAGAAACCCAATCCGTTCCCGCTGTCGATCTACCGCAATCTGGAGTTGCCATTACGCGAGCACGGTGTGCGTGGTGGTGAAGTACGCTTCCGGAAAATCGAAGCGGCATTGCGCGATGTCGGCCTATGGAATGAAGTACACGATCGGTTGGACAATCCGGCTATGGCACTATCCGGCGGACAGCAGCAGCGCCTGTGCATCGCCCGTGCGTTGGTGCTGGAGCCCGAAATACTGCTGATGGACGAACCCTGCAGTGCGCTTGATCCGATGTCCTCTGACGTGGTGGAAAAACTTATCCTGCGATTGCGTGGACGCTACACAGTGGTCATCGTGACCCACAATCTCGCGCAGGCGCGCCGCATTGCCAATTACGCTGCGTTTTTCTGGATGAAGGAGAGGGTCGGCAAGTTGGTGGAGTTCGGCCGTTGCCAGCCATTGTTTGAAACTCCCGTAAGTCCGCTGACCGCAGCGTATGTGTCTGGAGCGGCCGGCTAACTGACCCTGCGTTGATCCCACGTACGAAACGCTACACGAACTCGATCTTGAACTCTGCACGACCGGTGGACGTGAGCAATTAGTTGACTAGCTAAGGAAGCTCTGACCCTTCAGCGAAATTTCCTGCCTCCCGAGTAACAAGACCGTCAACTTCCAGTATTTTGCTTCGAATTCAGGTCGATCAGGCTTCTGACGTGTCTGGAAGGCGGAAAATGACGTCATTTCCCGATTTTCACGCGCAGCTCACCTATAAATGCTGGCGGCTTTGTCTCAGCTTCTTCTTCTTCGCCATGACGATGTTCACCAACGCACAGCTCACGAAGAGGTGGTGGGCGTTCTTTCCCAGCCCCTTGTAGCGAACCTTGATGAACCCGAACTGCCGCTTCATCACCCGGAAGATGGTCTCCACCCGTGCCCGTACTTTTGATTTGGTCCGGTTGACCTGATCATCCCGATCGGTCAGTGGACGGTGGGCACTGCTGGGACGGTTCGTGAAGTACTTCGCCAGGGACGCCTTGTTGGCCAGCATCTGATGCTTGCCCTGATAGTGTAGCGCGACAATCCGCCGAGGTTCCTGCACCGGGCAGTGCCAAGGCCAGAGAAACGCTCACGAAGGCGCGACGTTCGCGCTGCAGTTCCATGGATTACACGCCCCGCGACGACCACGAGGACTGACAGGCTGCAACCGCCTGGCTGCTACACGTGCAATCTAAATTTCCAGTAAAGCTTCAATGATTGGGCACTTGGGCACATCCTCACCGGAACATTGCTTAGCGAGGTCCCGAAGCGTGCCCAGCATCCGTTGCAGGTCTTTGATCTTCTGCCGGATGCTAACCACGTGATCCTGGGCAATCTGCTGGACGTGCTCGCAGGAGACTTGCTCACGGTCCACAAGCGACAATAGCTCGCGGATTTCTTCAAGTGTAAATCCCATCTCCCGGCAGCGGCGAATGAAGCAAAGCCGTTGCAAATGGATCTGTTCATAACTCCGGTGGCCGCCAGAATTTCGGTCCGGTTCCGGCATCAGCTGGATCTTCTCGTAATACCGAATGGTCTCGGCATTGACGCCACTGTGTTTGGCCAAAACTCCTCGCGTCAAATTTTCTCGGGCGACATTCACTTTTTCCTTGCACCTGTAGTCACTACAGGCCCTAAGGTGGACTGAATAGTCAATTCGGGCAAGACGAAACTCAAGAGGAGTATGAGGATGAGTGAAAACTTCTCCATCACTGAAGCGAAGGATGCAGGCGATCGACCGGATCGCTCTGCCATCGCCGCCACAGGCGGCGTGATTGGTGCGATCCTGGCCTCTTCCTGCTGCATTGTGCCGCTCGTGCTCGTGACGCTTGGCGCGAGTGGGGCATGGATCGGGAACCTGGCAGCGCTTGAACCGTACAAGCCGATATTCGCACTCGTCACGATTGGCTTCCTTGGGTCTGGTTTCTGGCAGGTCTATCGCAAACCGAAGATTGCTTGCGAAGACGGCTCGTATTGCGCGACCCCGGCGTCAGGCTGGGTGACGAAAAGCGCCCTTTGGGTAGCCACAGTGTTGGTACTACTCGCACTCAGCATCGACTTTTGGGCACCCCTGTTCTACTAGGAGAATTTCACATGAACAAGTTCTGGATATCAGCCATTGCCGTTCTCGTCATAGGACTGACCGGCTTGGCGACCTTCGGTTCGAAAAACATCCAGGCGGATGTAACAGACGTAGCCGTCGCGAGCATTGGGGCTCAGACCCGCGTTTTCGCGATCGAAAACATGACCTGTCCGGCGTGTCCCTTCACTGTAAAAAAGGCCATGGCGCGGGTTAAAGGCGTCAACGAAGTCACGGTCGATTTTGACGCCAAGACCGCGACCGCAATCTTTGATCCGGCGATCACCACAGTCGAGGACATCGCCAACGCGTCCACGGGCGTGGGCTATCCGGCCACTCCGATCGAAGGCGAATAACCCATGAGTGAAGCAAAAGTACTCGATGATTGTTGCGATCAAGGACCACTGACCGATCAGTTTGATGTCGCGGTCATTGGTGCGGGGTCGGCGGGTTTCTCCGCAGCCATCACAGCAGCAGAAAACGGTGCGCGCGTTGCGCTGATTGGCTACGGCACCATCGGCGGCACCTGCGTAAACGTCGGGTGTGTCCCGTCCAAAGCAATGATCAGGGCGGCAGAAGCCATTCACCATGCACGGCAGGCAAACCGTTTCGACGGCGTTCAAGGCGCTGCTGAGTTGTACGATTGGAAGGCGCTCGTGGCTCAGAAACAAGCGTTGGTGGATGAGTTACGGCAGGACAAATACGTTCAGATGCTCGATGTGTACGACAAGATTTCCTACATCGAAGGGCAAGCCCGACTTGAGGCAGGCGGCGTCAACGTTGACGGCAGACACATTGCCGCCAGGAAGATCATTGTCGCGACGGGCGCCTCCCCATCGACACCCGATATCAAAGGCTTCGGTGACGTTCCGTATCTGACCAGTACCACGGCGCTCGAACTGGATGCGCCACCAGCTTCGCTACTGGTGATCGGCGGTGGCTACATTGGCTGCGAGCTTGCGCAGCTATTCGCGCGGGTGGGCACAAAGGTGACGTTCGTCACCCGGTCACATCTGCTGTCCAGTGGCGAGCCAGAAATCAGCGCGGCGCTGACCCGATACTTTGCCGATGAGGGTCTTACGGTTCTCGACAACCTGGCCTACGACCACATCGAAGCCACCGCGGACGGCGTGGCGCTGGCCATTCTCAAGGACGGTAAAGTGACGGTTGTTGAAGCCGCACAGGTGCTGGTCGCCACGGGGCGGCAACCCAATATCGAAGGTTTAGACCTTGCACTGATGGGGGTGAAGCTCAACGCACAAGGCGGCATCAGGATTGATGAGCAAATGCGCACCACACTCTCCGGCGTCTATGCTGCAGGTGACGTGACCGGGCAAGACCAGTTTGTCTACATGGCGGCCTACGGGGCGAAGCTCGCAGCGAAAAATGCTCTGGGTGATGACAGCAATCGCTACGACAATCGAGCGATGCCAGCGGTCGTTTTTACCGATCCTCAGGTCGCCACGGTCGGCTTGACAGAAGCGCAAGCGCGATCGCGGGGATTTGCCGTGAAAACGTCGGTGCTTGATCTCAAGCACGTACCCCGCGCCCTGGCCGCACGAGATACACGCGGCTTGATCAAGCTGGTGGCGGATGCGGATTCGGGCCAGCTACTGGGCGCACACATTCTCGCGCCAGAAGGTGCCGACAGCATCCAGAGCGCGACGATCGCGCTGAGTCAACGGATGACCTATACAGACTTGGCCGAAATGATTTTTCCGTACCTCACAACAGTTGAGGGTCTCAAACTGGCCGCGCAAACCTTCGACAAGGACGTGTCAAAATTGTCGTGTTGTGCGGGCTGAGCAAGGAGACTTTGCAATGAAGCAATCCGAGCCGTTGGAACTCGTGGACCCGGGCACGCTGGACAGACCCGGGCCGATCGGTCGCTTGGTTCGTTTGGTAGTCGGCATTGCGTGTTTGTATGCGCTTTGGGAAATCATCCGCTTTGCAAATGTGGCGAGCGCGCAACCGTTTTCAACGTTGGGGACGCGCATTACTTTGCTCTTCGCGCCACTTTGTCTCCTGAATTACGTTGTGAACATCGGCTTTGCCAAGAGCTGGGGGCATCGCCCTCTGCTCGCATCCCTGGTTACCTTGAGCGTTTTGGCTGGCATTGGGATTGTTATCACTGACAGTCCTGACAATCGATTTTTCGGCATTCCCCTGAATCTGTGGCTCGGCTACTTCTACGCTCATCTGGGTCTGTCCTTTGTCCTATCCGCCGTCATCGCAACACCAGGGTGTGAGATGCGGGCCATCCCTGAGCTGCTCGGACGCTTGCGCGGCAAACCGAGCGAGGAACACCGTTGCCCTGCCACGTTCATCTCCAGGATTGATGAATGGGAGCACAGCTGAACTCCCGGGACAACTCGGATGCGCTTCGACCAGCGTGGAACAGATCCACGATCTGACTGCGAAATTCTGCCGGATACGGTGGTTTGGATTTTGGCATTTCGGACTCCTTCTCTTCTGAGAATCAGGTGTCCGTGAAAGTGGGTCAAGTCCAGTTCGTCAGCGGTGAGTGTGCCTACGGGCCGAGACTCCCACACTTGCAGATGTTGTACGCCTATTACCCAAAAACGTCACTATCAGCCTTAGCGATTTCTGCATTCTGGCCGACTTCGCCAGCAAGGGTTGCTCTGATCTATTCCTGATTTGTAGGATACTGCTGAAGCGAAGGAACCAGCGAGGATTCGAGCGATGCGGCAAGAGACGTTTGCAACTGAAACGTTCGAGAAGTACCGCAAGAAGGCTCGCAAAGAGCAGTTCCTCAGTGAGATGGAAGTCATCATTCCCTGGAAGAAGCTCACTGAAGCCATCGAGCCGTTCTATCCGAACCCTACCGGTGCAGGCCGCCGACCGGTCGGGATCGATCGCATGTTGCGGATCTACTTTCTGCAGCACTGGTTCAACCCCTCCGATCCGGGGGCTGAAGAAGCACTGTACGACTCCCGTGCCTTCCGTTCGTTCGTCGGGATCGATCTCGGTCGCGAACCGGTGCCGGACGGAACGACGATCTGCAAGTTCCGTCACCTGATGGAGAAGCACAATCTGGGCGATCAACTGTTCCATCTGGTGAACACGTATCTGCAGGAGAACGGTCTGCACGTCGCCCGTGGCACGATTGTGGATGCCATCATCATGCGGCGAGCTCAACGAAGAACAAGGACAAGCAGCGCGATCCGGACATGCATCAGACGAAGAAGGGGAACCAGTGGTATTTCGGCATGAAGGCCCACATCGGCGTCGACAGCCAGACGAAGCTTATTCACAGCGTGGTAGCGACTGCCGCGAATGTGCGTGACTCCGTGATTCTGGGTGACCTATTGCATGGCTACGAGACTCGCGTGTGGGGTGACTCGGCCTATCAGGGCAAGCGTCAGACGCTGGCCGACAAGGCGCCTGGGGCAAAGGACTTCACGAACCGTCGCAGCAGTGCTCAACGGCCGCTTACCGATCGGGATGATCAGGTCAACCGGACGAAGTCGAAAGTACGGGCACGGGTCGAGCACATCTTCCGGGTGATGAAGCGGCAATTCGGGTTCATCAAGGTTCGCTACAAGGGGCTGGGAAAGAACGCCCACCACCTCTTCGTGAGCTGTGCGTTGGTGAACATCGTCATGGCGAAGAAGGCGCTGCTGAGACAGAGCCGCCAGCTATTACAGGTGAGCTGCGTGTGAAAATCGGGAAATGACGATGTTTCCCGCCGTCCAGACACATCAAAAGCCTGATCGGGCTGAAATCTCAAAAATTGCTGATGGTTGACGGTCTTGTTACTCGGGAAACAGGAGTTATCTCTGAATGATCAGAGGCTCCCTAGAATCAATCGACCAGAATCGCACGTTGGACCGCTCCTTCTTCAAGCTTCAATCTTTAGTCTAAATTACTGACTTATGAGTAAACGGTGGTCGAATCTGCGTCGTGTGACCTTGTAGATTCGGGACGGAGATAATTGCGAGCCACGTGTGGGAAATGCTCGAATGGTGTCGAGCCGTCTGAACTGAGCGCGTCGATATTGTGGTTCAAGTCGTTGTGTGCAACATTCGTCGTTTAAGCAAATCGTCGATGCTCGTGTACTTCCCCGCGCCAGTGAACAACAATGACAGCAACATGACAAAGTACGTGGCGCCGAATTCGATGCCGTTATTCAGGACGGCCACCGATCCTTTGGCAGTCAGGTACTTGTAGTCGCCATGTTTGCGCAGAATCGCGACCATCTTTTCCTTGCGTTCCACGGCCTCGTCAACCCGTTCGTTGGCCAGCCAGCTTGACCCATCGGCAATGGCCAACCAACCGTTCTCCCAGTGAACCGTCGTCATGGCCACCAACATCGTGAGCGCGAGAGGAATGGCGAACCAGCGTACGGCGAAACCGACGACGAGTGCGAGCCCACCGACAAATTCAAATCCCGCTGCCAGAGCTGCCATCAGGTATGGGAAGGGCATGCCCAGACCCCAGTCTGGATTGCCGAACCAGGCCGCAGTGTTCTCGAATCCGATAAGCTTGGTCCATCCCGCCTGAATCATCACCATTGCGAGAAACAACCGAAGGAGCAATGGACCGATACCGGTGAACGGATCGAGCCCGCGCACAAATTTGTTGTGCAATGTACTGATCCAGATCAGCATCGAGGGGTTGGCTGGCATGACTTAGGGGCCTCTGTGATGATTTCGGTGTTGGCTTTGTGACGCGATTCTGGTCGTTTCGTTACACGACTGACAGATGAGTGCGCAGCTGAAAACGCTTGGTCGGACAGACTGCTGCTGCTTTTCAGCAGGCTTTCGTCAGCCGCCTCTCCAGAGTTCGAGTTCGTCAACGGGTGGCGGGCTCCCAGAGTTCACCGACAAACTCGGCGTCCACAGGTGTCTGCAGCACGTGGTTTGCGTAGTTGCTGAGGGTTTTCCAGGACACCCCGACGATGACGTCAAGAACATTTTCGTGAGTGAATCCGGCGGCGAGAAAGCGCTCCAGCGCATTGCCGCGGACATAGCCACGTTGCCTCAATACATCGGTTACGAATCGGCGCAACGCCTGCAGACGGGGATCGCTCAGAGGTTCATCGTTACGCAATCCATCGATGATGGCGTCGTCGACTTTCATCATCTGGCGGGCGATTGTGGAATGGGCCGCCATGCAGAAACCACACTGATTCTCGGCACTCGCAGTCAAAGCAATCACCTGCTGTTCAAGCGGCGAGAGAGAAGAGCCGGCGATGAGTTCCGACAGTGTGAGATAGGTCTTCAACGCGGTTGGTGAATTGGCTAGTCCGGCATAGAGGCTCGGTATGAAGCCCATGCGTTTGTGAACCAGTCGGAGTGTGTCGCGAGCTGATTCCGGCGCCGTGTCGGCTGTATGAAATCTGAATCGAGTCATGATCTGTTTCCTGCTTGGATGCTGTATAAAATGTATGGGGGAATGACACTTACCGCTGGTCGGCGACATCGACCTTATACCAGGGTGTCGGATTGATGGGACACCGATAGCGAAACCCACCCCCATCAATGTCGATCCGGGTCGTGCGGGTCTGTCCTGGCTCGAGTGGAAACATGTCGAGTTGTTTGTGGTTCTCGTCCTGCAGTTGGAAACCGGCGAGCTTCCCTGCCTTGTTGGTGACAATGAACTCGTAGGTACCCGGTTTCAGTCCTGCCAGCGTTTCCTTTGCCGAGAAATAGCCTCTGTTCGATTTTCCGTTCATGACTAATATGAGCTCTTGATTGAATTGGGTCGTGCTCGTATTGCGCACGATGGTCATTCTCCGCAGAGGACAGGATGGGAGATATTTCTGAAAATCCGGAAAACATGTTCATTCATCCGGAAAACGACCCGCTCTCCGAGGTGTTTGCCTACTACTCTCTGAAGGCGCGCGTCTATTCAACTCCCCAGGTCTGTGGTGCCTGGCAGCTGAATCCTTCCGGTGTGCATGCGGCCGGCTTTCATCTCATCATGGAGGGTACCTGCTGGTTGCATACACGATCGGATGACGGCGCTCTGGATATGCCTGTGTTGCTGGAAGCGGGTGATCTGGTGTTCCTTTCGGAAGATGTCTGGCATATGTTGAGTGCCCAGATTCAACTGGAGGATGAGCTCAACGACTTTGGCGAAGTGGGTAGTGGCGAAACGACCAGCATGATCTGTGGCGCCATCGAATTTCCGACAGCGGCAGCTGCCGGTTTCCTGGGAGCATTGCCGGCACTGCTGCATCTGCGGGCAACATCACGTCCCGATGGTCTTGACCTGGCTACCCTGTCGTCATTGATGTGCCTGGAAGTTGAAACGCGTCAACCGGGACACTCGCTGATTCTGGATCGGCTCTCGGAAGTTCTGGTGCTACAGGTGCTTCGGCATGCGCTCAAGACACGCATCGTGAGACGAGGGGTCCTGGCTGCGATGACCGAGCCGCGTCTGTTGTCCGCCGTTCTGGCCATCTACAGTCAGCCTGGTCATCCTTGGTCACTCGAGTCTCTGGCGAGACATGCTGGATTGTCGCGCTCGATACTATCCCAGCGATTCCTCGAAATTGTTGGGGATTCTCCAATGCATCACCTCGCCGAAGTGCGGATGATCCGCGCTGAACAATGGCTCATGGAAGGTCGCCTGTCCACGGCGACCATTGCTGAACGATTGGGTTATGCCGACGAAGCATCGCTTGGCCGGGCATTCAAACGTATCCGCGGAGTCTCACCGGGCCACGTGCGACGCCGATTGCCTGTCGAGCCTCAGTCGCGCCCTCATTGAACGGAAGATCTGAGTTCTTGCAGGTGCACCCTTATGCGTGCGCCTGTGGCGTTTGTGCGGGCGTGGTGCAGGACGATGGCTGGGTGGCTGGAGGAGTCTGAGTTCAGATCCGGTTCCCCAATTGCCACAACGGTGCTCGAGACCGTGCCAGCCTCCGCAGTGCTGGCAACATCGGCGGTGTCCATACTGGATGCCTGGGCGGCCATCGTCGCCCGTGTAGTGGTGAATGAAGTAGAAACTGCAGCTTCAGCAAAACGGCGGGCCGAGACACTGGTTGCTGTCGTCGAGGGCGGACTTATTCTTTGTCGCATCCGGCAGACAAGAGCTCCGCTGACGGCGATCGCCGATCAGTTCGGTCGCGAATGGGGGGGCATAAACCAAGTCAGTCGTCACCAGGCTGGCTGTGTTGGCAAAAGCCCGGTAGCGAAAGCGATTGATGAGAGGTTTGGCGACTGATGTACCCCGCAGTCATCCGGTGATTCGATACCCGGTAGCCAGCCGTACCAATTTCACGCCATTTCGATCTTCTCAAGTGATGCTGCTGAGTGCTCTCGTGCCCCAGGGATTTGTGGCTGTCCACTGTTGTCATGGATCCATCGTTGGTGAAGATACCAGCCATCAACTCCGCTTGCGCATGGGAATATTTCTTGGCGGGTTTATCGCTCTGCAGAGTGAGATGTCGAAGAAGGAGAGGGTGGTCGAAACCACCTGTCCGAGGGTCGCGGAGTGAACCATTCAAGGTGCTCGATCGTGTTTTCATCCGCATGCTTGGCGATGGGTCAGAGACCACTCGAAGCTGCTTGCGGTGCTGAATGTGCGTATTCCCCCGATGCAGACTCGCAGGCTCCCTCCTGTCAGGTTCGCATGAATTCAATGGTCTGGTTTCGCGCTGGAAGACCGATGGTTATGTTCGCCATGGACATGCGTGTGCGCGCGGGCACTGAAGTCGTCGTAGTAGTGCACGCAGGAAGTCGGCCATCTGTAACAAGTTTTGAGGTTCCGTGTCATTCATTGGGGAGCAATCAATTTCCGCCTATCTTTGAGGAGAGAACATCATGCCTTCAACTTTCACGGCAGCGAGGCGAAGACGCCTCCTGGGTATGCTTGCCCTGCCGATCGCATTTGGATCGGCGGTGCAGGCCGCTGACACGCCTGCACCCGGTCGCCAGATTGAAGAAGTTGTTGTCACCGCCGAGCGACGACAGTCGACGGTGCAGGACACTTCGATATCAATCTCGGCGTTTGACGCGGAATTTCTCGACAACTTCAATATCCGCAACCAGGAAGATCTGCAGAACTACATACCGGCGACCACGATCCAGCCTTACGATGCAACTATTCGCGGCGTCGGCCGGACTTCGCGCACTCTCGGAGGTGAGCCTGGCGTGGCGACGTATTTCAACGGCACATATTCCGAGGACTTCGGGATTGCCTCTACAGAGGGCGGGCTGAAGGACATCGAGCGAGTGGAGGTGCTGCGTGGTCCGCAAGGTGTTCTTTATGGGCGTAGCGCAGTAGGCGGAGCCATAAACTTCGAGACCCGCAGGCCATCGGATGAATTCGAGCTGGAGATCGATGCGCTGGTCGGCAATTTCGAAACGACCGAATACAACTATGCGTTGTCCGTTCCGATTATTGAAGACCTTCTGAACGCCCGTATCACCGGATCGGATCGCAGCCGCGACGGTTTCATCAAGGACACGTCTCCATTCGGCAATGACATCAACGACTATGGTGACGAGAACTACACCCTGTCTCTTGAGTTCAAACCGACTGACGATCTCTCGTTTTTCCTGCGGGGCAACGAGCGTAGTTTCAGGAGAAAGTTCAACGGTGGGGCCGGCTCTGCGCCAATCATCGTCGGTGAAGCTGGGCGGGAGGGTTTTCGCGACACTGACCAGTTTGCGTTCGGTTATCGTCAGGTCGATCGTACTGTCGTCGATCCTGGTCAAGCCTTTCGTCGTGACTTTTTCGATGCGTCCGCGCCGGTTTTCGGGTTCACGAACCCGTCAACAGGCGAACGCGTAGAGGCACAGCACATCCGTCCGGGTATCGACGCCAACGCTGAGCTGCTGACGCGTGGTGGTGTCCGGGGTAATCTCACCGCTGGTGAGGTGCTGCCGAATTTTGCATTCGGCCTCGATCCAGATCGGGTACATGCTTTTGGCCGGTCCGGTCTGGATGAAGATGATCTACTGATCGATACCAACGGGCAGTATGACGAGCGCTTTGACCATCAGGCGACACAGTTCAACGCGGTCTACGACGTCGGTCCGGTAAGCTTCAAGTACATATTTGGCTACACGGATTTCCTGTACGAGCGAAATACGGATGAAGACAAGACCGGCAGTACACTGGGCTCGTCGGACTTCTTTGTGCTCCAGGAAAATGAGAACTGGCAACATGAATTGCAGGTTCAGTTCGAGACTGAAAAACTATCCTTTACAGGGGGCGTATTCTTCTACAACTCCCATATCGACCAACGACTGGACTTGTACGATCCAATCGATTCACAAGGAAAGGTGCAACGCGCCGCAAGTCTGGACGGCTTCGGGCTGGCTGACGACGCGGCGAACAACAGGGCCTTCGGTGCGACCCTGCAGTTCCTCGAGTCACTGGGTGTACTGGGAGCTGGTACAACAGTGGTCAATGATGCTGTGCTGGATATCAGGACAGCCGAACGGCTGGCGAAGTCCGGTGGATTTGATGGTCTCGCAGGCGGCACCTTGAATGGTCCCGGGCCGGAAGGCGGATTTACCATATTGTCGCCCTGGTTCGGTGGTGACACCATTGATAATCCGACCGGTCTGCGTTGTGCGGATTGTGGTACGAATAATGACCTTACGCCCGGTACTTTTTTCGCGTGGGACAACACCATCGACACCGATGCGTTTGCAACCTACGGCCAGGCGGAATGGCGCTTTAGTGAAAAGTGGTCCACCGTCCTGGGGTTGCGGTATTCCCGTGATGAGAAGGAGGGGGTCGAGCGACTCATCGGCATGCAGGAGAATACTGGCTTGACCGGGCTTGCGCTGTTCGGGCTGGCGGGTAATGCACTGCCAGGAACGCAGGCTTTTTTCGCCAACTCACCGGCAAGCGCGGGTGCGTGCGGAAACAACGTTCTGTGCCTGTTCAATGCAGTCAATGGCGCAATCGATCCGCTCAATCCCATAGCAGCGCCCGGTGACCTGGGAACCAATCCGGGTGACGAACCTGTTCGGTTCAATGGTGTGCCGATACTTTTCAATATCTACCGTGAAGTCGATACGACGGATGAAGCGATTACCTGGACGGCGAAACTCAATTACGAGCCGAATGACAATTCGCTGATCTACCTGTCTGCGGCAAGGGGATGGAAATCTGGCGGGTTCAATCTGGGTTTCTTCTCCACCAACACGCCGGTGTTTGACGAGGAGGAGGTCACCGCCTTCGAACTGGGGTACAAGTCGCAGTTCTTTGACCGAACATTGCAGGTCAATAGCGCGGTTTATGTCTACCTCTACGACGATATCCAGACCAGCATCACGCAGACGGGTGGCCTTGGTACGGGTACCAACATTGTCAATGCACCTGAAGCCAGGACCTGGGGATGGGAAGGAGACGCGCAGTGGCTGACGACCGAACATCTCACACTCGGTGGCAACTGGAGTTACACCAATGCGGAGTTCACGAAGGACTTCGGTACGGTGGATGTCACCAATCCAGACACGCCAGCGACGTTGTTCGGAGACGATGAGCGGACGCTGCGGGTTGGGGATGGCAACAAGCTCTCCAAGATCCCGGAATGGAAATTTACCTTCTGGGGCCAGTACACCGTGCCCATGGGCAGCTATGGACAGGTGGATCTTTTCACCACCGCTGCGTGGACGGATGAATGGTTCATCGAAGCGCCATTCTCCCGGCAGTTTGATCGCGCGCCGTCATTCTGGCGTTGGGACGCGCGAGCGAGCTGGCGTAGTGCCGATGCGCAGTGGGAGGTCGGGGCGTTTGTCAACAACATCACTAACAAGATCGCTGTGCGGCAGATCGAGACAGGGGAAGAGTTGCAGAATTTCCGACGTACCATTACGCCGACCGACCCGCGAGTCTATGGGTTGCAGTTCAAGTACCACCTGACTCGTGGATAAGACCTGATCAATGTTCGGCGGTTGACCTGCCGACTCTGCACGAGGCGTGTTTCAACGCCTCGCGCTTTTTGCTTGCCTGTTACGCGCTATTGGTCCTCGCTCAGTAGCAAGTCGAGCGTGTGGGCGATCTCCTCCGGTTCGACCCAGGGTTGGGAGAGCTGCACGAACCCTTCCGAGTTGATGACCCATGCTGGACTGGGCGCCTTGCCCAGCGCCGTCCAGGCGCTGTTGTCCATCGTATCGAGCAGAAACCGGCTCTCCAGGGACATTGCTGATTGCGCCCACTGAGCGCGTCTACGACGCTCGGTGGCGGTCTCGGGTTGATCGAGCTGGACACCAGAGAGGCGATTGATCAAGGGGTTCCACTCGCCGTCTCGATACGGACTCTTCGCGTGAGCCGGGTGAGCTTCCTGTGTGTAGATCACCAGAAAACGCACACGATCCCCGTACTGACGCATGAGTTCTTGAAGGTCGAATCGTCGGTATCGAAACACCGGACACGAATAGCTGCCTAGTTGAAGGACGGTTGGTCTGCCTCGCATTTCGGTTGCAAGATCCACGCTCTGGCCTGTCAAGTCGGTGAGCGTGAGAGCTGTTATCCGGCTACCCGGTCGCGGTGCCAGCTGGCTGAAGTGGGGTAGTCCGGCGCCGGCTTGGACGGGAAACCAGAACGAACATGCCGAGAGCAGGGCGGAAAGAATCAACGTCGATATCAGCTTCATGGACAAGAAAAATTACGAGAGATGCGGATTGGACCAATACTCCGCCCATGTGTTGCAAAGCGGAACTATCTCGTCGGGCACAAGTCTCAACTCAAGGAGAGATCACAGCCAGCCGCGCGTACACCTAATCCGGATGCATGCCATTCTGTCGTCTGAATACTCTCCGATCGCCAACTGGAGAGTTGCATGCCCGTATTGCCTGTTTTGCGTCCACCACAACAATCCTCCGGGGATCGGAACAAGAATATCGATCTACATTTCCAGTCCGAGTCAGCGCTTGTCGATGGGCTCAAATCGGGAGATCGTCGCGCATTTCATTGCGCCATCAACACCTTTACGCCCCGTTTGCTTGCCCTGTCGCGGCGAATTGTCGGTCGTGATGGCGCAGAAGACGTCGTTCAGGAGACCTGGATGGCGGTCTGCCGGTCGATCGGTGAATTTGAAAGCAGATCGTCCCTGTCCACATGGCTGTATCGCATTGCGACAAACAAGGCGTTGAACATGCTTCGACAGCAGTCCAGAATGCCTTTGGTCGAATCAGAAATTTCAGAAAACAAGGTTGATACCGGCTGGTTCGGGGATGATGGCCAGTGGACCTCCCCGTTTCCGGATGCAGCGCTGCCGTCGCCGGAAGAAAGCCTCAGTGCGGAAGATCTTCAGGATTGCCTGGACAAACATATCGAACTTTTGCCACCCGTTCAGCGCATGGTTCTGATCCTGAAGGATATCGAAGCACAGTCCTATACCGAGATCTGTAACGTGCTTGAACTGAGCGAATCGAACGTGCGAGTGCTGTTACACAGGGGGCGAATGCGTCTGATGCACATGATTCGCACATACCAGGAGGATGGCACGTGCTGAGGTGTGTTGACATTACCAACCAGGCAGATCGATTTATCGACGGTGAATTGGGCACGGTTCAGAAGCTGGCCGTGCTCCTGCACCTTGCCATGTGTGTGAAGTGTCACCGGTTCATTCGGAAGATGCGGGTCATGCTGGCCAATCTCAAGACGCTTCGGCAGGAGACAATCCCAGACCCGGAACTGCTTGACCGTATCTTCAAAAAACTGGACCTGCCAGCTGACACCTGTACCGAGACTTGTACATGTTCCAGCTCCGGCAAAGAGGAGCCACTGAGTCGCGCTGATACTTGAAGCCACTTCATCGTCAAGTCAAAAAGAAGAATGAGTTCCGCAGCTGGACACAGAACAGGGCCTTCTTGAAGAAGGCCCTGTGCAGATGATCGGACGGTTCCCCGTCAGAGCAACATTTCGTAGCGCAGATACCACACGGCGCCGCGTGGGTCGTGGACAAACGGATCAAACAGGCCATCGACGTTTACTCGAGGTGGCGCGCGATTGAAGACGTTGGTTCCACCCACTGAAACGCGGCTTCCTTCCTTCTGAATCCACATCTCCGGCAATTCATAGCTGTATTGCGCGTCGACCGTCGTCCAGCTGTTGATGCGTCGATCGAGATCGGCGGCGGTGGCTCCGATGACGCCGGATTGGCCCGTCGAGAATGCCCGCAGGCAGGAACCCAGGCACACATCCTGGCCATCATTGCGCGGGTCGTCGATCAGCTGGTTGTCCTTGTAGGCGTCGATGTAACGCACGAGTACGAACGTTGCGTGCCGGTCCATGATCCAGTTCAGGCTGAGATTGAGCTTCCATTCAGGCAATGAGCGACCAATTGTCGTGCCGAAGTTGCGACTGCCGACACCGTCGATGATAGATCCATCGGCGCGGGTGAGATCCCACTCCCGTGCCCAGCTGCCGGTCAACGAGGGTGTCAGGAGACCCAGATTCCCCAACGACCACTCGTAGGCGACGGTGAAATCGAGCCCGGAGACATCAAGTTCCTGGGCATTGGAGAAAGTGGGCTGCACTCGCAGAAAGTTGAGGTTGGCGTCGCGCACAACCTGATCGGGAATGCCGGTGCCGACCGATAGAATGGCGCCATTGGCCTGTCGTCCGCAGTCCGGAATCGAGTCGGCGGCGTTGGTGTTCAGGCCCTGGGGACAACGCGACGACTGATCGCGGAGCACGAGATCCTGTGGTCCTTCCAGGGTAATGAGGTCATCATAATTGTAGTCATAGTAATCGACATCGACTCGAAGCCCCTCGAACATGCCGTCAGCCGGGGACCAGGATAGTCCGACGTTCCAAGTGGTTGCTTCTTCTGGCGTCACATCCGGATTGCCCAGGCCCAGTTGCGGTCGAAAGGCAAGCCCGGCACCGCTGAACGGATCGGCGATATTGATGAGCTGGGTGGACTGGCCGAAGCGCTGCAGCAGCGAGCCGACGCGAAATGAAGTACCGATGGATCCGCGCAGGGTGAGATCTTCGGTGACCGCGTACAACAGTGTTGCTTTTGGATCGAAGGTGGTTTCGTTGTTTTCTTCGAAGTCCTCGACTCGTCCCGCGATCTGCAGATCGATCTGTGAGGTGATCGGGACTGCCAGTTCGACAAACGCGGCGAGGACATCCTCTTGCGCATCGAAGTCCTGGGCGCCAAAAATGAACGAGAAATTATTGCGATTGGAATCATCATCCGCATCGAAGAAGGTTTCTTCGCGCCGTAATTGCACACCCAGCGCAAGGCCGACCGGGCCTGCGGGCAGTGACATGAGATCGCCGGACACGACCACATCGGCGACGGTGAGACGGGATTCAGACACTGTACGGATTTCACCGACCATCCAGTTCAGCAATTCCGGTGAGTTGGTCAGCGCAGGGTCGGTCTGGCGTGCGCCATCAGGTGTGAAGAATGCGCTGAAGAAGGGATTCCAGAACTGGCAGCCACCTTGGCCAGGAGCGCCGGAGATCACATTGCAATCCGGACCGCCCAGACCATTGAGCGCCAGCACCAGATTCTGCTGTTTGGTATCCGTATTGCGTGCCTGCGCATCCCTTTCGCTATGCGTGAACGACGCGTCGAAGGTCCAGTTGTCGCCAAATGGCAGATCGCCACGGAAGCCGATCACGGCCCGCAAATCTTCGACAAATTCCCGTGTTTCCGTATCGACAGGTCGCAGGCTCGAGTCCGGTCCTTCGTTCGGGGTAAAGCCCAGTACGCGCCCAAAAAATGTTGTCGGTGCAGGTGCCAGGGCGTTCGGATTGCCAGTCAACGCGGTACTGCGTCTCCGAAAATCGTTGACCAGACCGGGATTGCCAACGGGAATGGTCGGGAATCGCACCAGTGGGAACAGTGAATTCCCGCGTGAGAATTCGGTATCCGAGTAACCAAATTCAGCGTAGGCCTCGACAGAGTCACTGATGTCGTGGACGACGTCGACGTGCGTCAGCAGACGGGTTTCTTCGCCAACGATGCTGAAAAACGGCGAGAAGTCATAGATGCAGGCACCAAGTCCGTCCAGTGTGCCAGCGAAAGGTGTGCCGCGTGTGGGTGCACGAAAACTCTGTCGGCTGAGGCCGCCGGCCACCTCACAGTCAAGATCGCCCGCAATCGGTACCGTGGGACCCAGTCCAAGTGCAGCGCCACCGCCTAGCAGATAGGCACCGGCCGCGGCACCCTGAGGAATAAATGTTCCCGGATTGCCAAGGGTCGACACACCCGATCGACCGAAGTCGTTGAATCGTTCGTTGATGGTGAGTGCATCCCGATCGAGGAACTCTGCGGAAACGACGATATGTCCATTGTCACTTGCTGTGCCCCATATGCCGGAAAGCAGAACATCATCCTGATTGCGGGTTTCACCATCGGTGCTTGCCCGCGCCTGAAACTCCGCTCCTTCGAAGCCGGTCCGGGTGAGGAAATTGACGACACCTGCGACGGCATCGGAGCCGTACAGCGCGGAAGCGCCATCCTTGACGACTTCAACGCGCTCGATGGCGATGGTCGGAATCAGGCTGGAGGTACTGACGTAGGCATTGCCGCCTGAGTCTGTGCTCGCGGCTACGCTGCGACGACCGTTGAGCAACACCAGGGTCGAGCCGAGACCAAGATTGCGCAGGTTGATATTGGTTTCCCCGGTGGAGTTGTCGCCACCGCTGAACGCGTTGGTAACATTTGTCGAGCCGGAGTTGTAGGTCATGCGGTTGACGATGTCCGATATTTCAACGGCACCGATATTCTCGATGTCGGCTCGGCTGACCACGGACATCGGGGAGGGCGAGTCTTCGGTCTTGCGTTTGATGAATGAGCCGGTCACGACAACTTCTTCGATGACAGCGTCTTCGGCGAGTGCGGTGAATGGGCGGAACAAGGCAATCGATATCAGTGCAGCGGGCACCACCGATCGCGCCATATTTCGCCAAGGGCGATGGGTCATGGTTGGACTCCTGTGCGGTTGATGTGCGTGACCGCTGGCGGATCAAGAACCTGCCACGATGGTCACTGCACTTCTGACCGTAGAATCGAAGTCCTGTTACAGAGTATTTCTCACTTGTTTTTCTGTGCACCGCTCCGGCCGGTTTCAGTGCCGCGTCTGCCGGGTTTCCGGAACCAGCGTGTGCCTGACATATGTGTCAAGGAGCGGGTCAGGTGTGTGTACCAACTCGCCCGCCAGACGTTTCAGCAACGCGCCTCCCTGTGTACCATCCCAGAACCAGTCCCCCATCACCCGGCTGCTGCCACCGGGTTGTGCTGCGGCAGCCTCCAGGTAATACAGTTTGAGATCCTCGGCGGCGAGCTTGAATCCATCAGCGGTACTCAGCGCAGGCAGCGGTTCCGGCCAGGAGGCCTCGAGAAAACCGGCCAGATACCGCGCGGAAGAGCGGATGTCTACGCCGCTTGCACCTACGGCGGTACTACCCCGAGTCAGCATGGCGCGATCATGCCAAGGCTCCAGCAGATCGATCTCTGCCAGGATTGCAGTGAGCGCAGCACCATCGTCCGTGGGCAGTGGCGGAAAGGAAACCGGGCAGGCCCACGGCGCGTCGTTCACTGTGCCGGTGGCGGCGGGTTCGGTGAACCACTCGATGACCGGCGCATCTGTGCGTGCGACGAGTGCCAGCAATACATTGAGCACACGATGCTGGAACGCCGGATCGCCAGGCGTGCCCATCGGTCGACCGAGTTCAAACGGTACCAGCAGCGCACGTGGGGGGCGCATCCGCTCCACATGTTGAGGAATCAGACCGATGAGGACAGTTGCGAGCCCCGCGGCTTCCAGGATGTGACCCAGCGCGCACACGGCACGCGTACACAGGGGTCACACCGGTACGAGGAGAGCCAGATCGACCAGGTCTGCCTTGAGCAGACCGATGATCTGATCCACCGCTGGCCGCATCTGTTCCGGGTCGGTTGCACCCATGAAGCTGTAGTGATAACGCGCGACACTGCCGATTTCGCCGGCTCGGGCTTTTTCGTGAAGACGTTGCAGCGGGAACACGACATTGACATCTGCCGCGAAACCGGACCGGTCAAAGTTGGTCGAGATGTGGCTCATGATCAATGGCCGGTCATCTTCCGAATCAATGATGCGATAGTCTGCGCTGCCGATGCTGAACGGACGGTCCCTGACGTGAGCTAACCCCGCCGTCGAAATCAGCGCGATGCGTCGCGCCGACAACCGGGTGCCTGCCACCGCACAGGGTGTGTCGGGTGCCGGTGGGCAGGACATGATGGCAAGGCGCTCGGGAACGTCTTCAGCACGCACGAAATTCTCCGTTGACCAGGTGACACGTTTACGACCGCCGGCAATCAAGAAAGTTACAGCACTGCGCTACTTTTGGCAGACCCCGATGGGCAGATACCATGCCGATGCTCAGGTGTGTTTATCCACATCCCAACCATGTTCGGAGAGGTGTCGGGTGCCGAACTGCCGCGGTGTCTCCTCAAGAGTTGTCGCCATGGTGTCGTTCCAGCGGTTCAGGAAGCCGAACGTTGAAATCACCGCCACAATTTCGACGATTTGTCGTGGGGTGAAATGTCGAGCCAGTTCTTCCATATCTGCCCTTTCGACTGCGTTGGGGACCATACCGGCGCGGGCCGCGACCCGCAGCGCGGAACGTTCTGGCTCCGTGAACAGAACGCTGGATTCGAATTCAAACGCTGCTGCGATCTTTGCGGGATCAACACCTCGTCGCTGCGCGGTGTGCGAGGTGTGCGCCTGGCAGTAGCGACATCCGGCGGCGTTGCTGACGACAAATGCCAATAATTGCTTGAGACCGGGTTCTACCTCACCACCCGGGCCGAGCACGGTGCCGGCGAAGGCACCAAAGGCTTGCAAGAGTTGAGGACAGTGCGCCATCGTCAGCATGCTGTTAGGCACAAAACCCATGGCGCTTTCAGTCATCGCGAACACCGCCTCAAGCTGTGGTAGAGCCGCGCGTTCTAGCTGGGGAACTCTGGTCATGATTCATCCTGGGTGCTATCGGGGGTGTGGATTGCCGGATTTGTGACCTGTTGTCTTGTTGGCATGGCGCGCTTGCGGTCCAGCCCAAGTCGAAGATATCCGATGCGATGGAGAAACCCAAGTGCGTGCGTGCGCTCCGACCTCGTAGTTCGGCACTGACGTCGGGAATGAAGGAAGAGATATGCCTGCCTTGCTTCGAGATGTAACAATCCACTTGAGGTGCGGTCCAAGTCGCGGGCAGGACAACAGATTTTGTCCGGACAGACCGGGTGGCCAGGAGAGATTGCATGCTACGAGTGTGGTATCGGATTGCGGGAGTAGTTTTCTGGTTCCTGGTCACCCAGGCACATGGCGCTGACTCGACGGTACTGGTAGGACAGACGTTTCCGGACTTTGCGTTGGCGCGCGCGAGTGGAAAGACATGGCAGCTCTCGGAGCATCCGGGTCAACCAAAGATCGTACTGTTCTGGGCGACATGGTGCCCGTATTGTCGTCGGCTCATGCCCGGAATCGTTCGGCTGCATGACGATTTCTCTGCGCGTGGGCTGCAGGTCGTTGGTGTAAATATTCGGGATGATGGTGACATCAACGCCTATGCCAAGCGCATGAACATCCGATTCGACTTGCTTCTGCAAGGCGATGACCTCGCCCGCCGCACCGGGGTGCCGGGAACACCGACCCTCTTTGTGCTCGATCAAGATGATCGGGTAGTCTGGCGCTCGTCGGAGTCTGACCCGGACAACCCGGCGCTGCGTGCGGCGGTAACCGCGCTCGTCGCTCCGGAACCATCTGATCGCACGGATCGCTGACCGGAGTTGCCGCCTACAGTGAGTGATGTCGCGGACGGCCGGTGCAACTGCGCGGAGGAGATCGCCCGCCGAAACGTCTATGTACACAGCCGCAACCAAGTTAGAAACCTCATAGCTCGCAGGGTGGGTACGGTGCGCCGCATGCTGGTTGCCAGCCCGGCGTATATTGAGCGTTGCGGTGTTCCGGCAAGACCCGCGTCGCTGCGGGAACACTCCGTGATTGCCTTTACTGGTCTGATGCCGAATCGCGAGTGGCGCTACCAGAACGCGGGGAAAACCGCAGGCGTTCGGTATCACAGCTGGTACGAAATCAATGATGCGCTGGCTGCCGTCGATGCGGCCGAAGCCGGTCATCGCATAACGATGGCGTTGTCGTACATGGTGAGCCGCCATCTAGCGGCGGGAATGCTGCTGCCCGTTCTTGAAGACTTCTGGTTACCGCCACAACCGGTGAATCTGGCGTTTTCACATACCCCGTTGCGGGCATCGAGAGGACGAGCATTCGTAGATTTCGCCGCGCCTGGTTGACTCGATACAACGACTTGCCATTGGCGATGTGCGCCCGGATACGGCCGCAGACTGAGAGCGCTGCCAATCCATCTTACGGAACTCTCGCGCAGTCAGCGCAGTCGTGTACATCGTCAATCACTGGCAATGGTCTGGTGTAACGACTCCCGAAAACCCGTGTCTTAGTTCCATGAATGATCTTGGAGATGACCTTGAGTCGCAGCAGAAGATGGTTCCGTGTGGTCGGTGGCGTACTGCTGGTTGGAGGCCTTCTGGGTGTGGCGCTGCGCGGTCCGGTGCTGGAGTTCGTCATGGACCGAATGACTGCCGACATGTTTGTGCAGACGGATTCGGATGCATGGAACCCTGGACTGCCGTTAGGCGCAGTGGCACCAGCTGTCAGCGTTTCCTTCCAGAACACCGTGATTCATACGCTGGAGGGCTTCCACGGTGCCAACGGTCTGTTGCTGTTTTTCAATCGCAGTGTCGATTGGTGACCCTTCTGCATTCGGCAACTCGTGCAGTTGCAGGGCGCCTTCAAAGACATCAATGCAGCCGGTCTTGGCGTCGTTGTGGTGACCTACGATCCTCCTGCTGTACAACGGGAATTCGCGCAGCGTTTTGGCATCGCCTATCCACTGCTGTCGGACCTGCAGGGCCAGACCGTGGCCGGGTATGGCGTGCTGAACATCGATTATGCACCGGGCGATGCCGCGTATGGTGTTGCCCATCCAGGCGTGTTCGTGATCGACCGCGACGGCGTGATTGTCGACAAGATTTTCCTTCAGTCGTACATGCAGCGGCTGGATCACGGCGCACTGCTGCGCAGAGCCCTGTCCAGCCTGCATGGCGCCGGTATGGAGACAGGACAGCATGATGATCATGACTTCCCTTGACCGCAGGCGAACCGACGGGCAGGTTCTGCGGCAATCTGATGTACGCTCGATACGGGACCGTGGCCCTGGTGAAGGTGGAGGGTCCCCGAACCCCTCCCCCTCTCCGCCTTCATCGGGCCACGGACCGTTCTGCCTTCGAGGGGATGATTCCGCTGCAGCGTTGCGACGCGGAACTGCGATCTGGATGCTACTGATCGTGTTGCTGTCGGAAGCGCTTCCTGCGAGTGCTGCGCGTACGCTGAATGGGTTCAGTCTGGAGAACAGCCTTGTGCCGGTGAATCAGATCGTGTCCGGTGGTCCACCGAAAGACGGTATCCCGGCAATCGATCTCCCGGTGTTCATTGCCGCCGATTCGGCGGACTTCATTCGCGAGGACGACGCGATTCTGGGTTTTGTGGATGCCTCCGGTGCCCGTGCCTACCCGATCCACATCCTGAACTGGCATGAAGTGGTCAACGATGTGTCAGGTAACGATTCGCTGATTGTCACCTGGTGTCCCTTGTGCGGCAGTGGCATGGCGTTTCGGGTTCCGGGCAAGGAAGCGTTCGGTGTCTCTGGATTACTGTACAACTCCGATGTGCTTCTGTACGACCGAAAAAGCGGCAGCCTGTGGTCGCAGATCATGAACAAGGCCATCAGCGGGGAGCGGCGTGGCCAGTCGCTGCAGCACGTGATCCTGGATCACATGCCCTGGTCTGCGTGGCGGCAAGCTCATCCGCAAACCCTGGTACTCATGCCACCGGAATCTAGGAATGTTGATTACCGTCTGGATCCTTACGCAGGCTATGAGCGATCCGGACGTCTCTTTTTTCCAGTCAGTCATCGGAGTCGCTTGTTGCACCCCAAGGAACGTGTGCTCGGTGTAGTGATTGACGGCCAGGCAATTGCTTACCCATTGCGAGAGTTGCAACAGACCAGTGGCGTCGTGCGGGAGCGAGTAGGCAGCCGGAATCTGACCATTGAGTACGACAAGACGGCAGACGCAGCGCGCGCCATCATCGCTGTTGACGATTCACCCGATCCGGAGCATGTTCCGGCGGTAACGCTTTATTGGTTCGCCTGGAAAGCCTTTCATCCGGAAACACAGGTCTTTCGTGCCAAAGCAGACGAGCGCGAGAAGCCATGAGGATGTCATCCGCAATCGACCGTTTCATGGCGCGGAGCCGCCTCGTTGTCACTGAGCGGCAGATCACGCTTCTGCGGTTGCTGCCTGTAGCCCAGCGTACCCGATGGTGGGTTCGCGCACTGATCGGGATTGCTGATCGGGTTCTCGGTGTTATCCGGCTAAACGCGGTGTACGAACAATGCCGTTCTTATGACGGCACACCAGAGACGTTTGTCTCGCGGGCGATCCAGGCATTGCGCCTCGATGTCCGGGTCGAAGGCGGGCCGGTGCCGTCGGCTGGTGGTCTGCTGGTAGTGGGTAATCATCCCCAGGGAGGACCTGAGGCGCTGGCGTTGCTTAGGCATCTGCTTTCGGTTCGTTCGGACGTGAAGATCCTCGCTAACGGCATGCTTGGTCTTTTCGACGAGCTGCAACCGTTGTTGATTCGTGTGAACCCGCTGCGATTCGAGCCCGCCAATGTGATTGCACTACGAAATTGCAGTCGACATCTGGAACATGGTGGTGCACTCGTGGTGTTCCCCGCTGGACGTGTCTCGTCGTGGGAATCGGCAGAAGGACGGATTACAGATGGACCCTGGGGTGAACTTGTCGGGCAACTTCTGTTGCGTAGCCAGGCGGCTCTGTTGCCGGTCTTCAGTGATGGTTGCAGCAGCCGACTCTTCATCAACGCAGGAAGGTTGTGGGCAACAGCGAAGTTGCTTCTCCTGCCCCGGGAGCTGCTCACTGCGCGAGGGCGTTCGATGGTCTTGCAGCTTGGAACGGTTGTCCGTTCAGCGCAGATCAAACACCTCGATGCCAGGCAGATCACGCGATTCGCACGAGTACTAGTTTACAACCTTGAACACGGCAGTGTTACCAGCCCGTATCCGGCTGTCGGGCTGGTACGTCCGCCACTGGCATCGTCTGCACCTCAGAGGATGATACGCTTGGAAGTAGACGAACTACCGCACCATCAACTGCTGGCGAGTCAGCAAAACTTCCGGGTCCTGTACGCGCGACGTAGCCAGTGTCCGCTGGTAGTCCGCCAGATCGCGATCGAGCGTGAACGCACCTTTCGCCAGGTGGAGGAGGGCAGCGGAAAATCCATGGACACCGATGACTTTGACAACAGCTATGTGCATCTCTTTGTCTTCGACGATGAACGGAACGCGATCGTTGGCGCCTATCGCATTGGTCATTCCGATGAACTGGTTCGGGATGGTGGATTAGACGCGATCTACCTTTCCCGCATATTTGAATTCGACAAGACGTTTTTTACCGAGGATCCGAAACTTGAGCTTGGCCGGTCCTTCGTTGTGCCAGAGTACCAGAAGCGTTTCTACCCGCTCCTGATACTGTGGCAAGGTATCGGCAGATACCTGCAGCTGCACCCCCGCTACAGTCGGCTGTATGGAACAGTGTCGTTGTCCCGGCTGTATGATCCGCGATCTGTGCGCATGGTGTGTGACCTTTTGATCAGCGAACATACTGCGGTGCGACCCCGTTATCCCCTGCTTCAGTCACTAGCGCCGGAGTGGGAGGGCGTTCGTACCGAATTCCCGCACCCGGACCTTCGTGACATCGAGCTGCTATTTCGAGCTGCCGGGAAAGCCGATGCGTCAGTGCCGGTTCTGTTGCGTCAGTACTTCAACATTGGTGCCCGGTTCATCTCGGTGGGCATCGACGTGAACTTCTGCAACACCCCTGGGTTGCTTCTGCAGCTCGACACGAGTCAGGTATCTGGCCGAACCGCGCAAGCGATATTGCACGGCAAACGCAAACGAAGGAGCGAAGTGGCCGTGAGGGCTTGAAAACACAGGTCTGTTGGACAGCTCAGTTGGTCCCGTTTGTGCTTCACATTGCTACGAAAGTGATTTGACCAGCCTGATTGCCGGAACTGCAGTCAGGCCCGATTTACTGTCTTGTCGAGCGACCCGGGACAAGGAAAAGAGGCGTGGGCCATCACCGGAAGTGTGGATCGAAGTGTGTTGATGAACAGCGATCGCCAATGATTCATTCCGGCGAATTTGTACTGAATGGACTGAACCGGTCGCACCAAAGGACGGATCGGAGCCAGAGGTAGGGTCAACCAGTCCGGAAGGTGTACGAACATTCGCCAGAAGTTGGAGGTCGTTCCTCATTTGGGCTGTTGAGACCCAATCGGTTCGCAGTCTACCGCGCTTTTGGCGGCTAACGTATCCGGTGCCATGCCTACCTCGGTGTCGATGGGAATGCCTCGCAGCCTGCAAAGCATCGCGATCGTGGCGAGATGATGCAAAGCATGCATGTGCAAGATCTCCAGTTCGCGCCATGCGGTGCTGCGTGCCCAACATCGCTCCGGACGGCGATATATCTGCCTGACCCATATCGGACAATCGTTTGTGACCGTGCTGGCTAGCCCCTTCATAATTGGTCCAGTCGATAGGTTAGGATTCCTCGAAGGAGGAGTCCATGAAGAAGCGATTTACCGAAGAACAGATTGTCCGGATTCTGAAGGAAGCGGAAGCTGAACCGCCCCGGTTTCAGCGGAGACTCATTGGCTTGAGTCATGCCGCCTCGGCCTGACCCTTCAGTTGCTCATAGTACGTCGCTTCTTTCTCTGCTGGTGGAACGTTACCGATCGGTTCCAGCAGGCGACGATGGTTGAACCAGTCGACCCAGGTCAGGGTCGCCATCTCGACATCTTCGATGTGTTTCCAGGGTCCTTGACGGCGGATGACCTCCGTCTTGTACAGACCGTTGATCGTCTCAGCCAGGGCGTTATCGTACGAATCGCCAACACTGCCCACTGAAGGAGAGATGCCAACTTCAGCCAGTCGGTCAGCGTAGCGAATGGCAAGATATTGAGAACCGCGATCACTGTGGTGAATGAGGCCGGATTCCTGATCGATCTTGCGCATCCACAGCGCCTGCTCCAGTGCATCAAGAGCGATGTCGGTTGCCAGTGACGACGATACTCGCCAGCCGACGATGCGGCGCGCGAAGGTGTCGATCACAAAGGCGACGTAGACAAACCCGCGCCAGGTCGCCACATAAGTCAGGTCTGCCACCCACAAGGCGTTTGGCCGATCGGTGTGGAACTGGCGATTGACGCGATCCAGAGGTCGATTCAACAGGTTGTCCGGTACCGTCGTCTTCGCCTTCTTTCCGCGAACAGCGCCACGCAGAGCCTGTGCACCCATCAGCCGCTCGACGGTACAGCGTGCCACTGGAATGTCCTCCCGATTCAGCTGGCGCCAGACTTTGCGGACGCCATAGACCTGAAAATTCTCATCCCAGACACGACGGATCTGCGGGGCAAGTGTTTCATCTCGAAGGACACGCACCGCGCGCCGCTCCGGCTCTCGTTGCATTGCCTTGTGATCATAGTAGGTCGCTGGGGCAATCTGCAGTTCACTGCAGATCGGCTCGACCCCATACTTGTCCCTGTTCTGATCGATGTATCGGACCATCATTTCAGTCGGCGGTCGAGCTCCGCCTGGGCGAAAAACGCAGAAGCCGTCTTCAGGATTTCGTTGGCCCTGCGCAGTTCGCGATTCTCTTTTTCGAGCGCCTTGATCCGTTCACGTTCACCTGTGGTGATACCCGGGCGGTCACCCTGATCAACCTCCAAACGCTGAACCCAGCTTCTCAGTGTTTCGGCAGTGCAGCCGATCTTGCCCGATATGGAACACAGCGTAGCCCACCTCGAAGGGTGATCTTTCTCATGCTCGAGCACCATTCGAACTGCCCGTTCCCTGACTTCTGGTGAAAACCGATTCTGTTTGCTCATACTCCAATCCTCTCAAGATTTGGAGTCTCCGGGAAACCCTGGGGCGGTTAAGGGTCGCGTTGCTGCGTTTCTCACCCTTGAAGTCTGCTTCGGGGTTGCGCGTGCCATCCGACGGTCGTACGCCGCCGTCCTTCCTGACGAAGGACTTGTGCGACGCCCATGCATCGATCAACGTGCCATCAACGCTGAAATGCTCGTTGCTGGCGTACTCGGACCATTCGGCCAGAGACTTGATGCGCTCGAAAAACAGCCGTGCCACCTCCTGATTAAACAGCCGGTCGCGGTTCTGGCTTAAGGTCGAGTGATCCCACATGTGTTCGTCCATAGACAGACCGACGAACCAGCGAAACAACAGGTTGAAATCGATCTGCTCGACCAGCTGCCGCTCGGACCGGATCGTATAGATCACCTGCAACAGCGAGGCGCGCAGCAATCGTTCCGGCGCAATCGAGCTTCGTCCCAGTGTCGAGTACAGGCCATCGAAATCCCGATCCATCGAGACCAGCACGGTCTCGACCAGTACGCGCAAGGGGCGTAGCGGGTGATCGGCTGGAATACGCTGCTCCAGCGTCGTGTAGCTGAACAGGTTGTCTTGTTTGAGGTCGGATCCGCGCATCGGCTTCGCCTGACTGTCACATAAAAACGATGCGTCTCATTTTGCCAGAAGCATTCGTACTTTGGCCCTTTTTCAACGGCCTGCTAGACAGATCTACCTCACCGAGCGGGGCTCACCGGCAGCAGCGACGCCTGAATGGGTGTCATCATCCTGGTCCAACGATTCGGCAGCGGCTCAATCTGGAACCCGCAGACAAGCTGGATTTCCTCAGACAAACGACCTCATCGCCTCATCCGCATCGCGCATTATCTGCCTGAGTTCACGCAGCACCCGCCGCTCCCCGCCTTTGAAGCCACGTGCTGCTGATCGAGCCTTACCATCTTCAGTCTTCGGCCCAGTTGACCGCTTCCACGGCTTCCACTCTTGAATCAACACTGCCTGCCTTGCTCGTCGTTCGGGTGTCCAGCCGTTCGTCATGTTCCTCCTCCAAAAGTTGGTTTTGTACGGATTCAATTTCTCGCACAACACCGTTGTTGATCTGCTGCGGTCCTGTGGTCACGTTAGCCTGTCGTGCGTAAACGAGCGGAGGGTTCTTGATCGTGGCCAAAGTCTCCAGAGTTGCGCGGCATTGGCTCTGCGCTCGTAACGAGAGCTTCATGTAGGTCTCGGTGGCATGCATATGTTCACCAGCGTTCACAGCAGAGCGGTTTGCGAAGTTGGCGAAAATCGACTGCAGGGCAATTGCCTGCCCCATGAGCATGGCCTCAACACCTTCCATCCTGCCGTCATTGACCGCCTTTACCCTTTTCTTGAGTTCGGCCACGAGGTCTTCCGGCTTCTGCTCTCCAACGATGTCCGCGAAACGCAGTATTGTCACCGCGGACATTCCGATTGCACTCGTACCCACGTGTGCGGCGTACTCAGTATCGGACGCTGTGGAGCTTTTCACCTTGGCCATCAGTGTTTCCTTTTAACAATAGTACTTATCAACTTTGCTACTTCGTTCTTGCCCGCGCCCGACACCCTTCGACAATAGTTATCGTGGGGCGCTGTCCTCGCTTCCGTTCGACCTTGATGAGCCCAGCTAGTTCGAGGCGGACCAGCCCGTCACTGGCTGCGTCTCTCCCCACATGCATGTATTGCAGGGGTCTCTGTGTGAGTTTGAACGGCTTACCTTTCGTCATCCCATACAGCCACCACAATCCGATGGCCACATTGAGGGTCTTGCCGGGCAGAGCGGCTGCCTTGCTCAACCACTCAAGTGGAATGGGTCCACGAAGAAAAGGTTCTTTCTCGGGAGACGACACCAAAGCACCGGTTTTGATATCAAGCTGCAACCGCCTAACAGGAACGTCATGATCAGGGGTACGTGTAGTAGACATATAGATCTATTAAGAGAATGTACGGGTGCGGTGTGCTGACGCAGGTAGGTGCGTCATGCTGACGCAGGTCACACCTACGCGGCGCCTCCGATCAGGTTCATGACCTTGTCCCACATCACCACGCCGCGCTTGTCCATGTAGCGGTCGGGGTAGCGAACTTCCTTGACGTCGCTGCCCAATTCGAATCCATCCAGGACGATGCTACTGGCTTCCTGCATCAGCGATTTCGTCATTGCGATGGCTTGGTCCAGCTCACTCAGGGGCGCCTCGATGAGGAGTGCATCGTGCACTGGTGCGCAGACCCGTATGCCTGCCTCCGTAAGAAGAATGCAGGCGATTCGCAGCATCTCAGCGCCGTTCGCCTGCATCGGGAAAATACGCAGGCTGCGGTCGTTGGGTTCGTCCCGGGTATGAATCTGCCAGCCAAACGAGGCCCATAGCCTACCGCCAAGTACGGCTTCGTCGACCACGTTGTCCGACCAGCGCCAGAATTGCCGATATGTGTATCGGTGCAGGACCAGAAGTTGACGGGCCCGGGCCACTGGCTGGTTGATGCGTGCCGCCAGACTGGCCTCACCCATGCCGTACTGCACCGCCAGCACACAGGCCTTGAATTGCTCCCGCGCTGGTTCATGGGTCTGCCTCGTGGCGCCCGGCGGTACCGCTCCCGCCTGTTTTGCGAATGCGAGGTACGGATCGCCAGTGCGATAGGCTTCCATCATCGCGGAATCTCCGGACAACGCAGCAGCGATACCAAACTCCTGCTGGCTCCAGTCGACATACGCGAGCCCCCAACCTGGCTGTGGCCGGATCAGGCCGCGTAGCCACACCGAAGGGCCGAAGATGAATTTCGAGTTGGACGGCTGGTTACGCCCGGTGCGTGCCCGAAAGGGTGACAGCAGGCAGCGGTTTCGCCCATCGTCGCCGAACTGCAAATCGGCCGGGCGCATTTCCGACAACGTAGATCTCAGTTCACGAATCGGAGCGACCTTGGGATGTGCGCGAGCCATTCCACGAAACGTATCGTCCCTCATGTCGAGTCGACCACTTTCCAGGCGCGGCCAGGGGATGTCGTTAGCAATCAGGTAGTCCTCCCAGCGGCTGGCCTTGAACGAGCGTCCGTCATAGACCCCGTAGTCACTATCGATGTCAGCAATCAACCGATCCTGAATTGGGACCCAATGCGTCTGAAGTCTCTTGAGGGTATCCACATCGAGCGGGACGCCATTCATCTGAATACGTGATACGGCTTTCATGTATCGCCCGCGCAGCAGCGCACGGGGCCAGTCGATCTGGCCCTGCATGGCGGTGAGCAGGATTGACAGCGCCGAAACGTCGGTTTCGCAGTAATCCAGAATCGCTCTCTCCTCATCAGGGCCCCACGGCCCACCCCTCAGGACCAGATCACGCATGCTGTCCTTCTGCTCTCCGCCTATGCTGGGCAACCCGTAGTGCATCAACGCTCCCAGTAGCCCGCTGCCGTGGGCGGGATGAAGCCCGTTGGTCAGGCAGCGGAACTCCGTAAAGAGGTCCAGCACATTGGTCGGATACCCCCACCCCAGGACATGGAAACAATCCATCTCGGCAGAGGCGTAGTAAGCGACGCACAGCGCCTTTTCGCCTGTCGGGAAGGGTGCCGTAGCCATCCGGCGAAGATCACCCTGCCAGTAGCGCGAGGTGCGGCCTGAGGGCCATTCACGAACCACCATGCAGACCGGCCCCGGAGGATTACCCTCGCGGCCACTCGCCGGATGAAACTCGAAGTCCACCAGATAAGTGCCGTCGGTGAAACTCGGTACCTCCATCAGATTCTGCCCAGCAGTGCCTGCACGATGGGATGATCAAGGCTGTAGATGATCTTGCCGCGAAAAGCCACCTGAATCAGTGCGTCAATATCGAGGGTAGGCCACTCCGGCTCGGGCAACTCTCCTTCAGCTTCATAGACGTCGTAGCAGCCTGCGTGCATGTTGGCGGCAATGCGTATCCATTTCAGCTTGGCGTGCTCAACGGCTTGGGCGAGCGATTCATGCCACGGGTTGCGGGTACCGTCCTCACCCGGCAACGGCACAGGAATCAGGAAGGGATTATTCTGCCGGTCGATGGCGGCATGCAGCATGACCGGGCGAACCAATCCGCTGATCTCTTGTGCCACATCTGGAACCACCACGTAGGATTCGCGAGCTTCCTTGTTTTCCAGAATCATGGCAGGGAAGGTCATCTCGTCCGAGATATGAGTGCGGAAGAACTGCGGCTTCTTGGGCCTGCCGACGAGCACTGTGGTCAGTAGCTTCTTGACGCCAAGCGTTGCCCCGTAGTTCGCAGGCAGACGGAGCGATTTGAGATCGTTGTTGTTTGAAGGGGTGGCTGGACTTTTGGGGGTCTGGGGTTGCATGACAATACTCCTGGATGGGTGGGAATCTGGGGTTATCTGGTCGCGAAGCTGGGAAGCCGTGTTTGACTCACCAGGTCCGCTATCAGGTGTGGGATGGTTCGGAAAAGTGTTCACTAAATTGGCTCCTGTCGGGGTTGTAGGTTGGCTGTCCGGCGCCGCGTCCCATTAGGAAAGCCTGTCGCCTGGCTTGACTTGAGTGCCGGCACCATTCGTGGCCACGTATCGCGATCGCCAGCCGGTATCACGGCTAGCGCACTTGCGACGCGCGCCAGTTGATCGGCGACTGGCTGCAGTCTGGCTTTATCGTCATTCGGAGCCGAACTCATACGGCACCCTGCGTAAGCTTTGCTTCGTGCTGCTCGACTGCGCCACCATTCCAGCGCGTAGTGCCTGTGGTGAGTTGCGTCGGGGCAGGGAACCTCCCGTCCTTGACCCATCGCCAGATAGTTGATCGGTGCACGCCATAGCGACGAGCGAGTTGCTGATCTGAGAAGTAGTTCATCGGTTCTCCGCTAGTGATTGCCACTGTTCGATGCGGAGAAGGTTTTACTGCATCAGGAAATTCGTCTCATGCGACATATTTTTTCGGAAACATGTCCCACAGGGTGGGAGGGGGTGGAGGCCGTGGTTTGAATGGCCATGGGGGAAGGAAAATATCGGTAAGGTGCACCTTCGGTTCGGACGGAGGGTCACTTGCTGTGGGAGGGGTGTTTACGCGCTCGATGCGCTTCTTCACCCGTGCGTAGTTCAAGTCACGTTTCCCAAGTCTGTGAGCAGCCTCGACAATTGCATCCAGTTTGGAAATAGGCTCTGAAGCATCGTTTCGCGTGTCCGGCAGGGGGCAATGCTGAGAAGCGAGCTCGGTCATGCAGCCCTTAAGTGCGCTGACCAATGCAATGCGCGTGCTATCTCTTTTCGAGCCCCTGCGTTTTTGAAGATGAAAACTTCCCTTGATCGAATCGATGACGAAATCACGCATAGATTCAGGAATCGGGTGTCCGCCTCGAATATCCAATTCGAGACCATCGAGAATGTAGCGGAGGTACGACGGCTGGAGTCCAGGTGGCATCTCCTGTAGAGACTGTTTGAATTCGGCGCCGGTAAGCTGCTGTGTGGTGGCAGGGATGGATGGTAAAGGTCTTCCAGCGCGAAGCAGGCTTGCATCTTCAAGTGTTCTCCCCAGCCACGTTCCGTACAAAAAGCCGCGATGAAGGTACGTCAGAATCGCCTGGCGAAAGTGTCTCTCCAGTAGCTGCTTGCGGTAAGGACTTATTGTTTCGGCGACTTCCAACCAGAACTTTCTCCTTTCTGGTATTGGCTTGCGATGACCTGAACCTCGCCTTGGGGGTGGTTTACTGGAACCGTGGATGACTTCTACATCGAATGAAGATAGATCCGGAGCCGGGCTCCGCGCATCAAGCCAACCGGCAGGGAAGTACAACGGTTTGGTTTCTCGTACTGCAACGATGTCATCGAAAACCCTGCTTTCGAAGCCCGCTTTCGGGTAGTACTCGAGGTTGCACATCGCGACATGAACGGCTCGCTCAAATTCTTCGCTGATGTCATTCCCCATCTTTCCGCCGCAATGGCAGGACGTTGCTGGTCGCCGTTGCACTAGTCTCGAGGAACTGTTGCCAGTCCTGCATGAGCCGTCTCCGCTTTTCCAGAAGATCACTGCGGCGATAGGCTCTCTCAACGGCCCCGATGCTGTGAGCCAACGCTTGCTCTGCGATCTCCCGTGGGTACGCGGTGCGCTCGGCGGCCCAGTCCCTGAAGGCGCTTCGAAAGCCATGTACCGTTGCAGCGACCCCCATGCGCTTGAGAACCGCGGTTAAGGTCATGTCGGAAATCTTCCCGCCTCTCAACGCCGGGAATATCAACTCGTTGTTCCTTGGGAGTGCAATGACCAGTGCGACAGCCGCGGAGCACAGCGGTATGGCGTGTTCCTTGCCGGCTTTCATGCGACTTCCTGGAATTGTCCACGTACTGGCGTTCAGGTCGATCTCGGACCAGCGGGCGCCTCGCACTTCACCCGATCTGGCGGCGGTCAGGATCGTGAATTTGAGGGCGGCTGGACCGGTGCCTTCCTGGCTGTTCAGTCGCGCCCAGAAGTCTGGCATCTCGTCCAACGGAACCGCTTTCAGGTGCTGGACGTTCTTCAGCTTTCGAGGTTTGGGTAGAACCGAGTCGAGATTGCCCTTCCATGCGGCGACGTTCGAACCCGACCGATATCCATGCGTAATCGCGTAGCTGAGTACGCTTTCGATCCGTTGGCGCACTCTGGTGGCCGTCTCGGTCTTCTCGACCCAGATCGGCTCCAGTGCGCGAACAACATGGCCGAGCGTTACTGACTCCACAGGTAGATTGCCGAGCACCGGATACACATAGGTCGACAATGTATTGATCCACTGGTCAGAGTGTTTTTTGCTTTTGTACTCGACGGATTTTGACTTGTGGACGGCTTCGGCACATTCCCTGAACGTTCTGGAACGAGCGTTCTCTGCCCGTAGGGCGTCACGTAGTGCCTTTCGCTCCTGTACCGGGTCGATGCCTGCCTGAACCTTCGCTCGCGCCTCCACGGCTCTCTCACGCGCTCTGGCGAGGGAAACCTCAGGGTAGGCGCCCAAGCCGATGTCCCGACGCTTCTCTCCGATCTTGATGCGTAGAACCCACGACCTGGCAGTCTCGCTTTGAACTACGAGCGCCAGTCCTGCCACGCCGCCTACAGGGGTAAAACCCTCGCCTAGCCGCTTGACCTCTATCGCTGACAGTTCACGCGCTCTTTTTGGCATCCCAACCTAATACCCAACATAGATAACGCAAACGGATGCTACGCCATGGAGCGAATTGCTACAAGGAAACGTGATGTTCTGGAGACAACATCAGTGTAAATGCTTGAATTTTGCGACTGGATGGAACTGGATGCAGTGAACTGCGAACAAAGTGAGGGCAGACACCCTCTCCGCCAATTAGACTACCTATATCGTTGATAAATAAGAGAATATAGCCAACGATTTTCATACCGGTCCCCCAATCAGTCCCCCATATTGCAGATGGGCTCCTGCCGCGTTACTGATCTGTCACTCGAATTGTTCGCTGGGAAACTTCCTGTTTATGGAAACGCGGTAGAGCCCCACCCGCTTCAATGCCGCATGAGTTAGATCCCGGTGGCTTCTCCAACACTCATGGCAGCAGGTAGAGAACTAATTGGTCGAGGACCAGGTGCTGACGGAAACTCACCTTGCAGAACATTACTTTGGTGAAGTGTGTGAGGGTGGTCTCAACCAAAGTGGATACCACAGGATCTCTTCAAGGCTCTCAACAAGGATGCTGTGGCGCATGGCCGGACGATTGAAGAAGAGATCATCGCTCGACTGGATGCCAGTCTTGATAGTGAGGAGGACAGAACGATAGATCATCAGCACTAGCTGCTGTTGACCTGGCCGATGATCTAGCGGTACAGGCTCTGAGACACGCTGACATCTGCACACGTGATGTGTTACTCGACACGAGGAAACTATGAGAGCATCCACAAGCACCAAATGCTATTTTCCCCCGAATTTGCGGTAAGAGAAGCAGGCGCTCGCTATGAAGGCACATCGGGTTGAGCAGCTATTCCTCGCTACGGTAGCGTTCTACGCACTTGCACTAACCGGCGCTAACGCCGCCACTGTGACAGAACAGCTGGCATTGGCAGGTCATCCGAATGTCAAATTGTGCCCCAGCAGTGAAACTGGAATGGGGCTAGGAAAAATATTGGTGGTTCAGTTCACCAACAGAGGATCGCACACCGAGAATCGAAACGAATCAGTAGAAATTCTCAAGCTCATCGTTGATGCGTTGAACGGGACACGACAGATCTTCGTCGGATTCAAGGCAACAGACAGCTGGAGTAGTTGTGATAGCGAAGAGCCAGACCATGTATTTTGGCGTGACTATGATGACAGTTGGCGCTACGTCAACAATCGTCCGGAAGTCTTCCTCCGGAAAAAGGAGGAAGACTTGCCAACCAACCTCCGAAGCACTCCCGCTGAAGCATACGTACTCTTTTCCATTGGCTTAGTGCAACAGCGTTCAAATCGCATCTCGAAGAGCATTGGTCAATTTGAAAAGGCCTACGAGCTACTGAAGGACACTGACGATCCAAATCGCATCAAGGCGTATGTACTTGCACCGCTCATCCAGCACTATTTCGGCAAAGGAAAAGACGAGGAAAAAGGTCAAACCTATCTGGCCGACTATGCGATGGCCGTCAAGCAAAGTCCGGTCGACAAAGCCGAATACGTACCGCTCATCAAAGTTGTCCCGGAATACCCTCCGCATGCTCAAAGATCAGGTCGCGAAGGCTACGTCATACTCGAATTCATCGTAGATGCAGACGGAAAAGTGCAAGATCCAGTCGTTTTTGAAGAGTCACCAGTAGGTTTTTATTTTGGCGATGCTGCGATTAAGGCAGCCAAGTCCTTTCGCTACATTCCCGCGGTGGTAGATGGAGTTCGAGTCCCGACACCCGGAGTTCGTAATCGAATCAACTTTAAACTGGCCTGTTGCTGAGCAATACGTATGCTTCTCCGTAAGCGCCGTTCAATCCCCTACTTGATCTTGTCAGGCAGTAGTGCCTCGAAGTCCTCGACGGTCTTCGCTTTGGGAAGTTCGGTCGACACGTGCATGAGGTACTGATACGAGATCAGCCTATGCCTATTTGCGGTCTCGATCAGACAAATAGTTTGCGGCAATTTCAGTCTGACCCTCGATTGCGAGCAAACCGACTAGCCAGGCCGCCAAGAGCTGCATGGGCTTGGAAGTACATGGGCTGCTCGGCTCACAGCGTGCTGTCGCTGTCGGAGGTCGTAACGACCAGGTGGATGCGGAGGCGATCTGCGAAGCCATGAACCGGCCGGGGATGCGGATTGTCGCCGTGAAGAGCATCGCGGGGCAGGATGTCCTGGCTGCCCATCGCATCCGCGAGGAGCTGGTGGGACCACGCACCACCAAAACCAATCAGATCCGGGGTCTGGTAGGCAATTTCGGCATCATTGCGCCGGTGGGTATCAGGTAACTCCGGCTGGCGCTACCCAGATGGCTGGAAGATGGGGAGAGCGGGTTGACCTTCGCGTTCACGCAACTGTCATAGGACCTCTACGCTGCCGCGCGCCAACGGCAATGTCGAGCGGAACATCCGCAGTCGGCGGTCATTGGACAGTCTGCTGGAATGGCAGGCGGAGAGTTGATCCTGCCCGCCAGACCAAGACACTTGTCTGATCGAGTAGGCTTGAGAAATCATGGGTTCTGGTATGACAAAAGCAATCAGAAAAAAGACTGCAGAACGTCGGCGATACACGGCCGAAAATCGGCGGGAGGCACTGTTGCACGCTGGACAGCGTGGCAGGTAGTACAGCCCGGCCGGTGCCAGGCATGCGGTGTCGATGCAATCGGACAGCCCGAGCACCACCGCCACATGATTACCCAGAAGCCGCCGTTCATTGGGTTGAAGCGGGTGCGACAGGTCGAAGATCACGCAATAACGGGCGTGTTCTGCCGGTCAGGTGGCTACCATCAAGCTGCTATGACTAGCCAGTGAACGCGAGTATCTCACGCAACACCGCACCGGGTTGTTCGATGTGTGCGTAATGACCCGCTCCCGGGATCCGGACAATCTTGCTGCGTGCCGGAATGCCGGCGGCAAATCGCTCGGCATAGGCCGGTGCAACCACACGATCCTCTTCTCCCCATACCAGCAGCGTCGGTGCACTGATGCGATACAGTCGGCGCTTCAGCTCTCGATCCGGGATTGGCCAGTAAAAGTGGGTTGCCGCACCCTGGGCCAGTGCACGCGCGAGCATGAACTCACCGGTCTGCGCCGGACTCGGCGGACGCATGACTTCGGCAGCGGCAGCACTCTCGGGATCAGCAAACAACAATGCCGGTAGTTTGGCCGGATAGGTCGAGTGGATGTCTGCCACCGGCGACGTGTCCATCCACAGGCCCAGCGGACCGACGAGCACAAGGCTGCTTACCCGCTCTGGAAAGTGCGCAGCGAATTCTGCAGCGACCATGCCTCCAAACGCGTGACCCACCACCACGACCGTGTCAACACTGAGGGCGCGCAGAACATCATCATAGAACAGCGCAAGGTCACTGAACCCGTCAAACGAATTGAGCTCGTCAGGCTCATCCGCACCCGGGCTCAGCGGAGCGTACACCGTGAACTTCTCGGCCAGCCCATCCAGCAATCCTGGCCACGATCGACCATAGGAACCATGCAGGAACAGCAGCGGCGGTCCCGAACCCTTGTGCAACAGATCGGCTACGAGGCCACTGGCGAGAGGCAGTTTTGTACGTCGTGTCCCGTTTGCTTCCATATTCATGTTTCTCCGGATTCCCTCTACTTCGCTGTGAGAGCACGATGATCGAGCACCGGCCGCTTTGCACCACTCGGCCAATAGGGCGATGCGTCGTATCGGTCATCCCACAGATCACGCACATGGGGCAGAACCTGGTCGGCAAACAGGCGGATGTTGTAGTTCGTCAGCTCATGCGGCATCGACTGCAACTGCATCAGCAGGATCCAGTTACCCACCCGCAGCTTCTTCGATGCATCCAGCAGCTGCTCACGCACGGTCGCAGGACTCCCACCGATCACCTGGCCGGATTCAATCGCTGTTTTCCAGGTCACCGCCTTGCGCACGGAAGGATCAAACGGTGTCGCCGTCTGCATTTTCTGCATCGCACTCACCAGGCTGCGCTTGGTCGAGTAACCCGGCGTATTGGCGAACTGGGGCGCGACGTGCAATGACTTCATGTAGAAGTTCTTCACGTGTTGCTCATAGAGCTTTTCGGCTTCCCGATCGGTGTCGGCCACCATGACGATCTGGGCAAAGCCGCCACGATAAGGGTTGTCGTCATTGCCCGCTGCGTCATTGGTATCCCAGAACTGCTGCATCATCGCTGAGCCTGCCAGATGGCCGCCAAAGCTCAGGAAGCTGTACATGTAGTTCTGCTTCGCGGCAAGCTCAAACGTTTCGAGCGAGCCTCCACCTGCCAGCCAGATGGGCGGGTGCGGCTTTTGAATGGGTTTTGGCCACGGATTCACGTGGCGCAGCTTGTAGTACTTCCCGTTCCATTCGAAGGGACCGGGCCGTGTCCATGCGGCCTTGATGAGATCGTGGGATTCCGCCCAGCGACCTCGTGTCTGCGTGGGGGTTACGCCATAACAATGGTTCACGTCCATCGACGTACCCACGGGCCATCCTGCAACAAGGCGGCCACCGGACAATGCGTCGATCTGCCCCATCTCGTCGGCAACCCGCATCGGGTGATAGATGGGCAAGGTCATGCCGAGCAGCACGATGGCGACATCCTGTGTTACGGCGGCAAGATGAAACGCAGTGAGATTGGGCATCGGAAAACCGTAGGCATTCTGGTGATGTTCGTTGGTGCCAACACCATCAAAGCCAAGACTCGCCGCGAGTTCGAGTTCCTTCAGATTCCAGCGCAGGTACTGGCCTTCCATCACAGGGTCACACAGCTCATCGTTGGGTGGATCAACCCACACGCTGCCGTACTTTTCGCTGAAATCATCCGGCAGATCGCGATAACCCTGCATGTGAAAAAAGGTTAGCTTCATGGATCCTCCCGGATGCCGATTTCAGGTGTGTACTGCACCAAAGGGCACTGCATTCTTGATGCGTAGCCCGCCCGAGTTTGTTGCCTGTCAGCAAACTTTGTCAATCCGGGGAAACAATGACACTTGATGAACCGCCTGTCCGCGGATGCCGAAGCTTGCGGGCAGATGCAAAGGACGCGACGGCAGCGCAGGCTTGGGGGTGGAATGTGATTACAATCGGGTCAGGACAAGAAGGAATTTGCATGACCTCGACCCTCACCCGCCTGCAGCCAGACACCTCTCTTGATGAAATCCTGGCGACCATCCATCGCGATGGTGCCGTGATACTCGAACGCTTCCTGACTGCAGGTCAGGTATCCGCCATGGTCAGCGAACTCGAACTGTACATCCGCGACACGGCTTCGGTAGGAGACGACTTCGCGGGACACCAGACCAAACGTACCGGTGGGCTGGCCTTGAAGTCGGAATCCGTGCGAGAACTCGTTACCAATCCGCGCATGCTTGCGATCAGCACTGAATTCCTGAAGCCGTTCACCGAGAAGATACAGCTCAGTCTCACACAGACCATCTGCCTGCAGCCCGGTCAGCGTGCGCAGGTATTGCATCGTGATCGCTTCATCTGGGGCAAGGCGCTTCCGCCATCTGTGGAACCCGAGCTCAACACGATCTGGGCACTTTCGGAATTTACTGCGGAAAATGGTGCCACGCGCGTTGTGCCTGGCAGTCACCGATGGGACTGGGAGCGCGAAGCTGCAGAAGCGGAAATCACGCAGGCGGTCATGCCGATTGGCTCAGTGCTGGTGTACTCCGGCAGCGTCATTCACAGCGGTGGAGAGAATCGCTCCACCGGGGAACGCATTGCGATGAACATCAACTATGCAAATGCCTGGCTGCGTCAGGAAGAAAACCAGTACCTCGGTTATCCACCGGAAGTCGCCCGGAAATTTTCCCCTGAGTTACAGGCGCTCATCGGCTATACGATGGCGAACTATGGACTCGGTTATTTCTCGCCTCCCACGTTCACGCCAGGCATCCCGGATACATTGCCTCCCGAGTACGCACTCCAACCCGTTGCGACGATGGGTGCAGACTCTGCAGATGTTCCCGACCCGAGGACCTTCTGACGCGCCCAGCCTGCACTCGCTCGCAACAAATCAACGACCAGACTGATCGATTCGCTCACCTGGCCTGCCGTGAGCAGACAAACTTGCCGCTGTTTCAGCAGCCTGCATTCAAGCCGGTTGAGCAAGGTAACTTTCCGTGCGCTCTCTTTTTTCTCTCCTGTGGAGGTGGAGTGCCAGCATCGTCATCCAGATCCATGGTGTCGCGAGAAAGGCTGGCGCCACCGGGTTGCCACCGATCGATAGCCCAACGACTGTCAGAAATCCGAACGCTGCAGGGATCGTGGTACCGTAGATCCAGGCCCAGTTCCGGTTCCCGTTAGCGGAGAACCACCAGGCGATCACCAGACTGGCCGCGATGAGGATGAGGGTACTGACACCCCGTGAGGCGTTCTGAGCGACCCCTTGCCAGGTCGTCTGTACCACTTCAGGTGTGGTACCGAGAGGAAAACCCGCCACCGGATCAGATGAGCAGAGGCCGCCGAAGAGGTAGGCTGCCCCGACCAGTCCAATGAGCCGCGGTCCCCAGCGCCCGCTCCAACCGGTCTGTAGCAGGCGACGCACACCGACCGCGAGCAGAATCGTGAGCGTTCCGACCAGCATCATGTTCAATTGATGGATCCAGCCGAGGTCCCCAGCAGTCAACAAGGAGAAGCGGTGCTGCGTGAGGTCGAAACCCTCCCGATAAAATGCCTGCGCCAGGGTCACCATCACGTACAAAGGCCCCGCTACGACACCACAAGAGAGCAGCCACCGCGTCAGAATTTTCTTGATTGCCATCTTGTCTCCATGGTGGTGGCCGGTAACCAGTGCGCTTGCAGCGGTTGCTGACTTCCCGACCTTCAAATCAGCCAGCGTTCCAGGGCGCTGATGCCGTCGAGCCTTGAAGCAGAAGGTCCTGGATTCTTGGGCCTCGACTGGCCTCGATCAACCCGCCAGGTCATGTCTACTGCGAAGTGGCTGGCTGAAAGAGTTCGACGACATTGCCGGAAGGGTCCTCCAGCAGGATCTGCTTGCCACCGGGTCCGGCGAGGATGTCATTGCGAAATGGCGCACCTGCCTTGCGGAGTCGGTCTACTTCGGCGTCAATGTTCGCAACGATGAGGTGGATTCGATTCCAGCCGCCGGGTACCGGCCTGGTGCCGTCCGGCATCGGTCGTGCTGCAGAACTGGTCGGCCCACTGAGGAGCAGACGCAGGTTGCCTCGAACGACATCCGCGAACGCCGGGACGAAGCTCGTGAGAACCTTGAAGTCGAGCAATTCCGTGTAGAAGGCAACGGCGGCGGCGACGTCGTTGACGATGTATCGAACACATACGATGTCACTGTGTTGGCTCACTTTTTCTCCTGGGTTTCAAGGTGCGTTGGGTTGATCAACAAGCGTGGCGAGCAGGAAGCCGACGCGAATCTGCAGTTCAGCGGCTGTCTGCTGGATCGCTGGGTAACTGGCGTTGTCATCCGCACCGGCGTCTGCCGGATTGCGGGTACTCCAATGGATGGCATCGGGATCGCCGGGAAACCGGGGACACACCTCGCGCACACGGTCACAGAGGCTGATCACCGAGTCGAAACACTGATCAGCAAACACGCCCAGATGCTTGGAAGCCTGACTCGACATGTCGATTCCGTACTCGTCCTTCATTACCCGCAGCGCGTTGCGGTGCAACGGTTTGGGGTGGCTTCCGGCGCTGTATGCGTCGACCACGCCTCCGGACAGGGCCCTCACGAAAGCTTCTGCCATCTGCGAACGGGCGCTATTGCCGGTACACAGAAACAGCACACTGGCCGTCGCCGGTCTGGCTTCGCTGCGTGGCGGGTGGGCGGAGAGTATCAATCCTGGATGAATGGCTTTGCCGGTGGACAACCACAGGTTGCTGATTCGGGTGAGATCGATGGTGTAGTAGGCGTCGCGCCGATCGGCTGAACTGCGTTGCGCTGAGACCAGACGAGCGTCACGCAGTTTGCCCAGATGGTAAGAGACCAGGTTCTGGGGCTCCCCGATCAGACCCGTCAATTCGTGCACCATGCGGTCACTGCGTGCCAGTTCGCCCAGCAGGCGCCAACGCACGGGATGACCAACCAATTGGAGCAGATCCGTCGGACCGAGATCGGGGACGTCAGGGTACGTGTTCATGGCCACGATATTACATCGATCCAGATTGATGCATCAAGTGAGTTTGATGTATTCCCATCCTGGGAGACACACAAGTCCAGAACGCTGCGCGAGCAAAGTTCCCGTCTCTGGTGCAGGACGTCCACGCGCTTTGTATCCGCGCAACCCTGAACGACAAACCGCCGCACCCGAGGTGACAAACAGGAGTCTCTGTATGGAAAGCACCCGGTGCTTCGCCTCAACTTGCAAAGACCATGGCTTTGCCTGCGGAAGTCCCCTAGATTTGCACGGCATTTCCAGCGCGAGCCGATGGGCCGGAATTCGCTGGCAACCGCTGATCCAACAGAGAGGGGCAGAAGTGGGTCGTATCTTCGAAGTTCGAAAGGCAACGATGTTTGCGCGCTGGAACCGGATGGCCAAGGCGTTCACCAAGATCGGCAAGGACATCACCATTGCTGTCCGGGCCGGTGGGCCTGATCCACACAGCAATCCGGCCTTGCGTCGGGTTATCCAGAACGCGCGGTCCGTCAACATGCCCAAGGACAAGGTGGAGGCGGCAATCCGGCGAGCGTCCGGGGCAGATGCAAAGTCCTATGAGATTGTCACCTACGAGGGCTACGCGCCGCACGGAGCGGCGGTGCTGGTGGAGGCTGCCACGGATAACACCAATCGAACGGTAGCCAATGTTCGAAACATCTTCACCAAACTCGGAGGCAACCTGGGCACAACAGGCTGCGTCGAGTTCATGTTCAGGCGCATGGGGGTGTTCAGGCTCAAACCGGACGGTATCGATCAGGAGGAGCTGGAGCTTGACCTGATTGACCACGGCCTCGACGAGATGGGCGAGGGGACAGGCGAAAATGGCGAGATTCAGATAGTGGTTCGCTGTGCCTTCGAAGAGTTTGGCAATCTGCAGAAGGCACTGGAAGAGCGAGGTATCGAGCCGATCTCTGCGGAACAGGAATACGTCTGCGTCAGCCCTGCGGTTCTGCCGGAGGATCAGGCCACCCAGGCATTGGAGCTGATCGACCGGCTGGAACAGGACGAAGACGTGCAGCGCGTGTTTCACAACATAGCCTGATTGCTGCGTCCCAGTCTGGCCAAAACTTGAACGCCCGCCCGGCGGCGTCACTGCCGGGTTCGTTCGCTGGCGTTTTTCTCTGGCGCGATTTCCTCGAGGCTTCGCCGGGCGGTCTCCGGAAACAGGAAGTAGATCGCCAGTGGAACCAGCAGACTGAAACCGGCGACGATGAGGATCGCATTCCAGTTGCTGCCGGCGATTCCGAACAACGCAGACACACCGAGCAGACCGGCGATTGCACCAAGCACGGATACCAGGTTGGTTGCGCCACTTGCAGACGAGCGCATCGAAGTCGGAAACAGTTCAACGCTGTAGGTCGACAGTGTCACGCTCGACCCCATTGCAAGGAACAGGTACACAATCCACAACAAGGGCACAAACAGTCCACCCAGTGAATAGAAAGCGAACATCGCAAGCCCGAAACCGAGAGTGAACAGGGTTCCGGTCGGACGCCGCCCGAACCGATCACTGAGCCAACCGGACAAGGGATTGCCAATGATTGCAAACGCACCGCCGATGAAAGTCAGCACGGCGACCTGTGCCGGCAGCCAGCCGTGTACGTCCTGGAGATACTTCGGCGCAAAAAATCCGGCCGAGTTGCCCGCGACGCTGAAAAAGAACAGCGTACCGGCGAGCATCATGAAAGTTCGTGGATGTTCACGTGCGGCTCGCCAGACGTTGGCGAAGACCGGCACGGATGCCAGCGACTGGGCACGTGACAATTCGAACTCCGTGAACACTTCGGTTTCCGGCAGTGCGCGTCTCCAGTAGGCGATGAAAAAAAGCGGAATTATTCCGATGAGATAGAGTGTCCGCCAACCGTATGGCAGTACATCAACGAAGCCGAACATCATTGCAGCGAATCCCGATCCACAAGCCTGGATCGCCGCCGCTGCACCGATTCCCCAACCACGATTCTCCGGCGCAAACTCTTCGACGATCACCACGGTTGCAAGCACTGCTTCAGCTATGGCAAACATGCGAGCGGTGAACTGCAGGGCAACAAACGATTCCACGTTGGGTGCAAATGCAGTCAGTGCCGTCGCGATCGTGTAACCAACGATGGTGAACAGCAGCACACGCCTTCGACCGTATCGATCTGCAAAGGGGACTATCAGCAATGCCAACAGTGCACCACTGCGAATTACCGAACCCAGCAGACCCAGCGAAGCCTCTTCGATTCCCAGATCTGCCTGGATCTGTTTCAGATTCAGCGTGAGGAGAAAGATATCGTAGGCTTCGAAAAACGATACCGCTGAAACCAGACCAAGCATGCGCCATTGTCGTTGGGTGAGGGCCGGGGGTCGGCCGAGAAACCAGGTGTATCGATACCAGCGTGGTGGTCGACCCGGCAAAGAGGATGGCGCTGGACCCGTCGGTTGGCGAAGTTCCGGTGAATTCACGGGAGGGTGACCGACTGCGGGTGATCCCATCGCTTGAAGACGATACCTGCACCCGCACAGAGGAGTGCGGTGGTGCCTTTGCGCACCGCCGAACCCTGCCCATCATCTGCCACGCAGATTCCTAACCTGGCGCACCGCTCCGTTCATAGATGGATGTCTTCGCGTTTCGACTCTCCTCCGAGATCTTGCGGCCAAGCGCCGGGAAGACCGGAATATCCGCGTCGACGGGTGGTGTCATGAATTGTTTGCGTGCGAGCGCGGCGGCAATGAAAGGCGCCAGTTCTTCTGCCTTGCGTCGTTCCCGCTCGGCTTCGTGCACCTTGAATTCCGGCATCACTTCCCTGGCAAACAGTTCAAGGGAGTGACAGATGTCAGCATGCTTGTTGTTGCCGGCCTGTTGAATGAAGGTCACCTGGTCGACACCGACCTCGGCAAACTTGCGCAAGTGCTGTCGCAGGTCGTCTGGTGTACCGATGCCACCGGCACTGCCGGACAACGCCTGTCGGTAGTCCGTTTCGCTGTCGCCAAGACGTGCGCTGCGCATCTTCTGGAAGTTATCCCACAGATTGGTACGGCCAGGCTTGTGTTCCCCGAAGCCATACAGACTGCCGAGGGCAAATCCGAAAAACTCGAAACCTTCCAGACCGTTGTTGATGGCGATCTCACGATCTTCATGGCACGAAAAACTCGACACCATGCAGATATTGGCATTCACCGCATGGCCTATGGGTACACACTGTTCGCTCTTGATGATCGAATAGTATTCATCCACCCATTCCCGTGCCTCCAACGGATCGACGAAGGCGAACGTGAGTGCGCCGATCCCGAGGCGTGCAGCCATGCGGATCGTGTCGCGTTGCGAACAGGCGACCCACATCGGCGGATGTGGCTTCTGCACCGATTTTGGCACCAGATTTCGGCACGGCATGGAGAAGTACTTTCCCTGATAGCCGGGGTACGGGTCCATGGCGAGGAGGTTGGCGATCTGCTCCGTCGCTTCCAGATAGATGGCCCGCTTTTCAGCAACCGGAATTCCGAATCCGCCAAGTTCGAGTTCCGCTGATGATTCTCCCGTACCAAATTCAACGCGTCCGTTTGATACCAGATCCAGCGTCGCAATCACTTCTGCGGTTCGTGCGGGGTGGTTGTACTGCGGTATGACCTGACGAATACCCTGGCCCAGACAGATGTTCTTCGTTCGCTGTGAACAGGCGGCGAGAAAAACTTCCGGTGCGGAGGAGTGGGAATATTCTTCCAGGAAGTGATGCTCGACCTCCCAGGCAAAATCGATACCCAGCCGATCGGCCAGTTCAACCTGGTCGAGTGCCTCGTTGAACAGGCGTTGTTCATCACCCTGGTTCCATGGGCGTGGCAGCTGGTGCTCGTAGAAGATGCCGAATTTCATGTCCCACCCGGTTTGGTTGTTTATTTGCCGCTGATTCTACGCCGGGCAGGCCGGGCTTGTGCGCACTGATCGGTAAGGGAGATTGCGTAGAAACCTGCTGTCGGTCCCAAGGGGACAGCGCGCAGACTCCTAGTCCATTGCAAATTCGCGACCGTGTGCGACCACAAACGAGAAGGTTTTGGCGCGACTGCGGGTTTCCATCACTTCGGCTACACGCACGAGCCGCGCTGGCACGGCGAGAATCTTCTCCTGCGCCTTGCGACCCAGTTCGGTGAGCCCATCGATCTTGTCGATTGCCCAGAATTTGATGAGGTCTTCAACGATCCGCAGGTAGTCCCGTGGTCCGTAGATGCCGGCCCGACGTATGACATCCGCAATCTCACGGAAGTGCGGCATGTTGAGACCGGGCATGTCGATGGAAGGCATGATCGCGGCCGCCGCCAGCATTGCGCGATCCGGATCGCGTTTGAGGATGCCGGCAAAGGCCGTGCGATAGAAGATGTAGTGCCGCGCTTCTTCCTTGGCGACATGAGACAGGACGGTACCGATGAGTGGTTCATGCTGGCCCGCCAGTCTCCCGGTATTGGCATGGCTGATCTGCGTGGCGCGTTCCTGCAGCGAGGTATAGACAAAAATGCGATAGGGATCATTTTCGAAGTCTGGTTCGAAGCCGGCTTTCAGGTATTCGAACTGCATGCGTTCAAGTTCGGATCCATTCAGAACGCAAGCGTCACGAAGGTAATCGTGCATGATCGCGCCGTGCCGGTCTTCTTCCGCAGTCCACAAGTTGATCCATCGTGACCAGAATGTGTTGCTGCCAAGATATACCGCCAGCAACCGATGGAAGTGTGGCAATCCTTCTTCGGTCAACGTATTCAGTGCAAGGGCCACCCTGCTGGGAACACTGATTCCACGCGCCCGGTCGCGAAGCTCCTTCAAGTGGGCTTCGGGGTCGGTGCCAGGTGGAGCGGACAACACCTCGCTTGGAAACCACAGTGTCCGCTTGGCCTCGTGTTCGGCCATGAGTTCGTCCACTTCCGGCTCGAGATCGGCGAGTACTTCAATCCGGGCCAGGGTTTCTGCGTTGGGTATCTGCATGGTGACGCCTTGTGAAGAGGATCATCGTCCGTTGCGGATACGGTTCGACGCGCAACGTCCGAAAGGTGCACGCTAGCACGGGTGGCGTGTTGAGTCAGCTTCAACAGATACCCTGTGCTACCCCACCGGCAGCCCGGTCTGGGCAGTGGAGGGGGTGGTCGTGGAGGCTGGGAGTCTGCGCGCCACCCGTCGATGTTCTGCCGCACAGACTTCCGGGCCAGTTCAACTGCCCAGTGGTCTCAGCTGCGAACCGGCAGAATGCTGCGATGGTAGGCCGAGACGTCCGTAACGGGATCCGTGATCAGCTTGATGAACCAGACCATGGCGTTGCGAAAGCCGTGTCGCCGCGCCAGCACTCCGACCCGACCGAGGACAACCAGCAGCGTGAACGCAAACCAGTGCATGGCCACCTGGTCGGCGACCACGCCCAGCCAGCCAGCCTCATGATTTGGTGCCAGCAGGAGATCAATGACCGGCATCAGCAGGTAACACGCGACGATCACGGTCTTGCTGCGTGTATCGAAGCCCAGCAGCAGCTGTTCCTTGTCGTGGCAGGGCGGTTCGATGATGGCGTGACCAGACTGGCGGAGAAAGAGGGATCCGAGCCCAAGCCACATGGCCAGGGGAAGATCGATGAAGATCAGCACGTAGCAGATCAGGAACACGCTCGAGCTGACAAGGTGCAAACACTGATTGATGCGGTTGCTGTGCGATGCGACGTGGTCATCGTGTTTGCGCCCCATCACGTCGTGATAGAAGGACTTCAGTGTGCTGGCAAGGGGAAAGGCGGATTGAATCATGTCCTGGCGTACTCGTCTGGCGATCATCTGATCGCGGTGTGGGTGTTCTGCTTCGGTCAGCCACCACTGACCAGCTTTCATCTGCGTCGTGGCGGTGATGACGCGGGTTTTCAGCTCGTGGTAGTCCGCGGGCGTGAAATCGAGGCTCGTCATGCATCTCCCGGTACCCACCCAGCTGAGGTTGACGCCCTCTGCGCGCAGGTAGTACTGCAGCAACCAGTTGTATCGTGACGGCTGCGTGAAGAGGATCGTGAAGATGCTGGAGAAACGGGCAATTCGCACGGGCAGACTGGCGTCGGCCAGAGCGGTGTTGGTATCGGTCACCCATTGACCAAAAAGCCTATCCGCTTCTGCATACTGGTCTGCGGCTGTGTCCGAAGTGACCCACTCCAGGAAGGAGTGCATGGCACCCATCGTCAGTGGATGAGCGGAAAAGGTGCCAACAACGTAGGCCAGTCGCATGGGATGTTCCGGATCGAATCGCTGCATGAGACCCCTTCTGCCGCACACCACGCCGATCGGCAAACCACCCGCGACGGTTTTTCCGTACACGACCATGTCAGCACGAATGTTGAACCAGGCCTGTGCACCGCCCGGTGCGAGACGGAATCCACTGAACACTTCATCGAATATCAGCGGCACATTCGATTCCCGGCATGTTGTCGCCAGGCTGACAAGCCACTGCGAATAGGCGTCCCCGCTCCGGGCTCTCCTCACGTCGGAAGAGAGCAGCACCGCATCGCTGGGCGGCGGAGAGTTCGGATGGAACGACTGGATCGGATTGACCAGCACTCCCGCTATCTCATGTGCGCGTGCACGAATGACGGACAGCGAATGCTCTGACAATTCGTTCAAGGGTATACAGTCGTCGATGGAACGTTCGCTGCCGACCCCGGGTTGCACCCCATCCCACCAGCCATGGTAGGCACCGGAGAAGCAGACGATGTACCGTCGACGCGTGTTGAATCGAGCCATGCGAATGGCGGCCATCACGGCTTCCGTACCACTCATGTGGAAGGAGACCTCATCGAGACCGGAGATCTTTTTCAGGCACTCGACGTTGCTTGCCACCACTGGATGCAGGGGGCCCAGAACCACCCCGGAGTCGCGGCACAGTTGCCAGCCACGGTCGATGAAATCCTTGTAGGCGTCATAACCTGCCACGTTGACGCCATAGGAACCGCTGACATCGAGGCTGCGCTGGCCGTCGGCATCAACCAGCCAGGGGCCCTCGCTGCGCTCGGCGATCACACTGACGTCAAAGTGTTTGCGCATGTAGCTCGCAAACGGAAATGGCACACGGTTGGCGTCGGCAAACCGCAGATCGGACAGCCCGGCTCGAATGCGGTCTGCCAGTTGCACCGAGCGCCCGCCTGTTTGTGCGAAACGCAGGGACAGGCTGGCCAGCGCCTCCCGTCGATGTTGTGCAATGGCTTCAGGCACACTGTCTGCACTGAAGAACGACCGCTCGTCATGATCTCGTCTGTGCAGGACCTGTGCAAGAATTCGCGAGGCTGGTGCCAGCAAACCGATGGCAGGCCAGTGCCTGATCATGGTCGCTGTGCGCCTGCCGTAGATGAAAAGAAGGATGATCGCGGCAAGAAACAACCAGCCGCTGCCAACCTGCAGTGCAAAGTCGAAGCCTGTGGGAAAATTCATGTGCTGCTTTCCATCGGGTAAAGATCCTGGTCTGGTCGTGACAAGAGGTAGCGGAACATGGCCCGCCTTGAACGCTGCGCATCGGTTTGACCAGTCCATGGCGTGGCGGGGTTGATTCGACGGCATACGCGCCCGACATGTAATCCCGGAGAATCAGCCTGGCGTTAGCAGCCGTGGAACCAGGCCTCCATGGATCGATGAACGAACCCCGCAGCACGGACATCGTTGATGAAGCCCCAGGGATGGCCAATGACGATTGCGCAAGGATGTGCACTGCAGATGGCGTCTTTGTGACCGTTTGAAGTCGATTTGGTGACAGGGCAGCGGACGTCGCTTCGCCACTTCCCGGTTTCCAGGATGCTTCTCCGGCAACGGGATAGGCGCTATTCTCCCGCCAGAGACAGAGACTTTTTCCAGATATTCCAGGCGGGGAAGCAGATGACGCCAACGGGCCCACTGAGCGGTGTCAGAATCATCGATCTGACCAGCATCTATTCGGGTCCGATCTGCGTATCGATTCTTGGTGACCAGGGTGCCGACGTGATCAAGGTTGAAGCGCCCGGTGGGGACCCGATGCGGCAGGGTTCACCGAGAAGGAATGGCGTCACTGCGAGCTTTGCGATGATGAATCGCAACAAGCGGTCCATTGTCATCGACCTTCAGAAGGCGGCTGGACGGGCGCTGCTCATTGACCTCGTTCGCACTGCAGACGCCCTGGTCGAAAACTATCGTCCGGGGGTGATGGCCCGTTTGGGTCTTGACTACGACACGCTTGCAGCGATCAACCCACGTATCGTGGTGGCGTCGATCAACGGAGTCGGACCGGAGGGTCCGTATGCCAATCGACGCGTGTATGACGCCGTGATTCAGGCAGTGACCGGTTTGGCCGATCTGCAGGCGGTTGATACCGGATCACCGACGATGATCAACACCCTGATTGCCGACAAGGTGACAGCGATGACCGCTGCACAGGCAGTCACCGCAGCCTTGTTTGCCGCGGCTCGAACAGGTGTGGGTCAACAGGTCGCGGTTTCGATGGTCGATGCCAGCCTGTTTTTTCTCTGGCCCGACTCCATGAGTCGTCACGGCCTGGTTGGCGAAGGCGTCGACCTCGCCCCTTATGTTTCGCATGCGTCGATGATCAGACGAACGCGGGATGGATACGTTGCGGTGATGCCAGTCAAGGTCGGTGAATGGGAAGGTGCCTTTCGTGCTCTGGAGCTTCCAGAACTTTTCAAGGACGAGCGCTTTTCTACAGGCGCGGCCCGCCTGGCTAATGCGGCCCTCTTTCAGAGCCTGTTGAACGAGGCTTATGCAAGCTTCACCACGGATGAGATCTGCCTTCGGCTGGAAGCGCAGGACGTACCGTGGGCCCGCATCAACACACGCGATCAGGTCATTGAGGATCCACAGATCCAGGCAATGGGTGCGCTGGTCGAGTACGAACATCCGCGAGCCGGGCGGGTCCGTCAGCCGCGGCCACCGGGACAGTTTCGTCTGACGCCAGCAACCTTGCACCGATCCTCTCCTGACCTTGGTGAGCATACGGATGAGGTGCTCGGGGAACTCGGTCTCGATGAGAGCCGGGTTATGGCGTTGAGGGAAGCAGGTGTTGTGGGCTGACTGTCCAGACAACCGTTGGCGTGCTGGCTGTCTGCATTTTTCCAACCTCGCGGCATCTTCCGGAACAGCGGGCTACCGCCGCCTCACGCACACACCGGCAACGTTGCCGGCTTCCTGATAGCACACGCCACTGACACCACAATCCTGGTTGGAAGTGCAGGATCTGGCTTCGAAGCCATCGACGTCGAGCCGGGGTTTGCCCGGCCCGCGATTCCGGTCGTTACCCAAATCCAGTCCGCCGGCGCACACACCATACTGCTCGGCAGGCTGGCGGATGCACCGGTTGCCTAGGTCGCAGTCACTATCGAGGGTGCAAGCCTGGGCGGGAGCGCAGAACCAGCCTGACAACAAGGCTACGAACACCATTCTGCGCACCCTGGTTGCCTCCTGCCTCGCCTCGATACGCCGTCCGGTACCGGGGCTGGCGGTTACCGCTTTTTCGGCAGTCGACCTTCGATGTAGTCATCGATCAATTCGTGATATCGCCGGATCCGAGACTCCTGTGCTGACAGGTAAACACCAAGGAAACCGCGCGAGCGGAAACCACGCTGTTGCGAGATGAACACGGACATGTCGTCTTCGATCCCTGGTCCGATGGACTCGTTGAGATAGTCGATCATCTTGACTTCGGCTTCCTGGCCATCCACCAGATCACCGTCTTCCAGCGTGCCAGCGCGGCTGGTCTGTCCTGCCGCGATGGAGGCCGGACTCGAGTACCACCAGTTGTCGAACAGGCACTGTTCCGGGTCATCACGGTGGGGGCGTGCGCGCAGGAAGTGGAAGCCATCGGACCAGACGGACACGGCGAAGTTTGGAAACAGCGTGTAGTGGAAGGCGTCGGTGAGCTGCTCCGCCGGCACCTTTGCGTAGTGGGAGTAGCCTCGGGCTGGACCGAGTTTCTGCTTGGCCTGCTGCAAGGCGGTACGGGTGTCTTCCGGCCGGCCTTTGAAGCTGGCGGGATCGATCTCCCAGGCGCGCAACTGGCTGGCCAGCGGCTCGACGATGTTGCCTTCCTTGTCGGTCGAGCCGACTCCGAACCCACCTTTCATGACCATGCGGTTATGGCCCTGGTCGGACAGATCGAATCTCGTTTCCTTATAGTAGGTGTCGATGTTGCTGCGGATCTTCTTGCGGTCAGTGTCCGGCGTTGCGCCCATGTGTACGGTTGGTACGTGGTAGGACTCGTTGAAGTTGTCCAGTACCACCTTCCAGTTGCAGGGCAACCACGCCGAGCGTGCCATCGTGCGCTTCCAGCCCTCCAGATCCAGATCACTCCAGGCGTCCCAGATCGGCCCCAGATACTCTTTCAGGCTGATGCAATCCCTGTCCATGTTGACCCAGACAAAACCCGCAAAGGTCTCACAGGCGAGTTCCTGCAGACGCACCTTGCCGCACGGGTTGCCATCGGGAAAGTCCTCCTTGTCAGGCGCAAAGTTGAGTTCGCCATCGGGCATGAAAGCCCAGCTGTGATACTTGCACACAAAGCGTTTCACACTGCCCTTGGGACCCGCCACCAGAGGGTTGCCACGATGCTGGCACACGTTGTAGAACGCCTTCACGCCGCCATTGGCCTGGCGAACCATCAGAATCGATTCTCGCCCTACTTCTTCGAGTTGCCAGTCACCCGGTTTGGGGATCTGTGATTCTCTTCCCAGCAGCAACCACACCTTGGTCCACATGTTTTCCCACTCCTGATGGAAAAACTCGCGGGAGGTAAAGCGGTAACCCGGGATGGTATGGCCTCGCGTCTTCTGCTCCGGCCAGGTATCAAGCTCTTTTCTTTCCAGCAGTTCCGACATGGTGTGCTCCTCGACGTTTTGCATGTTGCAGTAATGATTTCGGGCAGGGTGAACATCCATGGACATCAGGGGCCTGAAAGCTGCCTGGATCCTGCCGCCAGACACTGAGTATCCACCACTGCTCGAGCGAAGGGAATGGATCACTGCCGTGGGTTGTGAACGCCGCGGCGGGAGTTGAAAAGCCAGTCAGGCCGGAGTGTCAAGGGCACGGGCGATCGCCGTTTCGAGACTGACCAGCACATTGCCGGTCCTGAGATTCCATTGCTGGACAGGTTTGCCTTCATGCAGCAGCAACGCAGACGTGCAGCATCGTTCGACAAGCGGCAGCGCGTGGGTCGCCATGACGATCGCCATCTGCCCAGCCACCACTTCCCGAGACAGAATCGATTCGAGGGCTGCTGCAGCACGTGCGTCCAGGCCATTGAACGATTCGTCGAGCAATAACAGGGAAGGCTTCTGCACCAGTGCCAGGGTCACGCTGATTCGCTGACGCAGGCCCAGCGTCAACCAGCCCAGGGGCTTGTTCGATTGGGTGGTCAGATGCAGAGTCTCAAGCACTTCAAGGGCTAGATCGGAAGGTCCGGTCAGTCCGAACGCGGTTGCCTGCACATCAAGACACTGCGCCAACGTGAGTGCTGCGGGCAGAATGTCAGGGGCGACAGCGACACCGATGTGTCTGCGAGCGGCAACCGTATCCTTCGCCACATCGATGCCCTGAACGAGGATGCGGCCTGCCTGTTGAGAGACCAGATGGCTGATGCACCTCAGCAGCGTGCTTTTTCCGCTGCCGTTTGCACCCAGCAGCCCGATCCACTCTCCGTTGGCCACCGTCAGCGAGACTCCCTGCAGAGCTGTTGCCGCACCATAACCTGCGGTCAGGGCATCCACTTCAAGGACCAGGCTCATCGTTTGACCTCCCGCAGTTCCCGAACGACGATCACGAGTGCGATGGCCATCAGCCACAGTACATTGACAAACAGCACGGCAAGACACATCCCCACCACGATCAGCGTCGCACTTCGTTGTGCGCTGCTGGCCGCATCATTGGCCGCCCCGTTGTAATTGAATCGATGTCGAAAGGCGGTGGAAAAGCAGGCAGCCGAACCGCTCGTTGCACAGGCGAAGACAAAGACCAACCCCTCGATCGGCATCTGCAGAAAAAACAGAACGGTCAGTAACATGAACAGTAACGCAACGAACCACAGCGATGACCTGACCAGCGTCAGGCGGGCAAACGCAACTGGAGTCAGTGGTGTTGCAACCAGCCAGTCAGCCAGCAGAAAGAAGTGGCGCCAGGTACCCACCGCCAGCCAGGTCATTGCGAGCGTCAGCACGGTCACTGCGATCAGCAACAGTGAAGGGCCACCACCGATACCCCCTGGAATGAGGACCAGTGTCACGGTCAACCACGGCGCCATGCCTCTTCCGGAGAGCCGGGCGGCGGTCCATACCAACGGTATCCTGGCGATCGCATCCCGACCACGGCCGGTGATGGGCAGTCGCAGCCCACTGCTCCTGGTGGTACCTGCAGTGACTGCGGTGTCAGCAGGGCTGACGGCGTGACCTGCCAGTGCAAATCCCAGACCGCCGCCTGCCAGCAGGGCCAACAGCATCAGCATGAGTTGAACGACATCGTGAATCAGCGCGACAAACAGGCAGGGAATGAGCAGGGTCAGCGGACGAATGGTGTGTATCGCTTCCCACCCCCTCAGTTGCCGGGATGAGATGGGTAGCGCCGCAAGCCAGCCGCTGGAAAACTGCAACTGGATCGTCGGGCGAGCCTGCCAGCAGATCATGACGGCCGCACTGGCCAGTCCGGCTGCAGCAGGCATGGGGTAGACACGAGCCCATGCGACGAGTGGCGCCATGGTGGCAGGAAACAACCATGGAACCAGCGCTGAACCGGCCAGTGCGAACATCCATGACCAGCGCCTGACAGGAGGAGCCGCGAGGTTTGCGTAGTGATCGGCGAGGAACAGCGGGTTGTTCGAAAGCAGGCGCGCAATCGTCACGATGAAGCCGTCATGGGCCGGTCGCTATTCCTGAAACTGCAACGCATAGAGCCGCGCATAGGTGCCGCCGAGGGCGAGGAGTTCCGCGTGGGTACCCAGTTCGCGCAGTTGCCCATGCTCCAGTACGGCCACACGGTCTGCTTCCTGAATGGTCTGCAGGCGATGCGCGATGATGATCGAGGTTCGACCGGACGTGAGCACATGCAGCGCGTCCTGGATCAGCTGTTCGGTTTCGGTATCGATGCTGGCGGTGGCCTCGTCAAGCACCAGGATTTCCGGATCTGCCGCCAGCACCCTGGCAAACGCCAGCAGCTGACGTTGACCCTGTGACAGGTTCCTGCCTCGTTCGACCAGCGGGGTGTCGTAACCCTGCGGCAACCTCTCGATGAATTCGTGGGCATGTACATGGCGCGCGGCCTGCTCGATCTGTTCACGCGTGATATCGGGATTGCCGATGCTGATGTTGTCGCGCACGGTGCCGGCAAACACGTGAAAGTCCTGCAGTACGATGCCGATCTGCTTGCGGACCACAGCGGAGGGGAGATCCATCAGGTCCACGCCATCCATGAAGATCGATCCGGGGGCAAAGTCATAGAAGCGTGCCAACAGACGAATGATGGTGCTCTTGCCGGAGCCGGTGGGTCCGACCACCGCCAGCTTTTCCCCTGGCCGAATGTGCAGTGACAGGTCCCGCAGGACGAGGGTATCCGGCGCATAGCCGAAGTTGAGATGCCGGATCTCGATTTCACCGCGCAGATCGGCAGGCAGTCTTGCCGGTTGTCGCGGCTCGTGAATGGACTCGTCCCAGTCCAGTGCCTGGAAGATCCTCTCGGCGCTCGCCATGGAGCGGAACAGAACGTTGTACTGCTCGCCAACGACCACGATGGGGCGCACCAGCATGTCAACAAACTGCGTGAACAGAATGACGCTGCCGAGCGTGACCGTTCCCTGCAGCGCATCACCACCACCGATCCAGATGATCACGCCCATTCCTGCGGCACCGATGTTGTCCATGAAAGCGCCATACCAGGTTTCCAGCCGGATGGCGTGGTTCTCCTCGTTGCGATTCAGCTGATTGATCTGGGTATAACGCTCGAGGTTGTGGCGTTCACGCCGGTTCAACTGGACAACCGGCATCCCGGAGATGTTCTCCTGCAGGTTCTGGTTCAACTGCGAGACACTCTGGCGAATGTTGCGGTACACCATGCGGGTGACACGTCGATACAGGATGGTGGCCACCGCGACGATCGGCAGTGCCAGCAACAGTGTGCCGGTGAGTTCAGCATTGATGGTGAACATGATGACGATTGCGACGATGAATGGCGTGAATTCGCCGATCAGGACCCCAAAGCCGGAAAGCAGCTGGAAGAGCTGCTCGACATCGTTGGTGACGCGGGTCATGACACGACCGATCGCAACACGGTCGTAAAACGATGCCGGACGGGTTTCGAGGTGCGTGAACAGATCGTGCCGCAGATCACGCAGGGCGCCGAGCACGGCTGTTGTCAGGTAGACCCGATGATAGTGCGCGCAGATTGCCCACAGGCTGACGACCAGCAGATACAGGAAACAGGCTGCTGCGATCATGTCCAGACCGGTCAGCAACGCCAGTTCCTGGGTGAGCGAATTCATGCCAAAGTCAGGCATGGCGACAGGTTGACCACCGGCCAGCAATCCATCGATCACCACACGCGAAACGATGATTGGCATCACGATGGCCAGTATCGACGCAACCACGACCAGGACGATGCTGATCGTCAGCGTCCTTCGATGGGGTGTCACCCATTGGAACAGTCGCCTGAGCAACTGTGCGTCGAGTGCCTTGCCCGCAATCTCCGCGTCAAACACACCGTAGTCGCGTTTCGTGGCAGCGGAGGACAAAGCTGCGCTGGTGTCCACATTCATGGCTGCGCACTCGTTGACGTTTCGGCAGTCTTTGCCTCGTGCAGTCCGGCCTGCAACCTGAGTTTCTGGATGCGATCGAGTTCTGCGTACCAGCCTTCGCTCGCCATCAGCGCATCATGACTGCCGAGCTGGGAGATTTTCCCTTCCTCGATCACCACGATGCGATCCGCATGCCGTGCGGTGGATACCCGATTGGTGACCAGCAGCGTTGTCTTGCCGTGTCGTGCCGCAAACAGGCGTTCGAGAATCTGTTCTTCGGTCTGGGTATCGACAGCACTGAAACAGTCATCAAGGATGAGCACGGGCGAATTGCGTATCAAACCCCGAGCCAGCGTACTGCGCTGCTTCTGTCCGCCAGACAGGGTGACACCACGTTCGCCCACCAGCGTATCCAGTTCCTCTTCAAAGGATCTGACGGTCGTCAGCAGATCGGCATCTTCGACAGCTTCCCAGATTTCTTCATCCGGTCGTGCCGGATCGTCGTAACTCAGGTTGTGCCGCAACAGTTCAGCGAACAGAAAGGGATCCTGTGGTACCAGCACGATCTGTCTGCGCAACTGTTCCAGGGGATAGTCACGAATATCAACGCCGTCCACCCGCAATGTGCCAACCGGTGGATCGAGCAATCTGACGAAGCAGTTGAGAAGCGTCGTCTTGCCTGCACCCACTCTGCCCATGATGGCCACGGTTTCGCCAGGCGGAATGGAAAGATCGACTCCGGAGAGTGCGTCATAACCGATACCAGGGTAGCGATAGCTCAGGCCATTGAGTGACAGTTCGCCCCTGATCCGCACCGGTGCATCCGCCTTTGGACTATCGACAACTTCAGGCATCGAATCCAGTATCTGGAACAGGCGTTGTGTACCCGATGCGCCCCTTTGCCAGAGCGTTACCATCTGACCGATTTCGCGTACAGGCCAGAGCACCATCCCGACATAGGAAAAAAAGGCGGTGAACGTGCCGAGGCTCAGTGTTCCATCACGAACCAGACTGCCGCCGTACCCGAGAATGATGACGGTCGAAAATGCCGCCATCCAGGGCATGATGGCGCTGATGAACGAATTCAGCCGAACCAGCGCGTGGAACCGTGCGTTGTATTCGTCGCTGACCGCATCGAACCGTCGGATTTCGTGCTGTTCCTGGACCAGCGCCTGCACGGTGCGGATTCCATACAGGTTGCCCTGAACCTGTTCGGAGAGGTCGGAAAATCCCTGTTGAACACGCATCGACCGTTCAAAAACCTGCCTGGCGGCGAACCAGCCGACGATTCCTATGGGCAGGAGCGGCAGTAACAGGATTGCTGTCAGCAGCGGTGCCAGCGAGACCATGGCGATGACACCGACCGCCGCGATGGTGATGTTGACGAGCATGGTCCGTACACCGGAGCCGATGAACTCGCGAACCAGAGAGATGTCGTTGATGGCCCTGGCCATGAGATCGCCGGTGGGATTGCGGGCGAAAAATCCGGGCCCCTGCAGCTGCAGATGCGAGTAGACGCGTTTACGCAGGTCGTAGGCAACATACACGGCGATACGGCGGATGATCCGACGGGCATTGGCCAGCGCCACCAGCCGGACGACGACACACGCCAGTATGCCGAGTGCAGGCAGCAGCAGCATCGCCTGGGCATCACTCGCCATCAGGTCGCCCGTCGAGATGCGCGGTTGGGCGGCGTGGATCGCATCGATGCTGTCACGCAGGAACAGGGGAATCAGGGCGTCCAGGGAGCGTGCAGACAACAGCAGTGTGACAGACCCCCAGAAGGGCAGCCGGTAACGGGTGTGGTAAGGCCACAGGCGTCGCAACGGACTGCGAGGGGACGCGTCGGTCGTCTCTGGACGCCGCTCGCCTGCAGTTTCTGGCAACCTGCGATCCATGGACTTTTCGACTCGATGAAAAGACCGGGAAGCCGCCAAACGTGGGCTGACGATCACCCGGATAAGCTGGAGGTGGACTGCAGACCCGCGGCTATGCATGGCCCGTAGACAAAGCGCGGAAGCAGGATAACGATCTGTCTGCCTTGCGTCATCCCTCGGATGGTCGAAGTGCCGGGAGATGGCATCGAAGTCTGATGTTCAGCCGACCGGACTTGTCATCGCATTGTTGACGTCGCATTCTCGTGACTTCGAAACAGTGGCGACGAGTTCATGCGAACCGAAGTGATTCATTACCAGGCTGATGGTCGCGACATGGTGGGTACGCTGTGCACGGGTGAGGGGACTCACAAGCGCCCGGCGGTGCTGGTGTGCCATGAAGGGCCTGGCCAGGACGACACAGCGCGCAATTATGCCCGGCGACTCGCAGAGCTTGGGTACATTGCCTTTGCGCTGGATTACGTAGGAGGTGGCAGACAGGAAGTCGATCGCAACAGGATGATGGCACACATCATGGAATTGAGTGCAGCGCCGGAGCGAATCGTCGCCATCGGCAATGCCGGCCTCGATATCCTGCTGGCTCGCCCGGAAGCGGATGCGAGTCGGGTTGCCGCCATCGGTTTCTGTTTTGGTGGAACCATGTCGTTCCAGCTGGCACGTGCGGGTGTCCCCTTGCTGGCAGCAGTCGGGTTCCATGCTGGGCTTGGCACGATTGCACCTGCGCGCGAAGGCATGAAGACCAGAATCCTGGCATTGATCGGTGCGGATGATCCGATAGTTCCTCCGGCACAGCGCGATGCTTTTGTCGCAGAGATGACCGCGGCAAAAGCCGATTGGCAACTGGTCCTGTACGGCGGAATTCAGCACAGTTTCACCAATCCTGCTGCGGCGAACTTCAATCTCCCTGGAATTGCCTACGACGCGTTGACCGAACGACGATCCTGGGCAGCCATGTGTCAGCTGTTCGACGAAGTGTTTGTCTGAGGGCAACAGCATGCTGACTCTGCGCAGGGGCAAGGAACGTGGTCATGCCAGTCTGGGATGGCTGGACTCGTGGCATACATTTTCGTTTGCCGAGTATCGCGATCCACAGCACATGGGCTTCGGCGATCTGCGTGTGATCAACGATGACACCGTGCAGCCCGGGGGAGGGTTTGGCACGCATAGCCATCGTGACATGGAAATCATCACCTATGTGCTCGATGGCGCACTTGAGCACAAGGACAGTCTGGGGAATGGCTCGGTGATCCGTCCTGGTGATGTCCAGCGCATGAGTGCCGGTCGCGGTGTACGCCACAGTGAATTCAACGCCTCACAGGTGGACCCGGTCCACTTTCTGCAGATCTGGATCGAACCCAGTGTCCTGGGCGTGGAACCGGGTTATGAGGAGATGCGGATTCCGGCGGCAGAAAAACGAGGACATCTGCGATTGATCGCTTCACCGGACGGGCGCTCGGGTTCGTTGACCATTCACCAGGATGCGCTGATTCACGCAGCGATACTCGATGGAGCAGACCAGGTTTCCTATGTTCTGGCGAACGGCCGCAAAGCCTGGATACAGGTTGCGCGCGGTGCGCTTGCGGTCAATGGCGAAAAGCTGATGGCCGGTGATGGCGCGTCTGTCAGCGGTGAAACCGGAATCGAATTTTCAGCGGCAGAGCGCGCAGAGATTCTGCTCTTCGACCTCAGCTGATCACCTTGGTCGGGCGCGGTGTCTGACGGCGATCATGCCTTGGGTTTGTCTCGACTTTTTCCTGAAGAGATCCTCAAGGGTTTACGAGCTGGCGGGACCTGGTTTTTTGTCGGCCCCGACACCTGATCATCGAAGGCCTGTTGCAGACGCACGGGCGCGACGAGCCGCCACGCAGCTTCCAGAAGCTGGGGCAACGCACCCGGGCGCAGGGCGCCCAGGTTGATCAACACCATGGGATAGTCCTTGTAGTGGTCGGTGATGAAGAAGGTGGCCGGGTCCGCCTGCATCAGCATTTCCCGATCCAGGAAATCGCAGCGCAAGGCCAGTGCGCCTTCCGCTTCGGAGCGAAGGCGACCCATGACCTTCCCTTTGACCTTCAGGCTGGGCGTGTTGTATGAGGTGCTTTCGGTAACTTCCGGCAACTGCAATGCAGCTGACACCACGTCTTCAAAAGTGACTGCCATGCCTGCTTCAACCCTCCTGTTGTGCCGGCACCCGTACCGGCATGGAGCGGTGGATTTGCCATGCGCGCGTGCACCGCTTCGTGGGCTCATCGATGTGCCGACCAGGCTCCGCGCACAGCCGCCACTCACAGGCGTTCAATGAATGCCTCGATCATCGCATTGGTTTGCGCCGGTTGCTCGAAGTGCGGGAAGTGGGCGGCGCCGACCACTTGACCAAAGGTCACCTGATTCAGGTGGCTGCGGATGAACCCCTGATCCGCGCCTGCTGCCGTCAGCCACAGTACCTTCTGCGCGATTCCATCGCAGATCGCGGCAACGTCGACGAGCAATCCCTCGAGTTCTGCGATTTTCACGGCGATCGGTGTGGTCGCCGCTTCCGCCACTGCTCTCGCATTGGCGATGCGGTCGCCGCGCTTGTCGAAGTAGCCCGAGTATGTTGCGTTGAAGAATGACTTCGATTTCGACCCCTGCAACTGGTTGATCATCCCTTTTACCAGAGAACTGAACGGGGAAACCGGATCATTCAACTTCGGCTGGGTGTAGAAGAAGGCGTCCACCAGCACACCGGCCTTCACCAGTCTGGGGTTTGCGCGGATGAACTCAAGCGTGCCCGGCCCGCCGCCAGCGTGGCCGATGACGACCACTCCCTTCAGCATGGCTGCCCTGGTCACCGCGAGGATATCCGCTGCGTGCGTCGCCACATCGTGACCTGTGCCGGAGGTGGTTGAGCGGCCATGACCACGACGGTCGATCAGCAGCACACGATGGTTGCGCCGAAAAAACGTCGTCTGGTGAATCCAGTGCTCGTGATTGGAACACCAGCCATGCACCAGCACGAGTGGCGGTTTGCCCGTATCTTTGCCGACCAGCCTGTAGAAGATCCGGGTACCGTCCGGGCGGACCAACGTGGGCATAAGGACTCCTCGGCAATGTGGAGGTGACGCGTGGATCGAGAGAATAGCGGGACCTGTCCGAGTTTGGGAGCCGCTTACCGCATTCCTGAAGCGTGATTTCAGATGGAACGCTTCACAGGCAGGCACCACGCGACGCCGATTTTCTGCACCGGCGTTGATCCGAACGCACGACTACAGCGCCGGTTTCCGCAGATGCCAGTCCGTTGCCTGTTCATAAGCATGGCCGACCCGCAGCACCATCGCTTCGTCAAACGGCCGGCCCACAATCTGCATTCCGATGGGCAGGGCATTGCGCGTGAAACCACAGGGCAGCGACAGCGCTGGCAGATGCGTGGCATTGAACGGTGCAGTGCATCGAATCATGGCCAACACGATGTCACCCGTGATGCCGCCGTAGCTCACCGTGTCCTGACCAATCAACGCCGCTGCGAGTGGTGTGGTTGGCGTAACCAGCACGTCAACGGATTCGAGCAGTTTCCGCACGTGGACGGTCAGCGCATCGCAGGCCCGTATTCCGGACATGAGCGCTGCAACCGGCGGCGCCATGCTACCGAGCAGTGCCTGCAGATCCGGACCAAAATCCTGCATGCGGGTGCGCATGGCCTGCGCGTGGATTTCCTGGGCTTCGGCCAGTACAAAGCCGAACACTCCCATGACACCTTCATCGACACCCGGCAGTTCGACATCACGAATTTCGGCTCCGAGCCGTCGCAGTTCGGCCAGAGCGGATTCAATCGATTCGGCAATTCCGTCTTCGAGATGATCGAAGAAATAACCACGCGGTACACCGACACGCAGTCCACGTACACCAGCATTCAGGTCGGCTGTTGCGTCCCCTACAGGCACACGCACGCTGGTGGCGTCGGCGGCGTCGTAACCGGCGATGGCGTTCAGCATCAACGCGGCGTCTTCCACGGTTCGCGTGATGGGTCCGGCGTGATCGAAGCGGTAAGAGAGCGGCAACACCCCTGCCTTGCTGACACGGCCATAGGTCGGCTTCAGACCAACCACGCCACATACCGAGGCAGGCATGCGGATGCTGCCCCCGGTATCGGTCCCGGTGGTGGCGACGGCCAGTCCTGCGGCGATTGCGGCGCCGGAGCCGCCACTCGATCCGGCTGGAATGCGTTCGAGATTCCAGGGATTGCGGGTTGGCCCGAAGTGAGGATTGTTCGTGGTGACGCCATACGCATACTCGTGTGTATTGAGTTTGCCGAGCAGCACCGTTCCAGCTTCCCGCAGCTTGCGGACCACGGTGCAGTCTGTGTCGGGTATGTGGGCGGCGTGGATCTTCGCGCCACCGGTGGTGCGGATGCCGGCGGTCTCGTAAAGATCCTTGTGGGCGATCGGTATGCCGTGCAATGGTCCGCGGGACTTGCCGTTGGCCAGTTCTTCGGAAGCGCGCCGCGCATCTTCTCGAGCTCGCTCGGCGGTAACGGTGAGATAGGCATTGAGACGCGGATTCAGCTCGGCGATACGCTTGAGATACGCGTCCGTGAGTTCGAGTGGTGAGATCTCCCTTGCCTGCAGCGCACGTGCGGCGCGACTGATGGAGAGGTTTGCGAGATCGAGGTCAGCCATGGGTCTTGCCTGCGCGATGCTTGATGTGTCGGTGAACGATCTATGGCCGGTTTATTGTGCCTGTCGTCTGTCACCGGCCAGCTCACCCAGTTTCTGCGCCATGAACTGCGCGGAGGTCGCCAGATGTGCGTTCACGTCCTTGTCGATAAACGACACGAACCCTGCCTTGTCGATGTAAAAGGTCCAACGGCTGGCATACCCGGCTGCGCTCAGCACGCCGTAAGCCTGTGCAGTCTTCCGGGTGGGGTCGCCGAGTATCGGAAAGTCCGCGTTGTACGCCTTGGCAAACGCGGCGTTGCCCTGCTCGCCTTCGATGCTGTCCACACTGGCCATGAAATAGGTGACGTCAAAGGCCCTGATGAGATCGCCGTTTTCGGCGAGCGATTTGCACTCGATCGTGCAACCGGAAGTGAATGCCCTCGGGAACCAGGCGAGCACGACGGCCTGGCGACCCTTGAAGTCGGCCAGGCGGTAGGTTTTGCCGTCCGAGGCGGATAGTTCGAAGTCGGGGGCTACGTCACCCACTTTCAGGTCGGCCGCAAAGGCCTGGGTGGTCAGATTGACGATGCACAGCAGTATCAGCAGGATCATCTTGTTCATGTTTTTTCCCGGGAACCCGTCGCGTAGAGAAGGTAACCTGCGAGCGATGGGCTGGAGTACCATCATCCAGACCCGATGCTGCACAGGTTGAGCAAGGTAATGAATAGCACGATGGCTGGCATTCTACGAGTGGCGCTTGGTGCGCCCCTGATTCTTGTGGTGTTGGCGCATGTTCCCGCCGGTGTGGCGTCGGAGCGGGAGACCCGCAACAACATCGGGCTCGGTGCGCTGGTTTTTGCAGAGAACTGCCAGCGTTGCCATAAGGCGGACGGTTACGGTGAAGGTGCGCTGTATCCGTCGCTGCACAATGACGACCTCCTGGCTGACCGCTCCCTGTTGATTCAGACGATCCTCGATGGGCGTAGCCGCCACGCTGTCGACTCAGCCGATGGGACCGCTCCGCTGATGCCGTCCCTGGACTACCTGACGAACAAGGAAATCGTTTCGATCATCGCGTTCATTTCCAATACCTGGGGTGACGATGTTCTGGTCGTGTCGGAGTCCGAGGTTGCGGCGGCCCGTCGCAAGGGTGGTCAACAGTGATTGCAACAAGTTCCATTTCAGTCCGCCGGACTGTTTATTGGGCCACCTGATTCTGCTGGAGCGGAAGTGTCGACTTGGCCAGCAGGTCCTCGACGTAACGGATCGCATCCGGATGCGCAAAGGGCTTGATCTGTGTTTCGTAGAACAGTCGATGGACGCCTGGCAGACCGTAGTTTGCGGCCAGCGATGAGTCGAAGGATCCCCTTTCCATCGGCGTCAGCTCGTCGACGATGGGGATGATCTGGAGACGATAGATCCACCAGGAGTACTGAGTCCAGTGCAGCAGGCTTGCCTCTTCCTCGGTGAGTCCTGTCCGTTCGATCAGAGCTGTCATGAACGGGGAATGGCTTCCGCCCAGCGCAGCCTCGGCCCGGAGGTAGGCGCTGTTGATCCGATCCAGGGTTTGCCTGGCCAGAATGTCCCGGGCAGCCTCGGCGCGCCCCTGGCTGAGTGCGCGCCTGGTCTCGGTTCGGGCGTAGTGAACCTGTCCCGCCAGGTAGCCAAGGGTCACGAACACCGCAATCGACCCAAGCATCTGGCCCAGCGCGCCAATGGCATCCCAGTTCATGTCATGTATCCGTATTGAATCAACGCGCTTAGTCCTCATCGCACCCAGCCCAGAGTACACCAGCCAGGGACCCGCGGCGGGTCTCGAATTGTCACTCGCCTCGCACCGACGCCTTCTGCCGCGCAGTCTCCTAAGGTAGTCTGCTTTTGTTGCGGCGAACGGGGGCAGGGCATGGTCACCATGGCAGAAGGCGCGATTCGCACGGATCGTTTCTGGCAGAGGATGGCATTGGGTCTCGCTGTCCTGATTGTGTTCGGCTTCCTGCAATTTGCACTCCGTGGCCTCGTCGATCCGATGAGTGCGCCCTTCTGGGTCCATCTGCATGGCGTGGCGATGCTCGGCTGGCTTGGGCTTCTGGTCATCCAGCCGACGCTCGTGGCACGAGGCAATCTGGCCCTGCATCGACAGCTCGGCTGGTATGGTGCGGCACTCGCCACTCTGATCGTTGCGCTGGGTCTCTACACCGGTGTTGCATCGCTGGTTTTGCACCGCTTCCCGGCCTTCTTCACCGGGCCCTACTTTCTCGCGTTGGTCGCGGTCGAACCGATCGTTTTCGGGCTGCTGGTCATGGCGGCGATCCGGCAGCGACAGGCGACGGATTGGCACCGGCGGCTGATGATCGGGGCGACGATCATCATTCTCGAACCTGCACTGGGGCGCATCCTGCCAATGCCGTTGATGATCGGCTGGTCGGACATTCCCATTGGCCTCGTGCAACTGGCCTTTGTTGGCATCATTGCGTTGCATGACCAGCGCACACTGGGTCATGTTCATCGGGCGACGTGGACGATTGCCGGGTTTGTAGTTGCGGTTCGCATGATCGTTTATCTGCTGTCGCTGACTTCGCCCGTCGAGGCGCTGGCGACGTGGCTGATGGGCAGCTGACATCCGTCCGGCGCCGGTTATTCCTGCGCGTTACTGGTAATCTTGGGCTCCGGAGACTCAACTGGAGAGAGCGATGAGCGAAGCCACCGTGTTGCGAAGCCTGCCGGAGACTCTGAATCCGGCGGATCCAAAACGATTTGCGCAGGATGCGATCCTGCCGATCTTCGAGCGCATGCGTGCCGAGGATCCGGTGCATTACTGTGCCACAAGTCCGTACGGTCCGTTCTGGTCCATCACCCGTTACCGCGACATCATGGCGGTCGACAAGAACCATCAGGTATTCGCGTCGGATTCAACTCTCGGCGGAATCATGATCGACGATGCCATCGTGGGGGACAAGGATTCCGACTTCTTCGTGAAAAGCTTCATCACGATGGACCCGCCGGAGCATGGACCGCAGCGCAAGGCGGTGAACAGGATCGTCGCGCCGCAAAGCCTGGCCAGTTTCGAAACCCTGATCCGCTCGCGCACACAGACGTTGCTGGACTCTCTGCCGGTTGGAGAGGAGTTCGACTGGGTGGACAGCGTGTCCATCGAACTGACGACCATGATGCTGGCCACGCTGTTCGATTTTCCGTTTGAAGACCGCCGCAAGCTGACCCGGTGGTCCGACGTCACCACCGCCGAAGCGGGTTCGCCTATCGTTGGAACCCAGGAACAGCGTGTTTCGGAATTGCTCGAGTGCCTGGCGTACTTCAAGCGGCTCAAGCAGGCCCGACGCGAGGGTCCGATGAAGCTCGACCTGGTGACGATGCTCGCGCAGGATGCGGTCACGCGCGATCAGCCTGATCATGAGTTCCTCGGTAACCTGATGCTGCTGATCGTCGGGGGCAATGACACGACTCGCAACACGATGAGCGGCAGCGTGAATGCGTTCCACCGGTTTCCGGAACAGCTCGAGCGCTTGCGCGCGGATCACTCGCTCATCGACAACATGGTCTCCGAAGTGGTGCGCTGGCAGACACCGCTGGCTCACATGCGCCGTACCGCGGTCGCGGACCATCAGATCGCCGGTCGCGTCATCCGGAAGGGCGACAAGGTAGTGATGTGGTACTACTCGGGGAATCGCGACGAGAGCGTCTTCCCCGATGGTGATGCCTTCGACATCACGCGGCCGAACGCTCGCAGCACCATCTCGTTTGGCTTCGGTATCCACCGCTGTCTCGGCATGCGACTGGCGGAGATGCAGATGCGGGTGTTGTGGCAGGAAATCCTTGCCCGGTGGAAGCGCATCGAGATCACAGGCACCGTTGAGCGAGTGGAATCGAATTTTGTGAACGGCTATTCGCGAATGCCGGTGCGTATCGTGGCGTGAAACCGTCGCCAACCAGTGAACGCTTCTTGCGTTGCGGGTTCCTGCCCTAGAGGAACCCGCGCACTGCTGCGAGAAACTCCTCGGGTTTGTCGAGGGGTACCGGATGTCCGGACCCGGCCACTTCCACAAGCCGCCCTTCCGGCAGGGTACTGATCATCCTGTCGGCGACCTCACGATCGAGAATATCGCTGTTTTCGCCTCGAACCAGCAGCGTGGGCACGTCGATGCTTGCGACCCGACGCCAGCCTTCCTCTTCGCTCATGCGCGCTCTTGGTGGCCCACCTGCACGTAACGCACGGTCGTATCGATATGTCCACTGACCGGCTTCTGTCCGCATCAGCGAGTCCACCACCCGCTGTCGATGGTGTGCTTCCGGTGGCACAGGATTGTATCGTCGCGCCTGAGCAAAAGCGTCATCAACGGAGTCGAACACGTCTGTGCCGGTAACGTTATTCTGGATCTTCAACAGGCCACTTCGTGCCAGCGACGGTGCGATATCGACAATCACCAACCGGTCCAGTTCAGCAGGTTGTTTCCCGGCGTAGCCAATGGAGACCAGACCGCCCATGGAAAGACCAAGCAGCGCAAATCGTGCAAGCCCCAGCGCTGACACAAACGATTCCAGATCCTTCACCATCTCGTCGGTGCCATAGGCATCGGCAGCCGCCCAACCGGATTCGCCATGTCCACGCTGGTCCAGCGCCAGCACCCGATATTTCGCCGACATCGCCTCGGCGAAAGCGTCCCATGAGCGGGCGTGACCGGTATAACCGTGCAGCAGTACCAGGTTGCCAGATCCTTGTTTTTGGGCAGGCCAGTCCCTGAAATGAAAGCGCAGACCGCGCATCTCGATGTATTCGTCGCGTACGTTTGCCATGCCACCGCCTGGTTGTGAATCGCTGGCAGACTCTATTCAGCAAGTGATCCGGGTGCAAGCCGCTTCAGGTCCTCCCCCCGAAGGCAGTGAGCTTCTCCACCTCTGTCCAGCCCATGGATGCGCAGTGTCCGGCGAAAGCGGCGATTCGCCGGGTTGCAAAGCGTCTGGAATTCCCCTCAGTACAACCGTTTTACTCAAGTCCGGATGAATTCGCGTTTGCCTGGCATTCCATTGATTACGGGTTGCCACGAACTGCCCCGCAGAGCCTCATACTGGAGGAAACAACACGGCAATCCGCTCGCCTCCAGCAGGTCTGGCCCGTCCATCAGTTGAAAATGCAGATGTGGTGCGGTCGAGTTGCCAGAGTGTCCGAGCTGCGCCAGTTCCTGGCCTGTCTGGATCGTCTGTCCTGTCACCACGCCAATTGAACCGGTGCGCAGGTGTGCAAGCAGTGCAAACACGTCACTATCGTGCTTGCGAAGGATGAGATGATTGCCAACGACTGACCTGAGGGCCGCCACACCTCCCTGCGGATCGAAGGTGAAGGCGTTCCTGACAACCAACGCCAGATCCCTTGGGAGATAGACAGGGTTGCGTTCGGGAACGCCGTCTTCCGCCGCGATGACGGTGCCGGAGAACGGTGAGTGGATCGGTGCAGACCACCCGAGGCAGTCCTCCAGCGCAGCACCCAGCAGGAGCGATCGCAGCACCGGCTTGCGGTGGAATTTCCATCCTCGACTCTGTCGGTCTATGCGCAGGAAGTCGTAGGCAAAACGCTGACCAAGCTGGTTCGTACCGTGGCTCGGCACACGTTCGGCGGGGGTGTTGGCCGCGACCCACTCACCCCGCAAGGGGAAGTCAACCGCAATAACCGGCAGGGACCGATCGGTCGCATTGACAATACCCACACTCATGCCCGTTCCGTGCCTGTCAGGCGGTTCGCAGTGGGACTGCGCGAACGCCATCCGGATGACGGATCGTTCGCGTGTCCCGATATGGGGTTTGCAGTGTCGAAGGCTGCCACGAATTCCCGACAAGTCAACTTCGTGCCCGCAGGGTATCCGGTGTGACCGTTGCGGTTGGTTACCTGAGGGCGCCAAGGGTCTGGCGTGTTTTATGACAGACGCGTGAACAAGACGCAGGAACAGTCACACATCTGTAGTGGGCGCTGCCTATAACGATCCATTCGGGGAAGCTGGAACCTGACCTCACTTTTTTCGGTGCTGGAACCGGCTTGACGCAGAGCACTTGTGCAGCCTCCCGAATTCCGAAAACACAATAATTTGAGGACGAACACGTGGAGTCATTCAGGAAGCTGGTACTGCCAGCGATGATTGTGCTGGCCATGGCCGGTTGCGAAGGCGACGACGGTCGCGATGGCACATCCGGTGCACCTGGAGCCAGTGGCACCAACGGCGCAGATGGGCTGAACAGCCTGACGGTCCAGCGGCCGCTTGCGGTGGGCAGTGCGCAGTGCCCGCAGGGTGGAACGGCGATCGAATCCGGACGCGATCTGGATCGTGACAGCGTGCTGGACAGTAACGAGGTGACAGAACGATCGGCCGTCTGCACGCCGAACTCGGCCAGGAAATTTGTGCGAATCGCCACCTTTCCTTCCTGTCGTCAACTCGACGCCGACTGTGATTCGGATGTCGTGACCGCAGCGGAAATCGTTGCGGCCAGTTCCGACGGCCTGACGCTCATCTACACGGACAGTCCCGGCGAACAGATCGGCTTTGTCGACATCACGGACCCTGAACAGCCTGATCCATTGGGCTTTCTCGCGATGGGTGGCGAACCTACCTCAGTAGCAGTGTTGGGTGAATTTGCGCTGGTGGGGGTGAATACCTCCCCCGACTTTGTCAATCCCTCGGGCAATCTTGCCGTTGTGGACGTGGCCACGCAGACGGTGATCCGCAACATCGATGTTGGCGGCCAACCCGACTCCGTTGCGGTCAGCCCGGATGGACGCTTCGCTGCCGTAGTCATCGAAAACCAGCGCGATGAGGATCTTGGCACCGGAGCGCCCGAGCAACTACCGGCGGGTTTCCTGGTTGTCGTCAACCTCACAGGTGCGCCGGCTGGATGGACCACAGCGGCCGTCAACCTCAACTTCCCGGGAATGCTCTATCCGAATGATGCGGAACCGGAGTATGTGGACATCAACGAGGACAACGTGGCGGTGGTGACACTGCAGGAAAACAACCACATCGCGTTGATCGATATGGCGACTGCAACAGTGATCGACGATTTCAGTGCAGGGACCACCGATCTGTCGCAGGTCGATGAACTCGACGAGCGTCCGAACCGCGTTGTGCAGACCAGTAATCTCGCCGGTGTCCTTCGCGAACCGGATGGTGTCGCCTGGCTCAACGATCAGCTGTTCGCGACGGCAGACGAGGGCGATCTCGATGGTGGTTCGAGAGGGTTTACGGTATTCAACCGGAACGGAAACGTCGTGTTCGAGGCAGGCAGCGAACTGGAACACGTCGCCGCTCGTATAGGCCACTACAACGATCGACGTTCGGATTCCAAGGGTAACGAACCGGAAAACGTCGAGGCGGCCAACTTCGGAGGCAACCGCTACCTGTTCGTCAATTCCGAACGATCAAGTCTGACGCTGGTCTATGACATCAACGATCCTGCAAATCCGCAGCATGTGCAGTCGTTGCCGACGGCACTGTCGCCAGAGGGCGTAATTGCCATACCCGCTCGCAATCTCCTGGTTGTCGCCAGTGAACTCGATGACCGGGCAACAGCGTTCCGTGGCGGGCTGAACATATACCGTTACGCACTGGAGGAACCCACGTACCCTAGCGTTGCCTCGACTGACCGGATTGATGGGACACCGATTCCATGGGGCGCGATGTCAGGTCTCGCCCGGGACAATGCGGCGGATAACCTGCTCTATGCCGTCGAGGACAGCTTCTATGCCCAGAATCGGATATTCACACTTGATCTGCAAACAAAACCAGTCTCACTCATCAACGAGATCAAGCTGCTCGATACCAACGATGTCTTTGCAGCCATCCCTACGATCGCGATCGCCAATCCGGCTACACCGGCAGCTGATGCCACTCGCGCCCAGGTCTTCGATTCGATCGATCTTGACCTGCTGATCAACGATGACAAGACGGTCAACATCGACCCCGAAGGTGTCGCCCAGTCCGGTGACGGCGGATTCTGGGTAGCCTCAGAAGGCAACGGATCCGCAACTGCTGCAGAAGCAGGGCGTCCGATCCTCAGCCGCAACTTTCTGATCAAGACGACGGCCGCGGGCGTGATCGAGAGGGTCGTGACACTTCCCGATGCGGTGAATGCGGGACAGTTCCGATTTGGCTTCGAAGGTGTAGCGGAAGACGGCAATCTGGTTTATGTCGCGTTTCAACGACGCTGGGCAGTACTCAATGATCCTGACTCCACGGCGCGGATTGGTGTTTTCGATTCCGTTGCCGGAACCTGGACCTTCCTGCACTACCCCCTGGACACGCCGACTTCACCCAATGGGGGCTGGGTAGGTCTTTCCGACCTGACGGCGCTGGGAGATGGTGAGTTCCTGGTCGTCGAGCGGGACAACCAGGCGGGTCCCGATGCCCGCATCAAACGCTTGTACAGAATTGATGCAAGCGGGCTTGCCGATGGCGCGACGCTGACGAAGACCCTGGTGCGTGACCTCCTGGTCGAAGGTGATCTTACGGCAACAGGCGGATTGGTTCCCGAGAAAATCGAAGGTTCCACGGTCACACTGAGCGGTGACGTCTGGATCATCAACGACAATGATGGCATCAATGACAACAGCGGGGAAACGCAGCTCATCAATCTGGGCGACATAGTCAACTGACTGACGGCGGCTGCAGCCAAGCGAGTGCGTATCTGGAGGAACGCACTCTCCGGCGCCCTTTCGCGAGTTGCGGCAGTCCAGGCAACGACATGAGGCAGGGTGCATCGTGCGCGCCGGAAGGCAGGGAATCACGAGGGAACTCCCCGGATAGATCGTCAGGCTCTCATCCGGCATCTCCCTGATCCCTCGCCCGGGTACCTGACTGGAACGAGGCTGCCGGCCACCGGAAGCACCGGGTGGCCGGCTATCGTTCAATCCTCGATTTCCAGTTCGTCGGCCACTTGACCGGTGCTGACAAAATTGTTCCATCGCGCACGTACAAAACTGCCGACACCGATGGTGTCGTGGAACTGTGCCTGCGTGATGCCAGTGTCGTCGCTCGCCTGATACTGGGTGACGCCAGCCTGGCCGGTGATCTCCACCGAGAGGATATCCAGCGTTCCACCGGCTGCATTTTCTGCGGTGACCGGTCCACGAAGTCGTGCCCTGTTCACAGGATCGTCCCTGGCAATCTCGCTGGCTACGACCGTAGAACCATCCAGGTACCCTCGCACCTCGAGATAGTCGCCAATACCCAGATCAGCCAGCGTCAGAGGCACCACATCGGCGTCGCTGTCGTCCTCGAGGTCCGTCAGCGCGCGTAGTGCAAATCGCACGCCCAATACGGTGACCGTGCGGCTCGTGAGATCAATCGCCTCCGCCGGCCCCTCCGCACGAATCGCTTCAGTGGGCTGGATCGTCACACTCTGGGCGAGGATGCTGCCATCGGACTGCGACGTGCCGACGACCTGTACCTTGACCCCAGGAGCGGGACTCGAAGCCGTGCCGTTGACGTAAGTGGTTGCGCCATTGGTGATCACCTTTACACCCTGAACCGTGAAATCAGACGCAGATCGCAGGCCGTTGATGAATCCCTCGAAGCGGGCCTGAACAGAAGTACCAACGCCGAGCACCGGCAGTCGTTCGACCCGGGTAGCACTCAACCGGCCTGGTGCGGTGAATCCGGCGACATCCCCTTTGACTTCAACGATGTCACCATTCGCGGGACTTCGCGAGAGGTTCGCCAAGGTTGCGGCGGAGTGGTCTACCGTGAGTGCGCCAATGGTGAATGTGGTCGATGTAGCGCCGCTGATTCTGCCCATCACCTTGTATTCCTGGAGTGACGTCTTGCGTTCAATGAAGCTCGCCAGGACTTCGCCGGATGCATTCAGCGTACCGCTGACTTCAAGCAGCTGGCCCGCTGCCACAGCCGAGAGGGAAACATCGGAGTAGGCTGTGGTGGAATCGGTCCGCACAGTCTGTCCAAGTACCGTCAGCGTGGCGGTACCAAATTCGAAGCTGGTCACAGAAACCGCCGTAACCAGCCCCTTCACGTTGGCACGGTAATGGACGCTGGCAGCGTTGGCCACGTTCTGATCAGCCAGCAACAGCACCTGCTGACCCTGTTTCAGATCGTCCTGCGAACCGGTATTGCCCTCGATCACAAAGCGGGCATTGTCCGTTTCCACCTCAACGTCATTCAGAATGATGCTGCCAAAGGCCTGGATGTCTCCGAACATGAATGCCGGAGCACCGGTTCCACTACCCTGGACGTCGAGCGACACACCCGCCACCGAACCACTCACTCCGACTTCCACCCCACCAGGTGCCAACGAACCCGACAGATCGAAGGTACCAGGCCCGGGCGTAGTCACACCGCCCGTGGTCGTTCCTCCCGTGGTCGTGCCACCGTTTGTTGTACCGCCACCGGGTTGAGGTGTTGCTGAACCTCCACCTGAACCACCGCCACCGCAGGCGATCAGGGTCAGCAACAGCAAGCCGACCGGGATCAGTCGTGAAGTTCGCATCGTTCAGTCCTCATTGTTCGTGGGCGCGTCTGGAGTCGCGTCCGGGTCTGGTTGGTTGTCGAGAGTGCCTTGCGGCGGCAATCGGTTGATGTGATAGAAGCCGATACCGGCCACACCACGCGGAGTGTTTTCCGTTCGATCCTTGCCCTGGTCGTGGCTGTTCAGCCAGTCAGTGATCTGCTCCAGGGCATTGCGGACAACCAGCCGCGAGTAACGATTGAATTCCGCGATGTCCGCCGGTCTCAAGTTGTCCGAGACGATCTTGTATTGCAGCAGATGCCCGTCGTCCTGGGCACGAATGTTGTGATCGACGGTTTCAATGAACTCCGCCGTGTCCATGCCAAGGAAGTCGACCATGGTGTCCGGATCCTTGCTGGGAACATAACCACGGTTCAGCAGCCGAAGTCGGTCTTCTACCCGCTCGACAGCGCCGAGTCGCAACAGTTCATCGGCAATTGCATTGGGATACATGTCACCGCTGTAGCGTTTCACCAGGTCGGTGAAACTGGGTGATGGGCCCCCCATTGCAAGATCCAGGGGATAACCGGCGCTGGAATGAAACGTCGCATCGGAGAGCCAGGCGGTCACGACTGTGGCGGCACGATTGCGGCTGCTGATGTCGGATTCCTCGATGTCAGGGAGGTTGTAGAGCCGGGCAACTTCCTTCCGGTTGAGCCCGGTGATGACGGATACCCGCGCAAGTGTCTGGGTCTTGCCGGGGATCCGGAACTCTTCAAAGGCGACGTCGACAAATGCCTTGCGCACGATTTCTTCCATCGCCATCACCGAGATTCCGTTGCGCAAGAGAATCCGCGCGAGCGGCCGCAGGATGCGTTCCACAGCCCGCAATACGTGGAGCGAGGACTCGTTGGTGGCCGTCATTGGAGAGCTTGGTTTCTCATGGCGCCGATCATATAGCAAAGAAATAGGGAAAAAAATCCCTTTTTTTACTGTTTTGATATTGACAAGGGAATTAAATCCCTTATATTCTCCTCCACCGAATCCTGTGCTGATTCGAGGTACCCAATCAACCAACCCGAGGGAGTTCAGTCGATGGAATCCGTAGCTCGAATAGATCTCACCATCAGGGAAAAAATGCATGGCGCTTGTACGCCCCGGCGTAGTCCGCATGCATTCATGCAGTTCCTCAGGCCCGCCATCCGACCGGGCACCACGCTGATCGAACTGGTTGGGCTTTTCTGTGAATTGAAGGAGAGCCGTCCGCGCAACCTCATCGATTTGACGCTGCCACCCATGCCGGTCAGGGAATCCCATCACACCGTTGTCGTCGCTCCGGATAGGAGTCGCAACCGTCGGCGTCAGGCTTCCGCATGCTCCCGAATCGGCGCAGTACGGCGGTGCGTATCTGGCGTCAATCCCACAGTGACCACCTTCCGATGGATGAAGTCATGCTGAAAACCTGTCTGCCACTCCTCGTGCTGCTGGCCATTGCACCCAACGTTTTCGCATGTCGCACGAACACGAACACGAACACGAACACGAACACGGATCCGGCCAGGTCTGTCCGCACGCAGTCCGTTACAACCGATGAGCTCACTCGTCCCGAAGCGTTGCAGGCCCTGATCGAGGCCGGTCATCTGGCTGAAGCCCAATCGGTACTGGACGGCAGGCTGGTTCGACCCTTCCGGATGCCAGACTTGCCGTGGTTGCTTTTGCAAGCCCGGGTGCATGGTCTGTGTGAGGATTTCCTCGCGCAGCTGATTGTCTATGACGCAGTACTCGAGCTGGAACCGATGCATCGAGGGGCTCGTCGAGAACGCATACTCACCGTGCTGAGACTGGGCGCACCGGTGCTTGCAGAACAGCATGCAGTAGCCACGCCAGAACTGTTCACTGCGGAGGAGCTTCTGGGTTTTCGGCAATTTGCCGTCGGCCGTCGCATTCGATGGGGTGGTGTCGAGATTCGGGATGGCATTGGCCCTGGTCGGTTTGCAGCGACTGATACCGCGTTGGCTCAGAGCGAGTTACTGGACTCCCAATTTGCGGGATTGAACCGCGATGGTTTAGCCGCCGCCCACCGCGCGGACTTTGACCGTCTGATCGTGCTCCACGATCGTGTCCTCATGCGGGAGGCCATTGCTCTCCATGGGGACCTGCAGCGACGTGGTGTTCAGTTGCCGGCGTATGCACTGGCGGCGGTGGGCGGTGCGTATCTGCATGAGCGACAACCGGAAATGGCGCGCGACCTGCTTCTGCAGGCATTGCAACTGACGGAGCGGGAAGGTGGCCATCCGGATCCGGAGTGGCAGTTTTCCTTGTTTGACGCTTATGTCGATGCCAATGAACCGGACGCCGCTCGACGGTTGATCGATGACCTGGTCCGAGATACGCCACCGGTGATCAACCCCGGTCTCAAGGGTGTCGAGATCGATAATGCTGTGTACACCCTTGCCAGGGTTACTGCAGCGCGTCAGCGGCTGTATGCAGATCAACCACGGCAGAGTCAGGCGTTGGTCGACCTGCTGGTACAGACGGCACCGTTCAACCTCGATGGCCGCCTTGTCCAGGCAGATCTGCTGGCAGCGCGCGACCAACCCCGCCGGGCACGACAGGTGTACACCACCATCCTCGTTGATGACCCGGCAAACATGCACGCTGCCGTGGGCGTAGTGGAAACCGCCCTCGCCGTCAACGATCTGCGCAGTGCACGCGCCTACAACGACGTGCTGACTACTGGGTATCCGGAAAATCCTGCCGTTCGACGTGTGCAGCAGGTGGTAGGCGCCTATCAGCGTCCGTTACTGGTGCTGGAGTCTCGCCGTGGTCGCAGCGCGACCGGTGCTGGAGTGCGCGGCAACAGCGACTTTGCCGTCGAGTCCAGTCTTTATTCGGCGCCTGTGGATGCTGCCTCCGATCCGGCGCAATGGCGCGTGTATGCGCACACGTTTCATTCCGCAGCCAGTTTTGACAGCGAATCTACCGATCGTACGCGCTTCGGCATGGGCGGCGAATATCTGACAGATCAGTTCAGCGCCGGGGTGCGTGTCAGTCAGGATGATCTGACGATGGCAGATCTTGGCGTGCGATTGAGCACGTCCTGGTTTCCAGGTGACAGCTGGACCGTGTCGGTTGATCTGGATTCCAACAGCAATGCGGCTCCTCTGCAGGCCATCGTTGCGGGCGTCGAGGCACGGGAAATCAGCAGCGGGATTCGTTATTCACTGAACGAATCGACCGGTTTTCAGGCAGGTATGACCCATCTGCGATTCAGTGACCACAATCATCGGGCGATGGTTGATGCGCAGTGGCGGCAGCGATGGATCAGCGGGCCTGTCTGGAAACTGTCCTCCCGACTCAGCGCGTTTGCATCAGCCAATTCTCGGGTGGATGTCGAGTATTTCAACCCGGATCGGGATCAAGGACTGGGGCTTGCCCTGATCAGTGAGTGGACCCCATGGCGGCGGTACGAACGGGCGTTCACGCATCGACTGGAAGCAGACACATCACGGTACTGGCAGCAAGGGTTTCAGACCCGATTTGGCACGGCGCTGCGTTACGAACACGAGTGGCAGATCAACCACTATCGATTCGTTCAGTACGGTGTCGACTACGTGCGGCAGGCGTTCGATGGCGAAATCGACAAAAGCTGGTCGCTCTTCCTCAACCTGACCTGGCGGCTCTGATGACTGACTGGAAATTACTCCTCGTGACCGTCCTCGCGGCGGTATGCCTGCTGCATTGCGCTGCATCAGAGGCCACCACACACCAGTCGGAAGTGCTGCTGAAAACCAGCATGCAGGTTGATACCCACGCCGACGACGGGCTCAGCTTTCGGGTGCTGTGTTATCACGATATTCGTGACGACTTGCGCAGCACGCTCGCCGCGTGGCCCGAGTTTGCGGCTCTGGATACCCGGGATCTGGTTGACCAGTTCGAATGGCTGCGGGCCAATGGTTATCACGTCGTGAGCTTCGATCAGGTCCTGGCTGCCCGCAATGGGGGGCAGTTGCTGCCCGCAAAATCGATCATGCTGACTTTTGATGATGGATACGTCAGCACCTATTCCCGCGTCTTTCCGTTGCTGAAGCTGTTTGGTTACCCGGCAGTGATCGGTCTGGTCGGTGAATGGCTGGAAGCCGGACCGGATGGAAACGTGCCTTATGGTGACCGCATGATGGCGCGCCACAACTTCCTGACCTGGCCACAGGTCCGGGAGATGATTGAATCCGGGCTGGTGGAGGTTGCCTCGCACTCGCACAGTCTGCACAAGGGCGCACTCAGCAATCCACAGGGCAATCTGATCTCGGCAGCCATCACCCGCGTGCATGATCCGATACGTCTTCACTACGAAGACGACACCGAGTACATGACGCGTCTGCGCAGTGATCTGGCCAGGAACACCAGGCTGATCGAAACCCATACCGGTCATCGGCCCCGCATCATGATCTGGCCGTACGGTGCCTATAACAAGGCAGCCATTGACGCCGCAGCGGCAGAAGGCATGCCCTATACGATGAATCTCGATGCAGGTCCGAACTCGCCTGACCATCCATTGGCCCGCATTCGGCGTGACATCATCCTTTTCAACGACAAGATCAGCGATCTGAAACGAAATCTCAATCAGCGCGCCGACTACGACGGCGTTGAACAACCTCTCGATCGCATCATCTCCATTGACCTTGATGATCTGTACCACACGGACCCGGCAGAACAGGAGGCACGGATTGGTGCGTTGATAGAACGGGTACTGCGACTGCACGTCAACACGATCTACCTGCGAGCGGTTGCCGATACGGATGCTGACGGTCTCGCGGACATTGCCTACTTTCCGAATCGTCATCTGTCGATGCGCGCCGACCTGTTCAACAGGGTGGCCTGGCAACTGCGCACCCGCGCGGCGATACCGCCGGATTTTGTGAACATCTATGCGTCATTGCCGACGCTTGGGTTTGAAGTCCAGGACACCGGGCCCGCTGATCTTCGAATGATCGCCGATATCTACACCGACATCGGCAAGAACGCACCCCGGGTCGCCGGTGTTGTCCTGGATGACGACACGGTATCGGACGTCATGTCTGATCAGACCTCTTCGATGCCGACGATTGCAGAACGACTCATCGCCGCGTTCAAGGACGGACAGCCCAATGCGATCACGGCGGTGCTGCTGCAAGTTGACGCACGACGCTCGGCACACTCCTCAGACGCGGCAAGCCGGGTCATCCGGACGCATCTCCAGCATTTTGATTTCGTCGTGTTTTCCAGTCATTTCACCAAGGTCGAGGCCAATCGTTATCAGCACTCGCTGTCAGAACAGGTATGGGCTGCTGCACGGGTTCCGGGAGGCCTTGATCGCACTGCCTTCCTGGTTGACCGCCTGGCTGGGGGGGCGGCACTACCGGAAGACTTGTTGATCGATCAGCTGCACTGGTTGCAACGCCACGGTGCACGCAACCTCGGTTATGTCCATGACAACGCATTGCTTGACGAGCCCGCTCTGGCGGTCATCCGACCAGCGATTTCCCTCAAGATCAATCCAGGCAGACAACCATGATCGATGACCTTGGTCGCGCCGGGCTGCACCTCGTCCAGCTGCTGTTCGGTTTTACCTACTATTACCCGTTGTTCATGGCCTATCTGTGGAGCGTAGGTGCACTCTGGTACTTCCTGCGCCATGAACATGGCAAGCCCCGCATGCCTGAACTGGCTGCCTTCCCGAAAGTCAGCATTGTCGTGCCCTGTTTCAACGAAGAGGCGCGCGTCGAAGAAACCGTCGGCCATCTTTTTGGCATGCGATATCCCAACTACGAGATCATCGCGGTCAATGATGGCAGTACGGATCGGACCGGTGCTCTGCTCGATGAGCTGGCCAGACAGGACCCGCGACTTCGGGTCATCCACAATGCCGTAAATCAGGGCAAGTCGATTGGCCTGAATACAGCAGCCTATCTGGCCTCCAGCGAATACATCATCGGGATCGATGGTGATGCCCTGCTCGATCACGACGCCATTCCGTGGTTCGTGCATCACTTCGAAGCCAATCCTCGAATCGGTGCGGTCACCGGTAATCCTCGAATCCGTACACGTTCAACACTGCTCGGTCGGTTGCAGGTAGGCGAGTTCTCTTCCCTCGTAGGCCTGATCAAACGGGCTCAACAGGTCTTTTATCAACGCATCTTTACGGCGTCGGGTGTGATTACAGGATTTCGCCGAACGGCGCTGCACGATGTGGGGTACTGGAGCCCGGACATGCTCACGGAAGACATGGACATTACCTGGAAGTTGCAACTGCGTAACTGGATCGTCAGGTTCGAGCCGCGTGCGCTGGCCTGGATCCTCATGCCGGAAACATTCACGGGCCTGTGGAAACAACGACTGCGCTGGGCCATGGGGGGCCTGCAGATCATCGGCAGGTACAAGGGCATGTTCCTCGACTGGCGTACACATGGCATGTGGCCGCTGTACTGCGAACACCTGCTCAGCATTCTCTGGGCGTGTTCGGTGACAGTGGTGCTCGGTACACATGTCTTTGACCTGCTCTCGTCCTTTGGTGTCTCGCTGGCAACTACCCTGAGTGACGCCCGCATGGTTGCGCATGCTGCGATCGACGCAAGTCCGGAAGCAGCGGTGGCCGTCACCGATCATGTCGCGCCGTTGACGGCCATGTTACCGGAGTTCAGCGGCGTCATCATCGGCACCACCTGCCTGCTGCAGATGCTGCTCAGCATGCTGCTGGAGCGTCGATATGACTCTCGGCTGCTGCGTTATTTTGTCTGGACCATCTGGTACCCGTTCGGATTCTGGATGGTCAACATGCTGACCATCGTCGTCGCGTTGCCCAAGGTCATTTTCCGTCAGAGTGGCATGCGTGCACGATGGGTCAGCCCGGACCGGGGTGTCGAATGAACAGACCAGTCCGCACCCTTGTTCTCCTGCTGGGCGCTGTTGCTGCACTCGCTCTGTCTGGACTCGCATGGTGCAGGCTGGCACAGCGTGCACGATGGCCCTCATTGTCCTGGCGCATCCGGAATGCCGATGGCCGGGTCTGGAATCCATGCTTGCCACAAGTTGCCCAACGCGGCGCGGGACAAGTGCAAATCACCCCATCGATCCAATTGAACGGAAGGACCTCATGAATACGATGATCATCGATCGCTTTTCCAGCCTGCCATTTACGCGCCGTGTGTTCTGGACGTCACTGACATGCGTCGGCTGGGCGCTGTTTACATCGTTGTGGCTGCCCCTGCTCGGAGCCACCGCGCTGCTGTTTGGTGTTGCATCACCGGAGGTCACTGCCGCGGCCCATTCGTTTGGCGAACTCTTCCATACGCTGGCCTCTCACCTGGTTGCCATCATCGTTGCCGTAGGGCTGTTCCTGGCATGGTCAGTGCTCCAGAGTCGAGCCACACAGAGGACCGGGTTGGTCAGGCGTGAGGTGGTGTCTGCTGCCCGACTGGCGCAGTCGGTAAGGCTCGACGCAGACGATCTTTCAGGTTGGCAGAAGGAACAACGGCTGATCGTGTTGCACGACGAAGGCTCCGGCTGGATCAGTGGAGTCAGGGTCATGGCCCCGGTTGATCGTGGCAGCCAGCAGGTCCGAGATCGGACTTGAACGATCAACTGGCCACTGCGTTGTTCGTGCCGGAGCCTTCGGCCTGCCGGGTATTCGGGAGTTCTCCGTAGTCAGCCGGCAGCAGCACGCTCGCCGTCAACGAAAGCACATCGTTCGTCAGCTTGAACAGCTGCGATTTCGTCAGATGCTCTGTATGCCGTTTGCGGCCCAGAGAACCCAGGTCGAGTCGTCAGACGAGTGAAGACGCAGAGCAGAGGCCGACCAGAGTCTGCTGGGGGAGTGGGCAGGGTTCTCGAGAGTTCTACGACAATTCAGGAGTTGCGGCACCTGCTGCAAGCCCCGTCTCATCGGTAAAAGCCGTCGGTATCCGGTTCAGCGCCTCCTCGCGTATAGTTCCGGTCGCCAACGCGGGCTGATCGCGTCACACTTGTAATGTTGAGTGCGGGAGTCATCAGGATGTCAGAATCATCTGCGGTCTCGATATCCGTTTCCTGTTGGCTGATTCTGCTGGTATGCAGCGGTGTAGGATTTACCGACTCGACCTACGCGCAGCCCAATGTCGCAACGAACGCTGTCCCGTTAGCCAGTGTGCCTCCCGAAGACTGTAACGTCCCACCACAGGATCTCGTGGCTCCTGATCTGCCACCGGGTACGGATCGTGTCGTGCGCATCGTTTCGGTCAACGGATACTATCGACCTGAATTGTCCACGGGATCGATGGCAGACCTGCGCCTGGCCAAGCTTTCCGTAGAACCCCGACGGGGCGGTTATCGTTGGGGTCCCAAATGCAGGGGCACGGTCAAGTTCTTTTTCCTCGCTGCGGGTGACCAACCTTCAAATGACGAGGTCCCAGTATCCGGGACACCAAAAGTCGCGCCATCCGCTCCAGTGACCAGCCCATCCAGCATGTCCACTGAACCGGCACCCAACTGGCAGGATTCGGCGGATTTGCCTCCGGCTCTTTCGCCACAGAGTCCCTCCGTCAGTGACCAGGACACTTCCGCTGACACTCGCACGATGGCAGGCGGGCGCAAGGACGATCCATGCCCACCGCCGGGAGGAGCGGTCAATTCCGTCATGCTGGAACGTGTCAGGTTCCTTGTGCAGCGCTGCTCGTCCGTAACCTCCTCGTGCGCTGCCACGGCGTCCCCAGCGGGCGCATCTGGCGACTGCGTGACAAAGTGCCGGCAGTGGTCGCCGCCTTCAATCCAGGGCGCGCCGCTCGAAGGGGAAACGATCGGGCTGATATTGCAGGATGGTGAGAGAATCTCGTGGAACGCCGAAGTGGCAAAAACCGCGCGCTTCAAGAGGATTGAGTACCCGGACACAGGAGAGGAGATTCATGGACCAATCCTCGAACGTGCCCAGTTTTCCAACGGCGTGACGATCCGCGAAGTTGAGTATGGGCGCTTCAGCGCAGAAGTGCCGGTGTCACTGCTTGGTAGCCGATCCACCGTGTCTCAGAACGCCACGGATGGTTCGACTACAAATTCTCGGCCTGCCCGGTCTGCGCCGCCTGTTTCCCGAATCACGCTGAACGGCAAGGCGACGTTCGAACACCTGTGGTACACGGGCGACGGCGGAAAATTTGTCCTGCGTTTCACCAATCAGGGGTCTGGGCAATCACCCGCTGACTCGTCCGAGTCCGGAATCTGCCCACCGTCAGGAACTCTGGTTGTACACGTGGTAGTGAAGACACTCGATCCATTTTTCACAGGCGTTGTGTCGCAGACCTTCACCCTCGTGTCGGGGGCCTCCAGGAATCTGACAGGGACCGTCGACAGCCTTCTGCAGGCGATGACCAGCTACCAATCCGACATTCTCCTGGGTGCCCGTATCGAGATCAGGACCTGGGATGAACTCCAGCCCGCTGCATTCATCGATGACTTCTGGTTCGGGGTCTATCGATTCCTCGATGTAGCGGATGACAAACATGCCGACGGCACTGTTGAAATGGCGCGCACTTTGTCTGACGGCAAGAATGGTGTTGTACGACAGCGGAAAATGGCACTCAGGGTGCATCCGGAAGCAGCCGTCCAGTTTGATTCCGACGATCCGTCGGAATTCCAGGTACGGGTTCAGCAGGAACTCGGTACGTTCAGGTTTGATCCGCCGATCGGTGATGTCCGGCAACAATATTCGGGTCGGGTAATCCTGTCGTCGAAATCCCCGCTTCGACGTATCGGTACACTAGCCATGAAAGGCACGGGAGAACCGCAAAACAGGATCCTCTTCAATGAAGGCGGGTTCGAGAAAACGCTCGCCGGCGTCCTCCTGCTGGCGAAGGAACCTGGCAATTCGAGTGCCAAACCACCGCATGGTACCTTTGGGCATCCAGCGCTCATTCCGAAACCGGAATGGCTACAGATTGAAAGTCGGTCTCAACGCGATGCACTCGGTCTCGCCATCAGGCGACAGATGCAGTTGTTATGGAGCGAGGCTGGTCTGTTGCAGGGTATCCGCTGGACCAGTAGTGCTGACCTGAACAACACCATTGAATTCCGCTACTCCACCTTCGACAACCGGAAAGGGTTTCCGAGGGCGAAGAGCATCGTCGAGAACCAAGCTGCCATCTTCCAGGACATCATTCGCAAAAGGCATCTCTGGAGCAAACCGGAACTGGCATTCCGGCTGAGCCAGGCCATCAACCCGGGTCTTCGTGCGACGATCGATCTGTGGCCAGATTCGATCCTCGAGGGTGTACCACCACTACCAGACAATCGGGTGAGCCAGACGAGTGATCAGATGGCCAGGGCGTTTGCAAAAACCATGGTTCATGAAATCGGGCACACCTGGAGTCTTGATCACCCTGTCAAGACGCTCGAAGTCGGAAACAATGCCGAATTGCAGAAACTCGTCTTGGCAGATGAACCAATCAACAGCAATCGAGCGATCCGGCTGGCATTTCACGGAGAGACCACCAGGTTATTGCCGCTCATCGATCCGGATGACACTCCTGCCAAACGTGTGTTCATACGCCCTGGGACCATCCGGGACGCACTGATCGGACTGCCTTCAATCGGTGTCGAAAATTTCCTGATAAACGACCGCGGGGTGACCCTTTACAGCTGTGGTTACCTGGTCGATCGCAGCGCCTGGAACGAAGCTGATTTGAGGGCGGAAGAAATCGCCTATCGAGAAAATCTGGTTACACTGTGTCAGCAGACCGACTTGAGCGAGCAGAATCGAACGATCTTCATGCGGTTCAGCGGACATCTGAGCAGCGCCAATGTTGACCCGATTGAAATTCAACCGGCGGACGGAGGCACTGTAACCACGGTCACAGAGGGTTCTCGTGTCGAAGAACTTCTGGTAGAAAACGGACAGCCTGCTCTGCTGGACGGTTACATGGTGGGGAGTTCGGCCAACACGATATTCGACAAGGTGACAGGCGACGTCATGGCACAATCAAGCGATGTCTCCGGAGAGCAGCGTTTCCTCGAGGGATTGTCGCTTGAGGCCGCAAAGATGGCGCTGGCGCTTAACTACACCAGCGAAGAGGTTGAAACCGTGGTGGCACTGTATGCAGGGCTTGATGCGGCATACCGCAGGTTTGGCAAACTTGGATTCGAGAGATAGGCCTCAAAGTTCCAGCTTCGTTCCCGGCGCTAGGGGCCAACCAGGTTCCGGTACTATTCATCGCGCTTTCCGCTTGCCCGTGTATCGCCTCACGGAAAATGAGGTGCTTTATCCGTTGCTTCGGTCAGGCGAACTGAACAAACGAGCGACTGTGACAGAACTGCTGCTGGACGATCCGCGTGCCATCATCGGATTCGATGGCAGGCCGACCGACACCAACTCATTTGCCGCATTTTATTCTGCGCGCATGACACCCCATCTTCTGTTTCTTCATTCACAGGGGATTCCACTTCACCCGGCGATCACCGGCTACAACGAGGCCGCGTTTTACGCACATCGGGTCGAACACGCGATCGACATTGCAGTCGAGCAACTCAGGCGCTGAGACTCTCTGAAACCGCACGCAGTCGAACTGCTTGAACCTGCCTCCTGCTTTGGGTAACCCCAACGATCGGACTTTGGTGCGTTCGACGGTGCGTGAACTGGACACTGTCACCCCGGAATCAATCAGTCCATGACAAAGGCCTGCTTGAGATCAGGCAGTGAATTCGATTGGCAACGGCGGCGCAACGGTGAGCACAGACAGACGACGAATACGCCGCCACGCGCGAAATATCCCTTTGCGATCAGACAATCAGGCGGCATCATCCTGACCATGTGGAGTCACTGCTGGTGCCTGGACGAGCACGGAGGAGGGTGACGGATGGAGAAGGGGCTCATGCTGTTGCTTGCGGCCACCGCAGGCTTTTTCGCCGGGGGCATGGTTGGATCAGCCACCGTACCCGAAGGCGTAGGGCTGGCTGCCGGTGCCACGGTGTTTCTCTGGGCAATGGGCGGGTCGGTCGTACTCCTTGTATTGTCCATCCGTATTGCACGGCGGCTGTCTGCGGCCCGGGTTCGCATGGCCGTATTCGTGCTGCTGGCGGTGAATTGTGTGTTCGGGTTTCTGTTGATGGACAATACGAGGCAGGCCGAGGCCGGCACTACTTCCGCTGCATCTGCTTCTCGACAGGTGACAACGTTGCCAGCTGCGGCGCGTTACCCCCACCTCAAACGAGCTGATCTACCAGCGGGATTGGGTATCCTGGTGATTTCACCTCTGCCGGGAGCAACCCTGTCATTCCACTCGGAGCCCGGCGTTGCACAGCAACCCGATGACTATCCGCCAGTGGCCGAGGTCCGCTTTGGAGTCGCCGTCCCATCCGTCGATATTCTCGAAGCGCCTGCCAGGCTTGTGCCAGAACACCTGAAGATGGACTACGAGATCTTTCACCTTCGAGCCATCACGCTGACTCCGGGATGGGTTGAAGTGGTCGGGAACAGCACCACAGGTGAAACCTGGTGGGTTGATCGCACCCAGGGGCGGTTTGTGGCATGGCCAGAGTTCCTGGTTGCCGCAGCGGCAGTGATTCCGTTCGAGGATGCCCGCATCCACGCACGTCCACTTGATGATTCACCTGTACTCGCCACCACCACACAGTCGCTGCAACCGCTTGCCGTGCGCGGGGACTGGCTGAAGGTGTCGATCAGCCAGCTCGCCGACCGGATGCCGCCGGAAGGTTGGCTCCGGTGGCGGGACGACGATCGACTGCTGGTCAGTTACAAACCGCTTGGCTGAAGTGCGACAACTTCGACGGCTGCAAGCGCCAGGTAATCCGGCGAGTCACTGGAGCAACAAACATGCATGACGGACTGAAAACCATGAACCCTGATGTGCGGCGCAGCGTGCACGTATCGGCCAGTCGGGCCGCCGCAGCGACTGTGGTACTTGCACTGGCTGTTGCGGCCATGGCGGGTGAACCTGAGGTTCCGTCTCCGACACCGGTTCGTCTCGACTACCTGACGCTGGCCAACGGCGCCGTCCCTGTCAGTGTCAGTGGTGATGGCGCGATGCTGGGAGCCTCTTACTCGCAGGCGATCCGGATTGTCGACGGCAATCCGTCAGGATTCGTTCTCACGACCAAGCCAGGGGCGGAATCGCTTTCGACCGAGTTTCTCTATGAACTTCCCGCGCTGACAACGTTCGACCGTTTCGCTGTCCCGAACGTCCTCGAAACGCCCAGTCCGGGTACCACCTTTGTTCGGGACCTTCGCATCGAGGGGTCGTCAACCGGCGCGGCAAGCGGCTTTGTCACGCTTGCCTCCACCACACTGCAAACATATTCGGCAAGGGGCGAGCACACCGAGATACTGCCTACCCTGCAGATGCCCGTTCGCTGGGTAAAACTGGTGTTGGGAGGAGGTATCTCGGTGCTGCAACCGAACAGCTTCTTCGAATTTTCGGAGATCATCGGCAATGGCCGGCAGGAATCCCCGGGGTTGTTGCAACGATTCACCGGTTCGTGGAAAGGCAGGGGAGTGAAAGTTTCACTTGAGCAGGCTGGCGCCGTCGTGGCTGGCTGCTACGACAGCGATGGAACGCTGAGTGGCACAGTCTCCGGAAATCTGTTGCGCGCACTCGGTGTGTCGCGCGGAACCGGTGTGGAGAGCAGTTTCATTCTCACCGTGCTCGAGGATGGCGGCCTGTTTGGTGTCCGCTCGAGCAATGGCGCGCCATTTGCGATGTACACAGGTGCCGCGTCGGATGTCGGTCCGACCTGTGCACAACCGTCGACCCCTGCGCTTGGCTGTGGCGCGATCATTCATGGCATCCAGTTCGACTTCGACTCCGCGACGATCCGCTCCGATTCAGGTCCGGTGCTGGATGCACTGTCCGCCGGTCTTTCGAAGGAACCCAGGCAGTTGATTGTCATTGAAGGACATACTTCCAGTGAAGGAGGCGAGGACTACAATCGGAGCCTCTCGGAGAGGCGCGCGAATGCCGTTGTGCAGGATCTTGTTTCACGAGGTATCGCGGCGACCCGGCTGAGTGCGGCAGGGCTGGGTGAAAGTCGGCCAATCGCGACCAATGACGATGAAAACGGGCGATCTCTGAACCGTCGTGTCGAGGTCCAATGCAGGTGAAACAGGTTGCAAGTCAGCCTTTTCCGATTGCCGACCAGCGGATATCCGGCATTATCCGGTGGCAAGGCTGTGAACAAGTCTGCCGTTCAAGATGATTGGAATGGCACCGGCACTGACCGGCCCCGAAACAGGAGTGATCGACGAGTTGATGACATGACGTCCGGAAATGGCACGCGTACAGGCGTGGATGGATTTGTCGAGCTGAGCCAGGGCGATCCTGCACCGTGGTTCCATCAGCGCAGTCCGGTCAATCCACGTTATGCGCTGGACACCGCAGCCGGGCGTTATCTCGTGCTGTGTTTTTTCGGCTCCGCAGATTCGCCGCGCGCGCAGGCGGCGCTGAAGGCCGTGCGTGCGCAGCCGGGACTGTTCAATGATGAATTTGCCGCGTTTTTCGGAGTGAGCACCGATCCTGCCGACGAGTCCCTGTCGCGCCTGCAGGAACATTATCCGGGATACCGTTACTTCTGGGATTTTGACTTCACCATCAGCCGCCTCTATGGCGCGGCATCACACCAGGCACCGCCCTCGACTGTCCTGCCCAACTATCGCTACCAGTGGGTGGTGCTGGACCCGGCGCTGCGCGTCGTGACCCGGCTGCACATGCGGGACGACGGTTCCGAACACTCTGTGGTAGTCGACCTGCTCCGTGGGTTGCCTCCACCAGCGAGCCATGCTGGCAGCGAAACACCAGCCCCGGTTCTGCTGCTGCCGAATGTTTTCGAGCGCCCGCTTTGCCAACGTCTCATCGATCTGTACCACGTTGCACAACCTGAAGATTCGGGGTTCATGCGAGAAGAGGCCGGACTCACCGTATCTGCCATCGACCATGCCCACAAACAACGCCGAGACGTGAACATCGATGATGGAAAGTTGATCGCCCTGCTCAAGCAGAGGGTCGTTCAGCGCGTCGTTCCCGAGATCCGCAAGGCGTTCCAGTTCCAGGTCACGCGCATGGAGCGATACATCGTTGCCGCCTACTCCGCAGAACACGGTGGTCACTTCCAGCCGCATCGGGACAACACGACCCGTGGCACGGCGCACCGGCGCTTTGCGTTGTCAGTCAATCTGAACGAGGACTATGACGGTGCTGAACTCGGGTTCCCGGAGTTTGGTGGTCGAACCTATCGAACCGGTGTCGGGGGAGCGATAGTCTTCTCCTGTTCCCTGCTGCATACCGTCAGACCGATCAGGCGTGGTACACGGTACGTGTTCCTGCCGTTTCTCTATGACGATGCGGCAGCGCTGATCCGCGAACAGAACAACCGGTTTCTCGGCGAGGGATTGCAGACCTACACGGCGCGACCCAATGACCATGACTCACGGCCGACCTGAGATGGCCCGATCTTGTACGCGACGTCTCTTGCAATCATGGTGCAATACTGACGCCAGCGAACACACTGGTGGAAATCCATGACCATGGTCGTGTTGTCCATCACACAATCCTCCCACCTGCAGTGGTAGAAGCTTTCACGGTTCAAACTTTCGCGCTGTTTCGCGGGCGAGGTTGCGGATGACAGGCTATGCTCGGGTTTTTGCGGACACTGCGTCAATGCACATGCCTGCATCGATTCCACAAATCCGTTGCTTTCTCGGTAAACAATCCGATGCACGCACTCCGCAGTGCGCCATCCATCCCTGCAGCGATCCCAACGCGGGCGATGGCTGATCCCCGTCCCTTCAGACGTCCGCTTCTGGCAGATGAAACGCGAAGCATCGCGCAGGTCCGGGAGCACTACGCCATCGAAGTCGTGCTCGCCGACCGCCTGCGCAACGCAGGTCCCGAAGAGCGGCCCATGCTCTACCGAATCGTCTATGACGAACTGTTCCGACGGCTGCCGCATCATCCGCAGCTGACGCGCAAGCAAACGGCGGAGGAACACCGGATCGATGTCGATCGACAGCTTGCCTTTCTGCGTCCCCACCTCCGACCACAGGGTGTGTTCATGGAAATCGGCGCCGGAGACTGCGCGCTGTCGCTGCGGGTGGCAGACCTGTGCGGTCATGTTTATGCAGTCGACGTGTCGCGGGAGATTGCCAGAGGGCAGACACTGCCCGCCAATTGCGATTTTGTGCTGAGCAGCGGGTGCGACATCCCGGTGCCACCGTCATCGGTCGACGTGGCGTACAGCAATCAGCTCATGGAACATCTGCATCCGGATGATGCGGATACGCAGCTGCGCAACATCCATCACGCCATCCGGCCTGGTGGAAAGTACGTCTGCGTCACCCCGAACCGGGTGTCCGGTCCTTGGGATGTTTCGATGTACCTTGACGAGGTCGCGCGCGGAATGCACCTTCGCGAGTACAGCATCGACGAACTGCTGGCCCTGCTGCGCCGGGTGGGCTTCGGGCGTGTCGACATCCATGCCGGTGGTCGCGGCTTTTACATGCGGGTGCCCCGGTCCTTCGTGCGCATGGCGGAGTCACTTCTCGAATGCATGCCCTATGCATTGCGCAGCAGAGTCACCCACTGGATGCCGGTTCGCGGGCTGCTCGGTCTACGCGTCGTAGCGTGGAAGATCTGAACCTGGGAGTCCGCGCAGCAGAACAACGACGGGCTGCGGATGCGCAGACTCCTGGCTCGCCGGGAAGGCACCAGCGCGTGTATCGTTGATGTCCGCAGCCGTGGCCGCTGTTGTGAGAGAGGAGGTCGTAACCAAGATGCCGGTGATCACGAGCCTGCACGAGGGCAGCATCTGCGCCTTTGACTACCGATGCAGCGGTGCGCCTGTGGAAGCGCCGTTCGCTGAAATCCACAAGTCACACTCGGTGTCCTACGTCAGGCGGGGAACGTTCAGTTGCAGTGTCCGCGGTCAGACATTCGAACTGGTGGCAGGGTCCGTGCTGGTCGGCAATCCAGGCGATGAATATCTCTGCGCCCACGACCATCATGATGGCGGCGATGAGTGCCTCTCGTTCCACCTGACGCCGGAACTGGTCGAGTCCATTGGCGTCGATTCGAAAGCCTGGCGCGTCGGTGTGGTGGGACCACTGCCGCAACTCGTGATGCTTGGTGAACTCGCGCAGGCCACCGCCGATGGCCGCTGCGATCTGGGTCTCGACGAGATCGGAGTGCTGTTTGCCACACGGTTTGTCGATGTGGTCTCCGGTCGAAAGAAGCTGGAGATCAAGGCAGGGCCGCGGGATCGGCAACGCGCCGTGTCCAGCGCGCTGTGGATCGATGCACACGCTGAGCAGGCCATCAACCTCGAGGCAGCCGCGCTTGAGGCAGGCCTGAGTCCTTTCCATTTCCTGCGGCTGTTCAGGGCTGTTCTCGGCGTGACCCCACATCAGTACCTGTTGCGGGCGAGGCTGCGTCGGGCGGCGAGGCTGCTCTCCGAAGACGAGCGGCCGATCACACAGGTTGCCTACGACGTGGGTTTTGCAGACCTCTCCAATTTTGTGCGTACCTTCCACCGGACGGCCGGTGTATCGCCGAGTGGATTCCGCAGGATTGCCCGCGGAAATCGCAAGATTCTCCAAGAGCACATTGCCAGACCCGCCTAGCATCGTTTCCCTGGAATCAATGCGACGGAGGATACGACGATGTATGACCACATTGGCCTGAAGACACGTGACCTCGATGCAAGCGTCCGCTTCTACAGCGCAGCGCTGGCAGGCCTCGGACATGTTCTGTGCACCTGTGACACCACTTCTGCCGGGCTGGGACCGCGGGATGCGCCAGCGCTCTGGCTGTACGCCGATACGGATGCAAGACCAGCGGGCGTGCATCTGGCTTTTTGCACCACCGAGCGCGCTGCGGTCGATGCATTCCACGTCGCCGGACTGAAAGCCGGCGGCCAGGACAACGGCGCACCGGGTGTTCGTGCAGGCTACGCCCCCAATTATTATGCGGCCTTTCTGCTCGACCCTGACGGCAACAATGTCGAAGCGGTCTGCTTCGCCTGAACGAGGAGAATTCCATGGCTTCCATTCGCAAGGAAATCGCGGTCGATGCCTCTCCGGAGACGGTGTGGGACGCACTGAAGGACATTGGCGCCCTGCATACACGACTGGTCCCCGGTTTTGTCACCGATACACGACTCGAACCTGGCGCCCGCGTTGTCACGTTTGGCAACGGCCAGGTTGTGCGCGAACTGATCGTCGATGTGGATGACGAGGCTCGACGACTGGTGTGGGCTGTCGACCATGAACCTTTCCAGCACTACAACGCCTCTGCCCAGGTATTGCGCGAGGCACAGGGACAATCCCGATTCGTCTGGATTGCAGACCTGCTGCCCGATGCACTGGCTGGTCATGTTTCGGCGATGATGGAAGAGGGTCTGCAGACCATCCGGGCCACGTTGGGAGGGGCTGACCGGACACGGTGAGATGGGCAAGCGTTTGTTCGTCTGTACGGGGCGGGACCGGGTTCGCCGTGCGCAGCAAAGTTGGCGTGGATTGCCTGGACTCGTTGCGACGGCGGGTTGGCAGGCGTTGAATGGTGACAATCCGGATTCCACCGATCTGTGGGGAGCACACAATGATCCACGGCAGTTGTCTGTGTGGCGGTGTCCGTTTCGAAGTCGCGCGTTTCACCGGCCCCTTCGAGTTGTGTCACTGCAGCCGCTGTCGCAAGGTCAGTGGATCGGCGTTCATGGCCGGAGCTGGTGTCAGACGGCAGGATTTTCGCTGGATCTGCGGGCAGGACCTGATCACCTGCTTCGAAGCGCCGATCGTGGAATCACCACCTGCATACCGGGTGTGTTTCTGCAGCCGATGCGGTTGCTGTGTTCCGGACCCTGAGACACGCAGTGAAGTGTTCGAACTTGCCGCTGGACTGCTCGACGATGATCCGCTGATCCGTCCGGACAAACACATCTTCGTCGAATGCAAGGCGGACTGGTTCGCCATCTCCGACACGCTCCCCTGTTTCGACAAGCCGGCGCTGCTGGCACATCGCGAACGCGGGGTACAACAGGATATCGAACACGATACATCAACACGGGACAGGTCCTGACGGATAGACCGACCCCGGTCTGTATCGCCGGGGATTCCCGGACGTGTATGGACTCCTCCTCGTTTGCAAGCACTTTGTCCGGTAGCGTCGAGATACGACTGCCTACGTGTATTCGGTCTCTATCATGATGCCGTTTGCACGAGGCATCGGACCCTGATGGGCTATTCGCACGATGGTTCCCA
>JBGSHJ010000068.1:0-6517 GCA_041752315.1 Pseudomonadales bacterium
ACCGGCATATCAGCAACAAGCCCAACAGGCAGCGGCACAGCAGGCAGCCGCTCAGCAAGCCGCCGCTCAGCAGGCTGCGGCCCAACAAGTCGCTGCGCAACAAGCAGCAGCTCAACAAGCAGCAGCCCAACAAGCGGCAGCCCAACAAGCGGCAGCTCAGGATGCTCGCGCCTTCCAAAGCGCACTCGTAAATCCCGTCACGGTCGATCGCACCAAGCCACCATCGTTCAACTACAAGGGGCAGTTACGTTTCGACGCGAAGGGGAATGCATCGCTCGATCCCAACGGCCGCCTCGAGGGTGCGAATGGCGCCGCCAGTCTGGTCGGCCGCTTTCTGGGCGGCGGCGCGAACTCGAAGGTGTATGCCAGTACCTCGAGCAATGCCCGCGTCAAAAAAATGGTCTACCTGGGCAAGAGCAACGATCCCGGCAAGATCGCCCGGGCAGCGCAGACGCTCACGGACCAGGACGGTGGTCGCGCCATCCTCGACAATATCAAGGCGAAGATGCCCGACTCGCCGTTCCGTGTCGCCCAGCGCGACGGACAGCTGATGACGGTGAAAGCGACCGACGCCAAAGGCGATGAGCACTGGTTCGCGCTGTCGCGCGAGGAAAACATCGCGTCGACGGTCGTCGTGCAGGACAAGACCCGCCCCGACTACGGCAATACCGTGACCGTGACCGACGCCAATGCGCGCGTCCAGGCACGCGCAGCGGACAAGTACGGCCAGAAGACCCTCACCGCCGAGGAAGAGCTGACGGTCAATCTCGTGATGCGGGACCTGAACCAGAACGGCGTGGTCTGGACCGATCACAAGCTCGCGAATTTCGACATCGTCGCCGATCCGACCTCGGCCACCGGTCACCGCGTGGTGTTCTTCGATCTCGATGGCTTTCGTCCGGTGCGTGGCAACGACAGCCAGCAACGCTACGAGTCAGCGCGCGAAGCGCAGCGGATCTTCGACTCGGCGTCCGACATGGGCACGCTGCAATCGCGACTCGCGAGCTTCCAGAACCAGAAATACCCTGACGGGTACGGCGCATTCGACTTCACCGCTTTCGGCGGCGGCAACCTGGGGTGGCTGGCCACACCTGGCGCGAACAAGTCGCGACAGAGCTACAACGTGCTCAACAATCTCACTCGCGAGAACTTCGCGAAGACCGTCAATACGTTCAACGCGGCGAGCAACAAGAACGCCCGGTACGTGGCGCCAACACGCAAGTCATGAACGCCGCGGGCGCCAATGCAGCGGCGGCGATCGCGCGCTTGCGCCATCACGCTGTCTCGGTGCCTGACGACCCGCTGACCTCGCCAGGCTCATATTAATTGGCGCCAGTCATGGCCTGAAGGTTTCAGCCTGACTCACGCTGGATGACAGTGGTCCAGCCTCGCTCAACTGCTGCCGGCGTTACCGGAGCCACCCCTGCCGACCTGCCTCCCTCGAGAACCACACTTGTGTCCTGAGCAGACAACCGGCAGTCCCGCGATCCGCGCGAGCAGGTGACATAAGGTGCCTCCTTCGAACAGTACTTTCACTCCGCACACAAACTGGTCGGAACAATCGGTTGATGCCCGGGACGGTCCCTTCCATTGCCAGCGCCGAACTCTCGATAGATTGTCTCAGGTGCAAGGACACCCGGATTATCGTAGTTTCCTGCGGAGCGAAGGCACGCCCTTTGCCGCACTCACTTCTCGCAATCACCAGACGGCGCGGATAGGCTAAAGGCGGAACAACGTTCGTCAATCTGCCAGATCGGATAGCACTCGATTGAGCCTGTCTGCGGATTGAGGAACAGCCAGCCAGCGCTTCGATGTAATGGAGGAACCCGCGATGAACTCGATCAAACAAGCCACGGTCGACACTCCGATTCAGCCGCTGCTGGCCGAACGATGGAGTCCTTATGCGTTTGCGGACCGGGACGTCGCCGATGCGGATCTGCTCGCCATCCTCGAAGCGGCGCGCTGGGCACCTTCGTCCTACAATGAACAACCGTGGCGTTACCTCATCGCCCGGCGCGGTGACACCGAAGCGTTTGCGCGCCTGTTGTCCTGTCTGGTCGAAGCCAATCAGGCCTGGGCCAGGCATGCACCGGTGCTGATGATTGGCATCGCCATGCAGAACTTTTCCCGCAACTCCAGGCCTAACAAGGCAGCCCACCACGACCTCGGCCTTGCGTCTGGCAATCTCAGCGTCGAAGCCACTTCCCGCGGTATCAGCGTTCACCAGATGATCGGCATCGAGCCGGCTCGTGTCCGCGAGTTGTATCAGTTGCCTGACGGCGCAGAGCCGTTGACCGGTTTGGCAATCGGTTATGCCGGTACAGGAGAAGGTGTGTCTGCGGCCCTTCTGGAAAGGGACAATGCGCCACGATCACGGCGTACGGTTGCGGAATTTGTGTTTGCAGACATCTGGGGACAGCCGGTTGCATTTCACCGCAACTGAGAAACACGGGTGCTCTATGTGCTGGCTGACACTGATATGGCTGGGGCACTGACCCCGGTGCTCGAACCGGGCGGGTTCTGCTCCACGCTCGAGATCAGGCTCAGCTACTTCCGTCCCTGGAAGGACGGCCTTCTTCTCTGCGATACACAAGAGGTGCATCGAGGCCGTACCACTGCCGTGCGATCAGGGTACGACACCAATCGGCGAGACCACACGCGCATGATCAGAACCGAACATCCTCAATAACGCCTGGATGTCTCAGCCAGTGGACAACATGCAACCCGATACCGATCATGGAACCTGGCAGCCACACCTATCGCTCACCGGTCCAGCAAAGACTCCTGTCCAGCGAAACTCCTGTCCAGCAAATACAGGGGCTGCAACCATCATCGAAGGAGAAGAATGTCTCATGAACTCCCTGCGAATCACGTTGAGCCTTCTGTTTGTCTTGCTGATCGTCTCGCTGACCGGGACCACGGTGGCAGCGGACATTGACCTGCCCGCCACCAAACCCGAAGCGGTCGGCATGTCCAGCGAACGCCTGGCGCGCATAACGCCGATCATGCAGTCCTACATCGACAACCGGCGGGTACCCGGCGTCATTACCGCGGTGGTGCGCAAGGGACAGGTGGTGCACTTCTCGATGCAAGGCAGCATGGATGTCGAAGCGGGTCAGGCGATGCGGGCAGACGCACTCTTCCGCATCGCCAGCATGACCAAACCGATCACTTCCGTTGCACTCATGATGTTGTGGGAAGAGGGTCGGTTCCAGCTGCTGGATCCGGTAAGCAAGTATCTGCCGGAATTCGCCAATCCAAAGGTGTCCACCACCCGCGATGCCAGCGGCAAGACTGGTGAACTGGTTGACGTGGTTCGACCGATCACCATCCGCGACATGCTCACGCACACGGCAGGTCTCGCCAACAACTACATCGGCAACACCGCGTTTTATCAGGAGACGATGAAACCGGTGGACGGAGAAAATCTGGAGGCACACATCAAGCGGATGGCAGCCGTGCCGCTCAACTACCAGCCAGGCACGGCCTGGGAGTATTCAGCCGCAACCGACGTCGTCGGACGATTGGTGGAAGTGATCAGCGGGCAAACGCTGGATGCCTTCCTGCGCGAACGGATCTTCACTCCTCTGCGCATGCCCGACACCCACTTCTACCTGGATGAAAGCTACGCGCCGCGCCTGACTGCGCAATACAAGCCTGGTCCGGATGAAACCATTGCGCTTGATGATGGTGCGGGCAACAAAAGTCGCTGGATCAGCGGTTCGAAGACGCTGTTCAGGGGTGCGGGTGGACTTGTGTCGACCACCAGCGATTATCTGCGTTTTCAGCTGATGATGCTCAATGGCGGTGAACTGGATGGTGCACGTCTGCTCGCACCCTCCACGGTTCGCCTGATCGCCGACAATCACACCGGCGAACTGCCCCTCTGGCTGGCTGGCCCAGGCACAGGCTTCGGACTTGGCTACGCCGTGATTCTGGATCGGGGCGCTGCGGCCACACCCCTCTCGGAGGGTTCATTCTATTGGGGTGGTGCGTTCTGTACCTTGTCGTGGATCGATCCGGCCGAAGAACTCATCGGGATTCTCATGACCCAGGTGCGGCCTTATACCCACATCAACATCCGTCAGGATTTTCAGGTACTGGTGCATCAGGCCATTCTGGAACCGGCGAACAAGGAATGATCTCAACACTGGGCAACTGACATGGCTGTCAACACACAACCCTGGTTTGCCGAACACATGCAACGGTGGGCGGAGGACCCGGTTGCCGCCCACGACTGGGATGCAACACCCGTTGGTGGCAACGGCATCGTGCCGACCCTGCTGCTCACGACCACCGGTGCAACCACCGGCGAGTTGCGATCGTTGCCGCTGCTCTACCAGCCGTGTGGTGAAGGTTTTGTCGTGGTCGGCAGTCGCGGTGGTTCGAGTCGCCACCCGGGGTGGTATCTCAACCTTCTGCGCAATCCGTCCTGCAGCGCAGTGGCCGGCCGCATGACTTTCGGCCTCCGTGCACGCACGCTGATCGGTGAGGAACGCGCACGATACTGGAACCTCATGACCCGCTTCTGGCCCGCCTATCTCGACTATCAGGCGCGGACCACCCGCGAGTTGCCGGTGGTGAAACTGGTGATCGAAACCGTAACGTTGCAATAACCCGGATACCTTCGAATCTGTCGTCATGTTCGATGGCTTGCTCCTCAGGTTGCTGTGAAGAACGACGATGAACTCCGCCTTTTTGTCCTCCCGTCTGAGCCCTTTTCTGTCCAGTCACGGCTGACCCGCGACCAGGGGCGAGGAGGATCTTGTCGCGGGTATGGGTTGAATGGCGCGAGTTCGAGTGGATTACAGGACAGTGCATCCAGGTGCAAACTGCAATGGCCAAAACACCAAACTGGGAGAGGGAAGCACCATGAACAAAACATCTGTGCGACGGCGGGCAAGACAGTTTGCGATGGCAGGCTGTTGCGCACTGCTGTGTGTATCCGCAGCGGCGGAGCAATTCGACTTTGTTGCGCTCGGTGATACGGCGTACAACCTGCCGGCAGACTACCCGGTCTACGAGCGCCTCATCAATCAGATCAACGCGGCGGAGCCCGCGTTCTCGATACATGTCGGCGACACCTGGGGTGTGATGCCGTGCATCGAGGCGGCGCATCAAAACGTCCTGGACTGGTTCGCGCGATTCCAGCAGCCCGTCATGTATACCCCAGGCGACAACGAGTGGACCGATTGTCGCAAGCCGGAAGTGCTGCAGACCTATGTGCAGGTCATCACCGGCAAGGGCACATCCGCCGATATGGAAGAACTTGCGCGCCTGAGAAGTCTCGACAGCGCGTTTGCCGGCGAGAGCTTCGGCGATGTGCTGGGCTCCCTCGCGACGATTCGCAAGGTGTTCTTCGCTGCGCCGCAGAGCCTCGGAGCAAAACCGATCCCGGTGGTGCGCCAGGCCGACGTGTCGAATTTCAAGGACATGGTGGAAAACCTGCGCTGGGAGCGCGGCGGCGTGCAGTTTGCAACCGTACACGTCACCGGCAGCGGCATGGGCTTCACGATCAACGATGCTGCCCGGGCCACCGAAGCGATCGAACGCAATCGTGCCAACGTGGAATGGCTGAAGTCGACCTTCGCCGCCGCGGAGGCGAACGGCGCCAAGGCGGTGGTCATCGCGCTGCATGCCGGAATGTTCTACGACGCCGAAGGCGGCGAGTTCTCAGGCAAGATGCTGCGGGGTGGCGACGAAGGGCCGTACGTCTGGGTCGCACTGGCCCTGCGCGATCTCGGCACCCGGTTCGGGAAACCAGTACTCCTCATCAATGGCGATTTTCACGATCTGGTGATCGATCGGCCCTTCCTGGTATCGCAGGGTGAGGGGAAGCCACCGCTGTACAGCAATATCACGCGCCTGCAGGTATATGGCGCGCCGGAACTGAAGGCGGTGCGGGTCAGCGTCGATACCGAGACACCCTGGGTGTTCGGCTTCACGCCGCTGCACGAGTGATCTGGGATGACGTCGTGCGCAACTGTTTCCCCGGCAGGAACGTGAGGCCAGATCGACTGCATGTTCGAAAACTTGCTCGTCGGGTTTATGGCGGAGGCGATCTGTTGGGAAATTGGCGTTTATCTCCGTGAGCTTTGGTCCTAAAACTGCGAGTAGTATCAATTGACACACAGAAATCTCGAGGTGTGTCCTCGTAGTTTTCGTAGTTTTCGTAGTTTGAGACAGTCGCCTGCAGCAGTACTCCGTGCTCATCGAGAAAACTGCCGCTATCCTTCTACCCTCAGCGCTTCCCGGGAGGGTTGAATGTACGTCGAGGTCGAAGGTGCACGGCTCTGGATCGAGCAGGACGGCGCGGGGACACCGATCCTGGTCCCCACCGGCGGTGGTGTCGAATTCTACCGGCGCACGTTCTCGCGCGGCCTGCGGCGCGACTTCCACTTCGTGTTCGTCGAGATGCGCGGTACGGGTGGGTCCACCGGCAGCATCGCCGGAGCCACCTTCGCGAGCCTTGCCGACGACGTGGAGGCGGTTCGCCAGGCGCTTGGCCTCGGGCGCG
>JBGSHJ010000069.1:0-36635 GCA_041752315.1 Pseudomonadales bacterium
CGACTCGACATCGTGGACTGGATCGAGGGATTCTACAATCGTCAGCGATTGCACTCGTCGATCGGATATCAAACGCCGGTCGGTGCAGAAACCAGCCTTGTGGCTGCGTAGTGTGGTGTACGTGGAATCGAGGCAGGGTCACTATCGACTGAATCTGAGCTGACGGTCATCTCCGCAGAACGAGTAACTGCCAGATCAAGTCAGAACTACAACATCCGTATTGAGCTAGAAGCTGCTTGCTATTTCCCAACTCCCCGGAGGGCCGATGTCGAACTGCACGTCTCCCTTACTTCACTGCCAACTCCATCCCGTTCACTGACGAGACTGCTGCCGTCAGTTGCTGCGTGACCCGCCGTAGTGCCTGTAGTTCCATGCGGATTCCGGCGAGTTCCTGGTCACGCCTGGCGAGTGCTTCTCGCACCCTCGCGAGTTCAGTGGTCTGCTGCGCCAGTTGAGCGTTCTGCTTCTGGTATTCATTCAACAACAAGGTCGGCAACACATGGTAGGCCACCGTCTCTGGTTGACCATCTGCACCATGCACGACCAGTTGAGGCAGAACCTTGGCAACATCCTCGGCGATAAGGCCGTACTGCATTGACTTGTGACCGTGCTCATCCGCTTCCTTGTAATGAAACGTCACCGGCTTCAATTCCATCAAAGCAGCACTCGAATCACCCATTGGCTGGATGTCTTCCTTGTATTGCCGCGAAGAACTGGCGACGCCCAACTGACCCGCGGCGTTGACGATGACCGCTGCACCAGTGACCGTCGTGCCGCTAATGCCGGCGACGAACGTCTTTAACTGGGTATTCTGGGTGCCGATATGAATGACTCTGGATTCTCCAGCCTCACCAGGATGACCGATGTGGATGTTGTTATTTCCCCTGACGGGGTTGGAGCCGGCGGCATGTCCCAATGCGATGTTGGACTGGCCGATGGTGTTCTTGAGAAGTGCGTTCAACCCGATGGCGGTGTTGCGGCTTCCGGTCCTATTCGAGCCCAATGCTTGATAGCCGGTAGCCGTGTTGTTGAAGCCGGTCGTATTGTCGTAGAGCGCGCTGCGTCCCACCGCGGTATTGAATCGACCTGTCGTGTTGCCGTACAACGCCAGCGCACCGTTGGCCGTGTTGTCAGTGCCTGTTGTATTCGAGTAGAGCGCGTTGCTCCCGCTGCCGGTGTTCAAGCTGCCCGATGTATTCGAGAACAGCGCGAACGTACCACTAGCCGTGTTTTCATCGCCGGTTCCGTTGGTTAGCGCGAAACTGCCCATGGCCGTGTTGTAGTTTCCGGTGGTATTGGAATCGAGCGCATTTGCACCCATGGCGGTGTTGTAGTTTCCGGTCGTGTTGGACTTGAGCGAGCTCCTTCCGGAGGCGGTGTTGTCATGACCGCTCGAGTTGTCCCCGAGCGATTCGTAGCCAGTCGCCGTGTTGTGGTTGCCCGTAATGTTGTTGAAGAGCGAGGCCTGCCCGGTCGCAGTGTTCCTGTGGCCAGTGTCGTTCCTTCTGAGTGCATCGGTGCCTGAGGCGGTGTTGCCCGTCCCGGTGGTGTTGTAGTACAGCGCCGTACGTCCGATCGCCGTGTTCAGAATACCTTCAGTGTTTCTGCCGAGGGTGCCGATGCCGAACCCGGAATTTCCGCTGCCCGTCGTGTTGTTGAGCAGCGATTCAGTGCCGGTGGCCGTATTTTCAGCACCTGTCGTGTTGCTTCGCATTGCGATGCTGCCTATCGCGGTGTTGCGATTGCCGGTGGTGTTGGAGGCAAGCGCGTCACGGCCTGCCGCCGTGTTCTCGCTGCCGGTCGTGTTCCTGGAGAGTGCGCCTGTGCCCACTGCGGTGCAGGAAGTGGTGTCGTCACACGCCGCCAGCGCCAGCCTCGGTACGAGTGCGACCACGCAAACCCAGAGTACCTGCAACGCCAATGCATAAACCCGGCGTCGCGGTGCGGGTCGTCGCGTTGTAGAAACGTGATCGTTCTTGCGATCGCTGCTCATGTCATTTCCTTTCTGGTCACGGTTGCTTCCCGACTTCCGGCTGAGTTCTCTCTCAGCGGGCAGCGCCAGGGGGTCCGGGTCCATCTGCAGAAGCGATGCCGGGCCCGCAGTGCGAAGCGCGCCCAAAGTCTCGACGCAGCTTCCATTCATGAGACGGGTGGCGCCATCAGGCATTGTCCGTAGTGGCGTAGCGGCTTCCCATGTACGGGTGACGCAGGTCTGCTCCTTTAATCTGCTCCGCCGCACGGGTTCCTTCGAGCAGCATTGGATGTAACTGCCCCGGCTTTGTACCCCCGTTTGTCATCCGCAGCATGGCCAGGCAACGTAACCCGTTGATTGCCACGGATTGCCAGAAGTCGCCCGGAGTTGCGGAGCACAAGGTTCAAATCCTCTCACTCCGACCACTCGTCGAATTGGTCTACGTGGTTCTTCGAAGTGGCGGAAGCCTTGCGATCAGGTCGTCCGATCACCTCACAGTTATAAAACAGGAAGCAGTCTGGTGAATTTCCACCTTGGAAAGAGCCTGTTTCGCGACACGCACACTTTTCGTCAGTTCGATGGACAAAGTCGCTTGCGTTGTCTGTCACTCTTTGACGATACTTTGGCTCGTATCGAGTTCTGCCAGGGAGAATCGGAATGCGGACAAGACTTCTAGCTGCGTTCGTGTTTTCGATCGCCGCGTTGTGCAGTCAAGGGGTTGTCGCGGTGTCAAATCCGGAGACAACTGTCGCACCCTCACAGCGACCAGCCGTTACGCCACCTGCCAAGCCAGCAACCCCCGCACAACCCACATCATCCGTCACGCTGGACTGCGGTGGCGGGAAGACCTTCAAGATTTCCAGCGGCAATACAGGGTCCTGCACAGTGACAGCGTCGGGTGCCCGATGTGGTACTACGTACGGTGGAACCAATGCCACCGCGAACTGCTCCGACGGGTGTGGCACTGTAACTGGTAACGGGAGTTGTACCGCGACCGGTAACTAGTCCGCTCTTCCAAGCCAGTTCTCTTGGGGGGATGGTGCGGATCCAGGTTTGACAAAGACACTCACGACGCCTGATTTTCGGCGTCGAGACGCTCAGTCGAGATGCTTTCGAATGAACTCGCCGGTCGCGACGATCAGCCTGTCGACGGTTTCGGTGTTTTCCAGCGCGTTGAATGCATGGTCCATCGGCCAGACAAGGAGTTCCTCCACACCGTCGTGGTAGTCGAGCAGAACCTGGCCTGATGCGGGCTGAGGAAACACCACATCGTCCCTGGTGCCGACGGCGACAAGAAGCGGACCGTCATAGTCCGTGATTTCGGCGACTGGATCGACCGAATAGAGGTTCTGGAAAAACTGCCCTTTCAACTGCACCCTGGCTCCCCAGGGCAGCGTCACGTCGACCGCCTCCGCGTTTGTGGCAAGCCCCTTCTTCATCGTGTCGGACCCCAGGACAAAGGCTATCGAGGCGGCCATGTTGGTGCCAAGTGCCCATAGCGCGACGGCATCGAGGTCATGTTCCGTGCGCGCAGCGACCGCAGTCCCGACCGCGCCGCCCATGCTCCATCCCACCAGTGCCATTTTCCCGGGGTTGATATCGCCCCGCTGGACAAGATAGTCGAGCGCCGACAGTGCATCGGCGATCTGTCCGTCCAGTGTGGTGTCCGCAAACGCGCCTTCGCTCTCGCCGGAACCTCGGAAGTCGATCCGCAGGCTGGCGACACCTTGTTCAGCCCACATTCGCGCAGCGCGGGTGAAGATACCCTCCTTGACAGCCGGTATTTCGAGCTCGTTGCGTGATCCGGTGAAGCCGTGCAGTACCAGGATGACTGGCGGTTTTGAAACGCCGTCCGGCAGATTGAGCGTGCCCACGACCTTCTGTCCGTCGACCTGGAAGTTGACCACTTGCTCAGCCGCGAGGGCACTTCCGGTGGATGCGGCAAACAGCGTCCAGCCAATCAATAACATTCGATGCATGGCAGCCTCCAGAACCAGGATGATTCACGATACGCAAAGTGCGCGACTGCGGATAGTTCTCCGGCGATTGAGCCTGAGTGAAAGGCGGAGAACGGTTCCTTTTCCCGTCAAGATGAACGTGAAAGCGGGAGACCACAGATGAGATCGTTCATTCAACGTCATGATTCCAATGAACTCACTGCGTGCGGGTCTCCAATCTTCACACTGTCCAGTCTGGATTGATGAAGACTCTTGCCGCTCGCGGTCCTCGCTGTTTCAGTGCGGCTGCCGGATACAGGCAGGCAACCCATCGGGTCTGCATGGGGACTGCGCTCGATGAGAGTAAACCGGTCTGTGTGTGTAGTGGTTGGAACCACCCACAAGCGTGGTATTCTTGGCCCCGGTTCTACCACTCTGCGGAGACATATCATGGCTGAACGTAATTCTCTGATTGAACGTGCGACGACGGCGCCAGGTTGGCAGCAGACAGACGTCGACGGACAACAGGCAGCAGGATTGAAGGTTCTGCGCGATACCTATCGTCTGCTGTCGATGACACTGATTTTCAGTGCCGCGGTGGCGGTTGGCAGCGCGATGCTGGGCTTGCCCAGACCCGGTCTGCTGATCACCCTGGGTGGATTTTTCGGTCTGCTCTTCCTGACCCAGTATCTGCGCAACAGCCCCTGGGGATTACTCTCGGTCTTCGCCTTTACCGGTTTTCTCGGCTATACCCTCGGGCCGATGCTGAACATGTACATGTCCTTGGGTAACGGTCCTCAACTGATCGGGACTGCACTGGGCACCACCGGCATCGCCTTCCTGGGTCTGTCTGCGTATGCACGTGGTCAGAATGCCCCGAACATGCTCCGGTTTGGCACCTTCCTGACGATCGGTATCCTGACGGCGTTTGTGCTGGCTCTGGTTGCTTACTTCTTCCAGATGCCGGCCCTGTCGCTGGCTGTGTCAGGTGTCTTTGTTCTGCTGATGTGCGGGCTCATCATGTTTGAAACCCAGAACATCCTCCGCGGAGGTGAAACGAACTACATCATGGCGACCGTCTCGTTGTACGTTTCCATCTACAACCTCTTTACCAGTCTGCTGCATCTGTTGGGCGTGTTTGGCGGCGACGACTAGGTTCTCCCCGCCGAATTGACGGGGGCCTGCCTTGCGTGCGCTGGTTTGTGAGGAGTTTGGTGCACCATCCCAGTTGGTGGTTGCGCAGTATCCGGAACTGGCGCCCAGGGCGGGCGGGGTGCTCGTCCGTGTGGACGCAGTCGGTGTCGGTTTTGTCGATGGATTGATGATCCAGGGCAAATACCAGATCAAACCACCGCTGCCCTACGTGCCTGGCAACGAATTCTGCGGCACGGTTGTCCAGGTGGGTGAGGGCGTCCGTCAGTGGGCTATCGGCGACCGCGTGATGGGACTCGCCGGCGGCGCGTTTGCCCAATTCCTGTCGCTGCCTGCGAGTAGTTGCCTGTGTGTGCCTGACCCTCTGTCCAGTCAAGCGGCCGCGGGCCTTCTTCTGAACTACGCCACGGCGCTGTACGCGCTGGATGATTGCGGGCATCTGGAAAGGGACAATGTTGTCCTCGTGCTTGGAGCGAGTGGCGGTGTTGGTAGCGCGACAATCGCCGTTGCCCGCGCAATGGGAATCCACGTCATTGCCGGCGCCTCAACCCCCCACAAGGTCAGTCAGGCGATTGCGTTCGGTGCGGAGAGTGGCGTCTGTTATGCACACACGGATTGGCGGGAAGATCTGAAACGTCTCCTTGCCGGGCGATCTCTGGATGCAGTGATCGATCCGGTGGGTGGTGCGGTGGCCGAATCGGCGCTGCGCAGCCTGTCACCCGGTGGCCGTTACCTGGTCGTCGGTTTTGCTGCCGGCAGCGTGCCTGCCATTCCGCTGAACCTCGTGCTGCTCAAACGCTGCTCGATTGTCGGTGTCGACTGGGGTGGCGCGTCTCGTATCGATCCATCCCTGACACCAAGGCTTGCGCACAGACTTTTCCAATGGATTGACGAAGGTGTGCTCGCTCCGCCACCTGTGGACGTCCGTCCACTACAGTCGGTGCGCGAATCATTACAGTTGCAGCTTGATGGTCGCATTACCGGCAAACTGGTGATCGACATGCTGGGAGACTGGCCGCAGGCACGAGCGACATGAGATGCTTTCGATCATGTTGAACGAGTGGCTGCTGGTACTGGCCCAGTATCTTGCGGCGCAGGAATGGAGCATCGCGCTCCATGAGTCCATCTATCTCTATGCCTGGGTGGAGACCACACACGTTCTGACCCTGGTCCTCTTTCTCGGCATGCTCGCCATCATCGATCTGCGCATGCTCGGCTGGGCCTTTACGGGGCTGGCGGCAACCTCGCTGGCCGAGCGACTCAATCGACCGATGCTCATCGGTTTTGCGGTGATGGTCGTTACCGGTTTGACGCTCTATTACGCGATCCCCATCCGCACAACCCAGAGCATCTGGTTCCGCATCAAGGTGGTGCTGCTGATCGCGGCTGCAGTCAACGCGTGGTTGTTCCACCGTGCGTTACGCAATGCAGGTGCGACGTGGAATGATCAAACGCAGGCGCCAGATCGACTGCGCACCGGTGCGGGTGTGTCTCTGCTCCTGTGGTGTGGTGTCGTGTTCACCGGCCGTGCCATTGCCTACGACTGGTTTGATTGTCACAAGCCGCTGTCTGGACTGATGTTCTGGGCGGCGGGGTGTGTGCAGGAACTGGCGGCGTCAGAGACCGCGAGTCGTTGACGGGGACCGATAATGGATCTCCTACCGCTCTTTGAATGGCTTGATACCTCCTGGCTGGCGGACCTTTCCAAGGCCAACGGCGCGGTGTTTGCCGTCGTCCAGATGTTCCATCTGCTCGCGTTGGTGGTTCTTGGTGGCATGGTATTGATACTCGACCTGCGGCTGGTTGGCGCGATGTTCCCCGAGATCCCGCTCCGGACGATGCTCGGTTACACCAGGAAGTGGTTCGATGGCGCCCTGGTGGCGTCGGCCCTATCCGGGGTGTTCATGAGTTCAGCCGTCGCCATGAAGCTTTATTACAACGAGATGTTCTGGGCGAAGATGACTGCCTTGCTGGCCGGTGCATTGTTTGTTTATGCCATTCAGCGGCCCCTGCTTCGGCAATCGGGCGACGATCTTCGGCCGCTGACCTGTCGACTGCTGGGTGCGAGTTCACTGGTCGTCTGGTTCACCGTGGCCGCTTCGGGACGCTGGATCGGATTTTCGTGAGGACGTGATGCCTGTCAGTACACTGGAAAAAGTCGCGATCGTGGTCTGTTGTCTCGTCCTTGGCTCGGCCGTCTGGTTCTGGAGCAGGCAGATTCTTGCTGCGATTGAATTGCTGCAGATGGCGCAGGGCTGAACCCTTGTGGGTTGTCCCCTATTTATCCATCGTCCAGATTTTTCAATACCTACATTTGAGCAATAAAATATACAAATAAAGTAAAGACTATTGCTTTAATAGGTCATACGATCCGATTTCTTTCCTGAAACCGGATGTACCATGCCAATTGTCAGCGAACTCCAGCGCGATCGAGTCGCGTTGCTTTTGACGCTGAATGTACTTTTCTTTGTTGCCTACGCCGCCAGTGTGGTCATTCTGGTCGCGTCGCCGAGCATCTGGCTGGTGGCGTTCCTGGTGCTCGGGCTCGCGTATAACGTCATTGAGTTGTGGCTAAGCTCCCCCTACAAGCAGCCACCCGACGTGGTGATCGCGCGTGGCAAGTCTGCGTCGGCATCCGGTGCTGGCAGGGCCTCGCGCCGTGGTTCCCAGCCTCTTTCGCCGCCTCTTTCCCAGCCATTGGGTCGCATGCACCGTGCGGAACCGGTGCTCGGCACAAGGGGGCTGGACATCGGCAGGGAGTCCCTGTCGCAACGTCTTTCGGAACTGAATGCTGAGCTGCCATCACCGCGGTCATCCATCATTGAAGCGGCAGTCAGCACAACCGAACCGTCGGCAAGTACCCAGGACAGGGTCATCTCTGCACAGACGATCGCCGAACAGCCCACCAATCCGGTTCCGACGGCCGAGGCTGAAATCACTGGAATCGATGAGATCATTCCAGCCGGGACGCTTGTCTCAACCGAAGTGGTTGCGAACCTGATGGTCACTTCCAGTGTTGATGCTGCCAATGATCCCGAACTGCTGGCTGCTCCGGTCGACGAACCACCGTTCGAACAAATCCTCGGCGAGGAGCTTGTTGAAGATACCCTTTCACAGGCACCAATTGTGGAGCCTGTGTTCCACGCCATGGTGCTAGTGGAAGCGGGGGATAGCATCTCCGCCCCTGCAGAGCTTGCGTTACCGGATGTTGTCATCGTCCAGATGAGCGAACCGGTGGTCGAAACGGCCGCTGAGGAAGCTGTTCTTGCGGCTCCTCAGGCCGGAGTGGAAACCGGGTTAGCAACGACACCTCCGTCGGCCGTGAAAGTGGTGACTGAAGTTGGACAGGATGAAACGCCAGAAGTGGCATCGACTCAGGCGGCCGTGGTGGACACGGGAAAACTGCGCTCTACCGAGCCTGCTATCAAGCCTGTTACGACGCCTTCGACGCAACCAGCCATTCAGCCCATTACTCACGTGGCCGGACGTCGCCAGGATGTCGTGGATATCGTGATCGCTTCCCTCGCCAGTGAGTCGGTCCGTGAAGCGCCAAAAACCCGGCCCGCATCAAAACCAGCCAGCGGCCAGCAAGCCGGGGCAGGCAGATCGCGGACTCCGAGTGAGTCGCTGGCCATGTTGCGCAGCGAACTGGCCAAATCACGCGGCAACTCCCGCGAGACTGCACACGGTGGTGCACCGGTTTCCCCACGCAAGCCGATTGGTGCGGGACGCAAACCCGTCAAGTCTCCCGCCGACGGAACGCGGGATCGGGTGATGTTTGTCTGGCATGGCCGCCATTTCCTGGCGCCTATCGAGGGGAGGCATCCGCTGCGGGTGGCTCAATCGCTGTATGACTTCATGGTGGAGGAGGCGATGGAGCAGGGTTGACCTCGATCGTCGAGAGGTTCCTGCCAATGTGTCGCTCGAGCTTCCGGAAATCTCGCGCCGTGTAGTCACCTTCGATCGGCACGATCGTGATGTAGCCGGCGGCAAAGGCCGCAGAGTCGCTGTCCTTGTCCGTGGACGGAGAACCGGGGGACGGTTGCAAGATGGCCTCTGCCACGCCGCCGTCCTGGAGGTTGATGCAGGTCGGGCAACCATAGACCAACTTCACTGGCCGGCCGTTGACGGGAAAGCCTCGACCCTGACGCGTGAAGCGGATGCCTTTGATGGCATCGGGTGCCAGCGACGGATAGTTGATGTTCAGACCAATGCCGTTCTGCAGGGGTGTGTCCAGGCGTTCGAGAACGTTGGCTGCAAATCGCGCCACGTCTGCATAGTGGTTGGCAATACACGAAGGGTCGCAGTCTGGTTCGTCCGTGCTGATGGCCAGTGCAGAGATGGGATCGCTGAAACTGCCGCTGAGAGCGCCGATCGCGGCGCCCACTGTACCGGAGTGCTGGGTTGCCGAACCCAGATTGGCGCCCTGGTTGATGCCACTGACGAGCCAGTGCGGAGTGGCCTTGTCCAGCGTGGTTGCAATATCGATCGCGAGCAGGCCGGCGACCAGAGGCTCTGCACCCTCCTGTGCGCTGATGGCGGCTGAAAAGACACGATCGGACTGTCGCGTCACACTGATTTTGCCCGTATTCAGCGCAGCGCTGCTACCGCTCTGCTGGGTCAGCGGGCCGACCAGGGTGGTCGTATGTCCACGTGCCCTGAATTCAGTGTTGAGCGCCTTGATACCCGTCGAATTCCATCCGTCATCGTTGGTCAATGCCAGTCGCAAGGGCTCCTTGGCGTGGGCCACAACCCCCAGCATTGACCAGAGCAGCAACAAGGTGGTGATGGATGGCTTGTTCAGCATGCTTTTTCCTCTTGAATACGGCAGATCCTGATGATTTCAGCCACCCGAACGCTTCAGTGCTGGACGACGGTGCCACCGTCGACGTTCCAGGCCTGACCGGTAATCCAGTTGCCGGCATCGCTGCAGAGGTACACGACGATGTTGGCGATATCGGCTCCGTTGCCAGCCCGGCCCAGGGGTACGCGCGACCGGATCATGTTGTTCCAGTTATCGCCGCGCCCGATATCATCCATCCGAAAGGTATCGATGATGCCAGGACAGATCGCGTTGACCCGTACGTTATGCCTGCCCATCTCGTTGGCCATGCAGGCCGTCAACGCATGAATACCGGCCTTGCTGGCCGCATAGGCGGCGGTATTGGCGCTGAACAGCTTGCCTGCGATCGAGGAGATGTTGATGATCGCGCCACCCGTTCCCTGCCTGATCAGTTGCTGACCAAAACTGCGCGAGACGTAAAACGATCCATTGAGATTGACGTCCAGTACCTGCTGCCAGTCCTCGATCGCCAGTTCCACGACCGGCTTGCGATCATCGCCACGGGCGGCTCCCGCATTGTTGATGACAAAGTCGACTCGACCGAAGGCCCGTACGGTTGCCTCGCAGAGCTCTTCCGCCGCGCGGGGGTTGCGGGCATCGCTGACCAGTCCCAGCGCTCGTCGACCACGCGTCTGGATTTCTTCAACGACGGAAGCGATATCGCGCCAGCCGGCCAACTTTTCGTCATCCGGATAACGATCGGGTGATCGCCCGGTGCCGGTGACCACCACATCGCAGCCTGCGTCAGCCAGACCCAGCGCGATGGCTCTGCCGATACTGCGCATCCGGCCTGCGCCGGTGACTACCGCGACCTTGTTTTCCAGCATCATGTTTAGCCCTCCGGAGCAATGGTGATTGTGAAGTCAGCCCAGTTGTCGGGTATGAGCAGCTGACAGGTAAGCCTCGACCGTCCAGGCAGGTGGGTGTCGAGTATGCCAAGCAGATCGATTTCGTCGGCAGAAGGTGATGGCAACCGACCGATCGCATCCGGTTCGAAATAGCAGTGACAGGTGGCACAGGCTCCTTGGCCACCACACAGCGCTTCGATTCCAAGACCGGCATCACGAAGGACTTCCATCACCGTTCGTCCGGGTTCGGCCTCGAGCTGGTGTTGATTGCCCTGTCGATCACGAACGTTGAGTGTAGCCACTTGAATCTCGACTGGAGGGGCGGCGGCACCGCGCCTGCGCGGTGCCGTTGGGAATGGACTACCTGGCGGACTGGCCTTCGAATTCAGCTGATGCCGGGTTGCCCATGAGAATGGAGCCCAGATCCTGATAAAGCTGATGCGAAACCCAGCGATGGGTAGCGCAGCCGTGAGAATCCCTCAGCTTCCGTTCGAGTGGAGAGTGCATACGCATGCCGGTAGTGCCGGCGGTGTTGTGCAGCAGGTCGACCACATGCATGCAGACGTTGGCGCCATGGGTACATGCCAGACGCGCCGCCTGGGTTGCGAGCGGAGACGGCAACTCCCGGCCAGCCTTCAGCTCTTCCTGTATGTCATTCATGGTTTCCATGACATACGCACGCACGGATCGATACTGCGCCTTGGCTTCAGCTACACGGTATTGTGCAATCGGTCGATCCTTCAGCGTCGAAGCGGACATCATTGGTATCTTGTTCTGGGCCAGGTCGATGAACATTTCCAGTGCTCCCTTGGCCACGCCCAGCGCAACGGCAACCTTGTTGTAGGAAAGCCGCAGCGGAACCGGCATGCGGAACACCGGATTTTCGTAGTGCGCGGGCAGGGAGACAAGATCGACGTTGGCATACTTCGGGGCCACGTAGGCACCATTGGCACGAACGTCGTTGCTGCCTGAACCCCGGAGACCGGCAACGTCCCAGGTATCGATGATTTCCCACTGATCACGGGGCATGAAGAACATGCGCACGTTGGGCTGGCCGTTAGGCAACGTCTCCATGGTGTCGCCCTTGAAAACCGGCGCCGCCATGAAACACCAGCTGGCGTTATGACAGCCGCTGATGAAGGTCGACTGTCCCCAGACCTTGTAGCCGCCGTCTTCCAGACGCTCGGCACGCTGCGGAATGCTGCCCGGTCCGCCACCTCCACACATCACGACACGAGGATTGTCGAGATACACCTCCTTGGCCAGCGCCTTGTCCATGCCACCGGCAGCCATGGCGTTGATTTCGGAGCCCAGCATCACGTTCCAGGATGTGGATGCGTCGATGGCGGCGATGGCTTCGAGAATTTCGACCGTCTCAGTGGCTGTTGCATCTTCCCCACCCAGTTCGGTGGGCAGTGCAAAGCGAAAAAATCCTTCATCGATGAGTGTGTTGACCAGGTCATCGGGCAAGCGGCGCATCTGCTGCGCCCTATCACCGCCTTCCAGGATTGCCGGACGGAGGGTTTCGATTTTGTTCAGTCGTGCGGCCAGCAGTTCGGCTTTCATAGGTTCTCCTGTCGAGATGTTCAATGCTTCTAGCTTAAGGCTTGCTTACAGCTAGCTTAAAGCTTGTAGTACGGTGGCAGGTCTTCCGCGCTGATGCGTTTGAGCGTCTGGGTCGGGCTTTGACCAAAGTAGATGTCCTCGCCAATCAGCTTCCCTGCAGAATCTGCCGGCCACACGGTCACCAGTTGCGCGTTGCTCAACCACAGGTCGTCATCCTGCACCTCAACTTCACCGACCCGTGTCAACCCTTGAGCACGCAGATCCCGGCCTTTGTTGACCTGGCGGACCTGACCCTCGGTGACCACGTTGTCGTGGCTTGCGATCACCTTGTCGACGACCACCTGGAACTGCTGGCCGCCACGCGCAAACATCCCGGAATAAAATGCTGCCACGGCATCCCGCCCCTGGAGGACCATGGGCGCACCATTGCCCCAGAAATGGTAGACCGGTTCAGACGTGAGCGTGGCCATCAGCGGTTCCAGCTGACCCTTGATTTCAGCTTCCATATGGCGTCCCACCTCACGAATGAGACTTGCGCGTCGGGAATCGGTTTCCGCCTGGGCGGCTCGCTCCAGAGCCTGCCAACTGGCGTGTGGATCAATGGCGTATGGCATTTTGTGACCGTGAATCAAACGGGGGGGTACTTTCCGGGAAAAGGGGTTCCGAGAGCAAGTGGGAGAACGTGTTTTACGCCAGGTGAGTGATGGGATACTTTACCCGCGGATCGTGAATGCCCTGAAGGGGGATGCTGGCGACGGAGCCCCTGACACTGGCGGCGGATCGCCTTCCGGTATTCAAGGCGCTTTCTTGTAACGGGCATCCAACGGGCAACCAAGTTGACCCATCAACCGGAAAACCGACGTGATAGATCTTTACACCGCTTCGACTCCAAACGGCTGGAAGGCTTCGGTCACCCTCGAAGAACTCGGACTGGTCTACCAGGTCAAACCCGTGAATCTGTCCGCGAATGAACAGAAGCAGCCATGGTTTCTCGATATCTCGCCAAACGGACGTATCCCGGCCATCGTCGATCGGGACGCCGGTGACTTCGCCGTTTTCGAATCGGGTGCCATCATGATCTACCTCGCCGAACAGACCGGCAGGCTGCTGCCGGTCTCGCGACGCGGGCGCTCACGCGTGATGCAGTGGCTGATGTTCCAGATGGGCGGTATCGGGCCAATGATGGGACAAGCCAATGTTTTCCATCGCTATTTTCCGGAAAGAATTCAACCGGCGATCGATCGTTATCAGAACGAGTGCCGGCGTTTGTTTGAAGTGCTGGATCGACGACTCGGCGAGTCGCAGTGGCTGGCCGATGACTATTCCATCGCCGATATCGCCAACTGGTGCTGGGTGCGGACCTACGAATGGTCGGGCGTCAACGTTGCCGGTCTCGATCATCTGAAGCGCTGGCGCGACGACATGCGGCGCCGACCCGCGTGCGTCCGTGGAGTCGCGGTTCCCGCGAAAGTCGCCAATCTCGAAAACGATCCGGTTGCAGCCAAGCTGTTTGCGGAAAACGCCAGAAAGATGGTCCAGACCTGACCGTGCCGGTACCCGGTAAACAAGAGGACAGCCGGAACCACCCCCGAATCAGCGATCTGATCGGCAACGGCTGGCCGCTGTGCTGATCGAACGACTTTTCCGTCCACTGGCCTGTGGACTGGCCAATGCACTGGAAAGTGGACTGAAAGGATTGTTGCCAACAAGATTGCAAACGGTGACATCCGAGGATCGCCGTCTTGCAACGCTGTTGCTGTGCTCGATTGTCATCGCAGAATTAGCGGTTCTGGTGGCCGCGCTGATTTTCTGGCGCATGGGCCTGGACGAAACGGCGCGCTATGTTCTTCTGTTTTTTCCGGTTCAGGCGTTCATCGCCGCGCTCCTGTACGTGAATGTCAGTCCCCGACTGTGTGGACACCTGTTGATCATCGTGTTTTTTCTCGCCGTGATCTGGGGTCACGGCGCGGACAGTGGATACGGTGTGCTGAGTGCAATCGTGGTGCCACTGGCCGCAACAGTGATCCTCGGGAGTCGCGCGGGACTTGCGTGGACGGCCATCGTTGCGCTCTGGTGTGTTGGCTTGTGGTTCTGGCTGGCAGATGATGACGGTCATTCCAATGGGGTGGTTGCAGCGACAGCAATTCTTTCCACCCTCATCGGTCTCGGCGCCTGGATGATGGAGTCGACCCGGGTCATTGCTGTCAGCAGGGCCGGACGATCGCTGGCCGCGCAACAACAGGCAGAAGCCGAGCTGCAGGGGTTGCTGGATACGACGTTTCCTGCGCATGGACATGCCCTGGGTGGTGTGTTGACCCGAGTCAGCCCGGGGGTTCAGGCATTGCTCGGCTGGGAAGATGAAGACCTGCTCGGGGGTGAACTGAAAACGCTCCTGCACCCGGATGACCAGCATCTGTTCGCTGTTTTGCAGGCGGCCGATTGCGGTGGCGGCTTCAGGCGGGAACTGCGGTTGAGACACTTGTCCGGGCAATGGGTGTGGTCGGAAGTTTCTGGTGTCCGTGCACCACGGACTACCGGCCCGACTGCGGGCAGTCGTTGGCTGTTTGTCGCCCGGAATGTGGAAATCGAGCGCAAGTCTCGCGACCAACTCGAACGTGCACGCCGGCTTGAAGGCGTAGGCGTCATGGCGGCGGGACTCGCGCATGATTTCAACAATCTGATCATGGTTCTGCGCGGCTTTGCCGAACTGCTGCCACCCAGTCGCGAACGCGAATCGATCCTTGCCGCAGCTTCCGAAGCGGGCGATCTCTTCGCCAGTCTGCTCGCTTTTGGACGGCAGGACGCAGAGACACCCGACGCAATCGATCTGCGCGCCCACATTCTCAAGTGGGTCAACATGCTGCAGCGACTGCTCGGTGGCGGCATCCGGCTGGAAATGGACTTGCCTGAAGACCCAGTGTGGTGTGCGATTCCTGACAGCCAGTTGAATCAGGTGTTGCTGAACCTGGTCATCAATGCCAAACACGCGATGCCCAGGGGTGGCTTCCTGCAGATCCGGCTGGCAACACTCGAGGTGGCGCAGACCACTGCCGGCCAGCAATTCCTTCGCGCCGGACAGTATGCATCGCTTGCCGTCATTGACGACGGTGTCGGGATGTCCGGAGAAGTCCTCGCGCAGGCACTTGATCCTTTTTTCACTACCCGGGCGGCAACTGCGGGTTCCGGACTCGGGCTGGCCAGTGTGCACAGCATCGTCACTGCACTGGAAGGCTCGGTCAAGCTGGAGAGCACACCTGGTGCGGGCACCTCGGTGCTGATACACCTTCCCATTGTTCACGGAGGTGAATCGCAGCAAAGCCGGGCAAACCCGGGAAACGTTCAAATGACGTCGATGCGCGAGGTTGGAGGACCGCTCGACGCCACGGCGGCCGATCAGGCAGGCAAGTCAGAAAGAACGCGATAGAAGAAACAGTCGGAGGGTCGCGTCCACAAGACGTGGGCGGGGGCTTCGTCCTCGTTCGGTTGCAACAGGATATCGCACGCAATCGACTGGGCTGTCTTTTCGATGTCTCGATGACCACCGACAGAGATCTGACGGGAAGACCGACAATCAAACAGCAATGACGTGACGCGTTCTGTTATTCGAGAACCCGAGGAGCCGAATGAGCAGAGTGAGTCGCTGCATGATTGTCCGTCGTACGAGACTCAACTTTTCCGGGGTGGTCCCTGCAGCCACGCTGCAACCAGCGCTGATTGCGATTTCACGCCAAGTTTGTGCATTGCACTCTTGCATTGCGATCGAATCGTCTCGTAGCTCACTGCGAATTCGGCGGCGATGGCTTTTAAGGGTAAACCGGCGGACAAGCGCTCGACGAGTCGTCGCTCCGCGGGTGTGATGACGTGAGAGATAAGTGAAATGGGCTCCTGATACAAACACAATTCGATCGCTGCGCGCCCAACTGACGGATGCTCATTGCGTCTATCGATGCGGGGAACTGGTGTCAGGCAATAGATCCACCTGACACCTTCATCCACGACGTGCCCTGTCATTGGTGAACGCCGGGTGCCAAAAATCTCTTCTGCCAGGGACGTCTTGATTCGGAAGTCGAGGTGCGGGTTTTGGAGATGCAGTCTCTTGTCACTATCCAGCTTTACCAGGGCCGAAGTGAGCAAGTCTTCTGCGGCTGCGTTCCAGTTCAGAACACGACCGCGCCTGTCCAACACAAACCGTGCGTGATTTTCCTGTGGCGCGGCGATACCGACGCGGGTCAATGTGCTCAGGCGATAGCTCAGCCGAATGGCGCGAATCATATGCGGCGCAATCTGATTCCATGTTTCCATGTTCCGGTCACGCAAAGGGCCCTGGGAAGGAGCCGTCTGTACACTGAATCCGATCCCGAATGTCGTCCCACCATCATGGATAAGGAAGGCGCTGGCGGCGCACATGTGCCAGAGGTCCAGGGGACGCAAGAGTTCGTTGTAGTACCGGCTGTTCTGCATCTCAGATGGCGTCAGGAAGTCGGTATCCTGATACGTTTTACCAATGGGTGTGGAGAGCCCAGCTTCCGCTCTGGGGTCGCCAATCTCCGCCATGAGCTCTGCGTGTTGAGCAATTTCAGCTGGCCCGATTTCACCTGCCAGCAAAAATGCAGGCATTACACGCCCGTCTTGCCAGCTGTACGCCTGCACCAGCGCATCTCGTGCACCCGTCGCACGAGCAAATTCACGGAGGGCGCCGGTCCATAGTTCTGGACGTGCTGCCGCCGCATAGAGATCTTCGATCAACGATTCATATTGATCCATACGTGCCCTGTGTCCCTACCGACCTGAACGGGGCACGTAAATTGACTCCGAGCCTGATTGTTGCACTTCCCCTCCGAAGTTGCCCAGAAGCAATGCCCTGTGACCACGCGCGCACAGGATTCAAGCCCACGCATCGGGCGACAGCCGTGACGTCGCTGCATGTTCCGTGATCAGCGATGCGTTGCGGTTTCCAGACCAGCATTTTTGCTCGGCTCAGACGGAAACGCTGCAGGGCTTGGACGAGTATCCACTCATCCTGTAGAGATATCGGTTGCAGCAGGCGTGATTTACGACGTCTATCACGGATTTGTCGACACACACCCTGTTCTTCCAGCGCTGGCACAGAGGGAAATCGTTGGATGGAGAATTGAACAGTCCGTTCTAGGTGGTGAGTATTGAGGTGGGTTCCCTCGTCTGTGCACGCGGTCGCGGTGGTAGGCGGGATAACTCGTTGCATGATCGGTCGCTACTTCGCTGGGTCTATCGTGGTGACACAACTGGATTCGATCAGGTTTTGGTACTGCTCCATGGTACAACGGCTCCTTGTCTTTACCCGCTCGTGATATTGCCTGAAATACCTCCTCGCTCAAAGCCGAAGAATGATGTGGCATCTTCCCGGGTGCCCCCAATCCGATCGGCTGAATCGCATCGACGACAGAGTTGAGCGACTTTCTGTGGCGTCTGATACCCACAAGGACATTGCAACGACAGGGAGATGTTGTACCGTGGATCCGTTCGAAAACCTCATTGAGGACATCTACAGCGCGGCCAGCAATCCGGACGAGTGGCGAGCGCTGATGCGGCGTGTTGCCAACGCCCGCGAGTGTGCAATTCGTGGGGCAACGCTTACCAAGAGCACCTGGGCATCCAACTTCGCGATGGGACATGAAATCGTTCCGTCAGATGTTGCGTGGCATGCTGATCTCTTCTCGTTGGTCTCGGACCCTCGACTCAAAACGGCGATCGAACAACCTTTTCAAGAGAGTGACTTCATCACGGAAGAAGAAATTCGACGAAACGTGTATTGCCAAGACCTCTACTTCGGGACCTGCGTCGTGAGGCGAACAAGGGTTCGCCGTTTGCTCTGCAGGGGACCGGGCTAGGTACATTTGCGAAGGGCATTGAATCCAGGCCGCGCAGGACAATAGTCGGTAAAAGCGATCCAGGAGCTGACCCCATGTGCTACCGCAAATCCCCAACCCGGAACCGCTTGCCCGCATTTCTCCTGGCGCTCTCGCTCTCACTTCTCATTGTCGACGGTTCAGTGTGGGCAGGGCCAAAGGAGATCCTCTGGATCCAGTCGATCAACACCGACGCGTCGAACATTGCAGTCGATAGCAAAGGCATCTATGTCTCCGGCAGGCGTTGCGTACGCGGACTTTCATGCGAGGCCGTGATCGAAAGGCACTTCCTGAATGGAAAGAAGGGCTGGGAGCGACGGTTCAGGATATTGGGGAGCACCGAGGCCTTTGGCGTCGCCGTGCATCACACAGGCATCTACGTCGCCGGTAGAACCTGGGACAGCAGCGGGCCCACCGGGTTTGTTCGCAGGTACGATGCTGACGGGAATCTCCTCTGGACTTTCTTCACTTCTCTCCCGATTCGGGAAGGGTGGGATGTTGCGGTAGACGATTCAGGGGTCTATTTCTCTGCAGCGACGTGGGGAATCGTTGACCGGGTCGTCGTAGGGAAGCTCGATTTTTCAGGTAGCGAGGTCTGGCTTCAGGTCCTGAGCGACGTTGAAGCCGCCATACCCTCAATAGCACTGCATGACGGCACGATCTTCGTCGCCAGTGGTGTTCTCGTTCGGCGTCTGGACCAGTACGGCAATCAGTTGTCTGATCTGGTCCTCCCCTCCGACCTGCTGGGCGGGCTCGATACCATGGTCGTGGATGACTCCGGTGTCTACGCCAGTCTCCGGTTGGGTCAGATCGTCAAGTTCGGGTTTGACGGTACTGAGCTGTGGCGGCATCAGATTGCGGCAGACAGCGTCAGCCAGGGCGGGATTCTCGGCGTCGATGACGACGGTGTCTATTTCGGCGCGCGATCGAAGGACGGCAACGTCGACGTCCGGGGTTTTGACAAGCAAGGCAACGAGCTGTGGCGCAGGGAGTCGGTGGATGGGAGAGCCTCGGCGCTGGCCGCGTGGGGAGGCAAGGTCTACGCGGCGGGATATTCCGGGGCACGGCTTTCATCAAACGGTGGCGTGCTTGTTGCGCTCGGCCCGGTGAAGCACTACCGACGGATAGGAACCTACGACTTCGCGAACGCGGATGGTGCAAGCGTGAACGACCGCAAGCAATGTGGTCCCTGGCAGAAGGCCAAGTTCATTTTCCCTGTCCAGATCGCCAATCCGGACAGTCAACCACTTCGAGGATTGCAGTTCCTTGTGCGGAAGCTGGGACATCACCCGCACGCAGTGCTTGCCGGGAGTGAATGGGCACACAGGAACAGTCGATTCCCAGTCCCTCTGGTAGGTGACTACGCCGACGGCGTGCTCAGCCCGGGGGAGTCCGTGGAGGTGCCGGTTGTCGTTTGCCAACGCCAGGACTGGAAGTTCGAAATGACGCTGGACGTGTTCAGCATGATCGCACTGAAGTAAGTGGTCGTGTGCCTGCTGTCTCCCGGTCGTGGAGCCCGCATCTTCCGGGTATAGCGGGTAGCCGATCATGTCGCGCGACATCGGGTGGAACGTCCAGGCACTTGTTTTCCTCCCGACGCGGTGCCCCGGCCGAGTAGGTCAGGATCACGCCGTACCGCCTTTACTGAGACGTGTCGGCACCTGCGCCATGCTACCCGTTCGCGGTACACCTACGCGAAGTGTCGCCCGAAACCTGCACTTTGGTGATTCTCGCCAAGATGCTCAAGTCGCGGCGGAACGAGCACCCGATGACCGCATCCGTGTAATCGCGCCTCAGCGTTCTCATGTTTCTGCAGCTTTTTGCCTGGGGCGCGTGGTTGGTGACACTTGGCACCTGCCTCGACGGCCTGGGCTTCACCGGCACGGAAATCGGCACGGCCCACCTGACCAACAACATCGGCGCCATCATCGCGCCGTTCTTCGTCGGCATGATCGCCGAATCCCCATGGATATGAGTAGATGTCCAGCGTGCTCGCGATAAAGTTGAACCAGGGAGACGGTCTTTTCATTGGTGGTTTTGCTCTGCAGTTTTCGCCCCAACAGGGGCCGTTCCACGGCGAATCCTTGCAGGTCTGGGATACGTCCGCCCTCATCTGACCCGGTCCATGCGGCTGGCCTGGCGGCTAGGGACCTTATCGGATCGTGGCTGGTTCAATCGGTCCAGCAACGTGGCTCGTTTCACCGTCGACCGTTCAGGGCGCGTCACATCGGACAACGAACAGGGCGAACACATCCTGGCCCGAAACATCGCGCGTATTGATGGCGATGGCAGACTCACCTTCCTCATTCGCTGACTGAATGCTCGCCTCCACTCAGTGGTCACCTGTTGAATCGAGACTGGTTTCGCGGCTGGCGGCAGGTGACAGTTTGCGAGACATCGGTTTCGCGCCGATACGAATTGACTCCATAAATCGACACGTTGGTTATTCACACGGCCGCGAGCTGTTGCCGGGGCGTGCCGCCAACGGAACGGGCTGGAATCGTTTCACCCCGGTGGCGAGTCATGATTGTCGCATTCCAGAATGCCCCGTCGTGCAAAAAGGAAAGCGCATTTCTGGTCGTAACCCTGTCCCGCTTCTGCGTAGGATACTCAACACCGCCCACAGACTGTTTTTGCACCGATCCGCTTCAGCTTTTCTCTTCGAGCATCAGCAACGAACACCATCAGGACCTTTCAATCCACGCCGACTTCCTGCAGCATCTTCCTACCGCGAGGGCATGGCGACGACAGGGAGATGTTGTACCGTGGATCCGTTCGAAAACCTTATCGAGGATATCTACAGCGCGGCCAGCAATCCGGACGAGTGGCGAGCCGTGATGCGGCATGTTGCCAGCGCTGCCAACGCCCGCGAGTGTGCAATCCAGGGGGCAACGCTTGCCGATGGTGCCTGGATTCCCAACTTCATTCTGGGCTACGAGATTGGTCCGTCGGATGCAATGCGCCACACTGATCTGGTTGTTCAGGTCGGCGATCCTCGACTGCAGGCAGCCATCGACGTGCCCATTGATCACACCTATCAAGAACGGGACTTCATTAGCGAGACAGCGATTCGCGCCCATCCGTACTACCAGGAACTGTGTGTCCCTTTGGACATGCTGTATATGTGCGGCGTCCCGGCTCTCAAGGTAGAGGTTGAGGGCGGCCTTTTTTTTGGTGGTTTTGCGCTGCAGCATTCGCCCCGACAGGGTCCGATCCACGGCGAATCCATGCGGGTCTGGGATACGATTCGCCCTCATCTGACGCGGGCCATGCGGCTGGCCTGGCGGCTCGGCACCATATCGGATCGTGGTTGGTTCAACAAATCCAGCGATGTGGCCCGCTTTACCATCGACCGTTCAGGGCGGGTCACCTCGCGCAACGAATTGGGCGAACAGGCCCTCGCCCGCAATATTGCCCGTATCGATGCGGATGGCAGACTGTCGTTCCTCAATCACCGACTGAACGCGCGAGTTCAACACGGCCTGTTCGAAGAACTGCTGGGGAAACGAAGGATTCCGCTGTCGGGTTCAGTGGTCGAAAGCCACTGCACCTGGCGTTATTACATGCTGCCACTGCAATCGGCAACGACGCTCGAGATACAGCCCCATGGAAAACCGCCGTTCGTCAACCTGTTTGTGGAGCAGATTGTTACCGGTCTGCAGTCACCATCGCGACTCTCGCCTGCAGAGTCGAAGATCGTTGCACGGCTGGCTGGCGGCGAAAAACTCCGCGACATCGCAGCGGCGCAGGGAGTCAGTTATGAAACCGTGCGGTCGCAGTGCAAGAACGCCATGCGCAAGCTGGAGGTCAGATCACAGGCGGCGATGGTAGCGGTCTGGTTGAGAAGTCGGTTTGATGCCCATACAAATTGAACGGGAGAAAAGACGACTCAGTGCTTTTGCCTGGCACTCAGGTGACCAAGGTGGCGGAGCAACTGAACCTGGCTGTTCACAGCCAGCTTGCGGAACACGGATTTGAGCTGTGATCGGATCGTACTGATACGGCGATCGCGCGAGGCGGCGATTTCCGACAGGGTAATTCCCCGGTGAAGTCCGGTTGCCAGTTCAACTTCCAGCGGTGTCAAACCGGCTTTCCGCAGCCTGCCCGCCAGATGTTCTGATTGTTGTTGCTGGCTTCGCAACAACACCAGGATCGGTCGATGTCCACGACCCATTGCGCGAAATCCCCTCGTCCAACCATCCGGCGATATGATCTCGACACGGAGCGCCTGGGTAACGCCTGTGGATTCCCGTGTCAGCAGTTCTACCGTCTGATGGGGCTCCAGCAGCAATGCAGCCCGCGTCATTGCCGTCCCCAATGGCTCTGATGAAAGACCCGTGACGGTCGTGAGCCGGTTTGCCGAGACGGTGAGGAACCGGCGTGTGGCGACAATGTCGGCGGCCAGTGCGTTCATGTCACTCACTCTGCCGTGCTTGATCAGGATGGCGCCGAGCCCAAGCGATGCGTAGCTCTCGATCACACCATTCAACGTCCGGTCCAGTTCCTGCAGTCGAATCGCCATGCGGGTTGCGGTCAGGGCTTCCCTGGAGAACGCCTCAACCCATTGATGTTCATCGCGGCTGAAATCCGGTTGCTGGTCGGACCGATTGAGTATGAAGCTGATGAACTCGGTGGGGGTGTACTGGAATGCCGTGATGAAGCGATTGAAGTCGATCGGACCGAGCAGGCCGCGGTACAACTCGCTGGTCTGTCGGTAATGCTTTCGATTGACCAGATGGGTGTCCTCGCCCACTCACAGCGCCCCTCGCCGCAGGTTCGCTTGCACGAACAACTCATCGTTCACCAGCAGTTTTTCATACTCAGTCTGCACGGATTTCGAGGGGTGGCTGGCAAGCGTCAGAGATTCCAGCGGCTGCGCTGGATTGATGTAGGTAAGGCTCAGGTTGTTCCCGTTCAGGTCGCGGGCGATGCCCCGCAGGACATCGGTCATGGCGTGGACGTCCTCTGCGGCCCGGAAAAGAGCACCCGCGGTGAGGTCGATGTCCGGTAGAGACCGTCTTCGTGTCACAACAGGTTGTTCGACGCCAGACGGCTTTTCAGGCGACTCGGCCATTGCGCCAAACAACGTAGCTCATCCACGGAGCTTGCCCTCCGACTTCATCCACTTGATCACCAACATCAGCTGACTGTTGACTTGCCACATTTCCGGCAGGGTGGCTCCGGCATAGATGTAGTCGACCCGCGGTTCGTGATTGTCCATGGTCGCATGGTTCCCCGAGACCTCGTGACAGTGGGTTCATCCCTCGTGGACAAGCTGTGAAACAGGGTGGTCCAGACCATGCCTGTTTCGTGCGTGTGGTGAAGAACCTACCCCAGATGGCAGAGCCTGTAGTCACCCAAGTGGGGGATGCGCAGTGTGTTGGGAGAGGAAATCTGGACCAACACCCGTTTTGACAAGCCGAAACACACGACTAGCCGCAGGGTCTTTACAAATCCAGGGCCTTCGATCCCCCAATTGGGTGATTCGGAAGTATTGCGTGGTTGTTACCGTAAGAGCAGGAAAATTGCGCGCAGAGCGAGGTTGGGCACATGAGCATCACCGGTGTGACAGGGATGAAGGTGTTGGGCGTTCAGGGGCTGGCTGGGTGGTTGACTCGACGAAGCGGTCGGGCGACGCGAGGTGTTCCTGAAATCTCTAAGTGGCCTGCGCGACGGAAAAGTACATTAGTGAGAATGGTTAATTGGCTCGTCGGGTGCTTTGTGCTGGTCGCCAGTTTGCTTGTGCAGGCGGTGCCGGGGGATACGACCCTGATTTCTGCCCATGCGCAGGGATTGGAAGATTTCAACTCCAATGGCGCCGTCAACAATACTCGAAGTAGCTTCAGCGCGGACGGCCGCTACGTATCATTTGCTTCGAGCGCCAGCAACCTGGTTACGGGAGATACGAACGGCCAGACGGACATTTTTGTCCACGACCGGAATACAGGGATCGCGACGCGGGTGAGTGTCGGTGTTGGCGGGGTGCAGGGGAACCAACACAGCGCCGAGCCTGTCCTTAGTGCAGACGGCCGGTACGTGTCATTCCAATCGAGTGCCAGCAACCTGGCGGCAGGGGATACAAACAATAGAGACGACATTTTTGTTCACGACCGGACAACGGGGACGACTATGCGGGTGAGTGTCGGCGCGGACGGGGAGCAGGGGAACAACGAAAGCTTCTATTCAGCCCTGAGCGCGGACGGCCGCTACGTGTCATTTCGCTCGAGTGCCAGCAACCTGGTTACGGGGGATACGAACGGCCAGACGGACATTTTTGTCCACGACCGGGATACAGGGATCACGACGCGGGTTAGTCTCGGCGCGGGCGGCGTCCAGGGGAACGGCGGGAGTTCCTCGTCTGCCTTGAGCGCGGACGGCCGCTACGTATCATTTGCTTCGAGCGCCAGCAACCTGGTTACAGGAGATACGAACGGCCAGACGGACATTTTTGTCCACGACCGGGATACGGGGACCACGACGCGGGTGAGCGTGGATTCGGCGGGGGTACAGGGGAACAACGCCAGTTTCACGGCTGCGTTGAGCGCGGACGGCCGCTACGTGGCGTTTTTCTCCATTGCCAGCAACCTGGTGGTCGGGGATACGAATAACCGGTACGACATCTTCGTGCACGACCGCCAGACGAGCACAACGACGCGGGTGAGCGTGGATTCGGCGGGGGAGCAGGGGAACAACGATAGTTTCGCGTCTGCCTTGAGCGCGGACGGCCGCTACGTGTCATTTGCTTCGTTGGCCAACAATCTGGTGGCGGGGGATACGAACAGTGTGGGGGACGTTTTTGTCCACGACCGGGATACGGGGACCACGACGCGGGTGAGTGTCGGCGCGGGCGGGGCGCAGGGAAACAACAGCAGCATCCTGCCCGCTCTGAGCGCGGACGGCCGCTACGTGTCATTTGCTTCGTTGGCCAACAACCTGGGGGCAGGAGATACAAACGGCTTTGACGACGTTTTTGTCCACGACCGGGATACGGGGCTCACGACACGCGTGAGTGTCGGCGCGGGCGGGGGGCAGGGGAACAACCACAGCCGAGAGCCTGATTTGAGCGCGGACGGCCGCTACGTGTCATTTGCTTCGTTGGCCAACAACCTGGTGGCGGGAGATACGAACGATCAGCAGGACATTTTTGTCCACGACCGGGATACGGAGCTCACGACGCGCGTGAGTGTCGGCGCGGGCGGAGTGCAGGCGAACGGCTTCAGCAGCCTGCCCGCTCTGAACGCGGACGGCCGCTACGTGTCATTTGGGTCGGGTGCCAGCAACCTGGTGCCGGGAGATACAAACGGTCAGCAGGACATTTTTGTCCACGATCGGGATACGGGGACCACGACACGGGTGAGTGTCGGAGCGGGCGGGGTGCAGGGGAACAACCTCAGCCAAGAGCCTGTTTTGAGCGCAGACGGTCGCTACGTGTCCTTCTATTCGAATGCCAGCAACCTGGTGGCGGGGGATACGAACGTTTCCCACGACGTTTTTGTCCACGACCGGGATACGGGGCTCACGACACGCGTGAGCGTCGGCGCAGGCGGAGTGCAGGGGAACGGTGTAAGCGCCTCTTCAACCCTGAGCGCGGATGGCCGCTACGTGTCATTTGCTTCGTTGGCCAACAACCTGGTGGCGGGGGATACGAACAGTGTGGGGGACGTTTTTGTCCACGACCGGGATACGGGGACCACGACGCGGGTGAGTGTCGGCGCGGGCGGGGCGCAGGGAAACAACAGCAGCACCCTGCCCGCTCTGAGCGCGGACGGCCGCTACGTGTCATTTGCTTCGCTGGCCAACAACCTGGTGGCGGGGGATACGAACGCTACCTACGACGTGTTTGTACACGACCGTGATACGGGACTAACGACGCGGGTCAGTGTCGACGCGAGTGGGGTGCAGGGGAACAACAGCAGCACCCTGAATGCTCTGAGCGCGGACGGCCGCTACGTGTTGTTTACTTCGTTTGCCAGCAACCTGGTGGCGGGAGATACGAACGGTCAGCAGGACATTTTTGTCCACGATCGGGATACGGGGCTCACGACGCGGGTGAGTGTCGGCACGGACGGTGTGCAGGGGAGCGGCGTCAGTTTCAGCCCAGCCTTGAGCGCGGACGGCCAATTCGTCGCATTTTCGAGCGAGTCGTCATTCGACTCCAACGATCGCCTGTCGTTCGACATTTATGTCCACGAACGTGTACCCCCCAACACGACACCGACCGCCACAGGTCAATCCTTGAGCACGAGCGAAGATACCTCGCTGGCGTTTACACTGAGCGGTACGGACCCGGAGAGCGACCCGCTGGCCTTCGCGGTGGTCGACAACCCGACCAACGGCATGCTGTCCGGTACGGCGCCAGACCTGACCTACACCCCGAACCTGCATTACAACGGGTCCGACAGCTTCACCTTCACGGTCAACGACGGCACCGAGACCAGCGTGCCGGCGACGGTCTCCATCACCGTGACGCCGGTGAACGACCCGCCAACCGCTGGCAGCCAGTCGGTGAGCACGAACGAGAACACGCCGGTAGGCATCACCCTGACTGGTGCGGACCTGGAGAACGATCCGCTGCTGTACGGTGTCATCACTGGTCCAGCGAACGGCACCCTGAGCGGTGCCGCGCCCAACCTGACCTACACGCCGAACGCCAACTTCGACGGCACTGACAGCTTCACGTTTGGGGTGAATGACGGTGCTGCGAGCAGTGGTCCGGCGACGGTGTCGATCACGGTGAACAACGTCAACAACCCGCCGAGCGCGACGGCGCAGCAGGTGAGCACCGCCACGGATACACCGCTGGACATCACCCTGACCGGCACCGATGCCGATAGTGACCCGCTGAGTTTTGTGGTGGCGACGAGCCCGACTAGCGGGGCGCTCTCGGGCACGGCGCCGAACCTGACGTATACGCCCGCGGCGGGATTCCGGGGCGACGACAGCTTCACCTTCACGGTGAACGACGGCACGGATACCAGCAGCGCAGCGACCGTCGCGATCACGGTGAACAACGCCGTGCCGATGGCGGATGCGCAGAGCGTCTCGACTCCGGAGAACACCCCTCTCGGCATCACGCTCACGGGCAGTGACGCGAACAACGACACCCTGACGTATGCCGTGGCGACGCAACCGGGCAACGGCACCCTGAGTGGCACGGCACCGGACCTGACGTACACGCCGAACACGGACTTCGATGGTGAGGACAGTTTCACCTTCACGGTCAGCGACGGTGTGGTGACTTCTCCGGCGGCCACGGTGTCGATCACGGTAACCAACGTCAACCAGGTGCCGATGGCCACGGCCCAGTCGCTGTCGGTGCATGCCAACAACCCGCTGTCGATCACGCTCACGGGCGTTGACGGCGACAATGACCCGCTCACCTTCAATGTGGTGTTGTCGACCAGCAACGGCCCGCTGACCGGTACTGCCCCGAACCTGACGTACACGCCGGACCTGAACTTTGTGGGGTCGACGGCCCTGACGTTTACCGTTAGCGACGGCATCGAAACCAGCGCTCCGGCGACCATCCAGATCGACGTGACCAATACCGATCCGGTTGCGCCGGGTCAGAATCTAACGGGCACGGAAGACACCCCCCTGGCGTTTGTACTGGATGCGACCGATGCCGATGGCGATGACCTCAGCTTCAACATCGTCCAAACGACTACGCGTGGCGTCTTGAGTGGTACGCCACCCAACCTGACGTACACCCCAGGTCCGGATTACAACGGCGGAGACGGGTTCACCTATACAGTGAACGACGGCATTGTCACCACGGGAGAGACCGGGGTGCAGTTTGAACTCGCGCCAGTGAACGATGCACCGACTGCGGATGCACAGAGTGTGAACACCGATGAGAACACGGCGGTGGCGATCACCTTGGCGGGTAGTGATGTGGATGGCGATTCGCTGACGTTCAACGTCGCGAGCAACCCGGCCAACGGGACGTTGAGTGGCACGGCGCCGGATCTGACCTACACGCCGAACTCGGACTTCGATGGTGAGGACAGCTTCACGTTCACGGCAAGCGACGGCACCGAGACCAGTGCAGCGGCGACGGTGAGCATCACGGTCTCCAACGTGAACGTCGCCCCCGAGGCGACGGGCCAGAGCGTGTCCACAGACGCCAACACAGCGTTGCCGGTCACGCTCGGTGGGACGGATGCCGACAACGACCCGCTGACGTTCGCGGTGGCGACGAACCCGACCAACGGAACGCTCTCGGGGACTGCTCCCAACCTGACCTATACCCCGAACACGGGTTTCTCGGGATCAGACAGCTTCACGTTCACCGTGAATGATGGCACGGACACCAGCGTACCCGCGACGGTGTCCATCACTATCGAGAACGGCCTGCCGACGGCGACTGCGCAATCGGTGAGCACGAACGAAAACACGGCGTTCGGGGTCACGCTGACAGGCAGCGACCCGAACGGCGACACGCTGACCTTTGCCGTGGTTACGGGCCCCTCAAACGGCACGTTAACAGGTACGGCCCCGAACGTGACGTACACCCCGAACGTCAACTTCGACGGTGCCGACAGCTTCACCTTCACGGTGAACGATGGCAGTGCAACGAGCGCCCCGGCCACGGTCTCGATCACAGTAACGAACGTGAACCAGGCGCCGAGTGCGACAGGCCAGGTGGTTTCAACCCACGCCGGTACACCTCTCGCGATCACGCTATCGGGCTCGGACCCGGATAGCGATCCGCTGACGTTTGCGGTAAGCAGTGGTCCCGGCAGTGGCTCACTCACGGGCACGTCGCCGAACCTGACCTACACACCGATCGCCGGGTTTGCGGGCGCGGACAGCTTCAGCTTCACGGCCAGCGACGGTACGGACACGAGTACCCCGGCAACGGTGTCGATCAGTGTGACGAACACGGCGCCGACGGCGACACCGCAGACGCTTGACACGGCGACGAACACCGCGTTGTTGATCACCCTTGCAGGTACGGATGCCGACAGTGATGTGTTGACCTTCAGCGTGGCGAGTGATCCGGCCAGTGGCTCACTGACAGGGACAGCACCGGCCCTCACCTATACACCGAACCTCGGCTTCTCCGGAGCGGACAGTTTCAGCTTCACGGTGAACGACGGGCTGACGAGCAGCGCGCCGGCAACGGTTGCAATCACGGTGTCGAACGGTGCGCCGACCGCGACCAACGGCACGACGACCACCGCGGAAGATACCGCGGTTGCCATCACGCTGACGGGCAGCGATCCGAACAGCGATCCGAACAGCGATCCGCTCACGTTCACGGTCACGGTGCCTCCGACCCGGGGCACGCTGACGGGTACGGCGCCGAACCTGACGTACAGCCCGAGTCCTCACCTCAACGGTGCGGACAGTCTGAGCTTCACAGTGAACGATGGCACGACGACGAGCGCGGCTGGAACGGTGTCGATCACGGTGACACCGGTGAACGATGTACCGATTGCGTTCAACGAATCCGTGGAGACGGCGATGGATACGCCGGTGCCGGTGCTGCTTGCGGGTGAAGATGCAGATGGTGATCTGCTGACCTATACCATTGTGGACAGTCCATCCGGCGGATCGCTGTCTGGGATAGCACCGACCGTGACGTACATACCGGGTGCCGGGTTCGAAGGGTCGGACAGCTTCACCTTTACGGTGAACGACGGGACGGTATCGAGTACGGCCGGCACGGTCTCGATCCTGGTAGAGGGTGGTGGCGAGCCGACGAAGCTGCCATCGTCGGTGCTGGCGGTCGGGATGAACCCGGGACCGCGCGGCAAGATTCTGGATGAGTTCGTTGCGACCGGAGCCCAGGACCTGAGTACGTCCTGGTCCGCGAACGGGAGCAATGCGGTGTCGTGGTTCACCATCGACCTTGGGGCTGCGTACGGGGTGAACGAACTGCGACTGGCGCCACGGCGAGACCGGGCGTTCAACCTGCAGGTGCGGGTGGGCGATACGCTGGTCGGAAACCAGGTGGTGGGCGCGCTGACGGCGACGTGCACAATTCCGAACATCGGGGTGACGGTGCCTGCGACGCTGGTGCCGTGTGCCCTGCCGTCGGGAGTGATGGGTCGGTACATCACGGTGCAGAGTGACCTGACGTTCCTGCGCATGTACGGGTTCGAGGCGTGGGGTGGCGGCGGCACTGCGAATGCGTTGCCGGTGGCATCGTTCACGTCGGCGATCCAGGTGAATCCGCTGGAGGTCCTGTTCGATGGCAGTGACTCGACGGACGCTGACGGGACGGTTGAGACGTGGCGTTGGCACTTTGGTGATGGCAGTCCGGTGGAGACGGGTGCGGTGGTGAACCATGTGTATGCATCGAGCGGCGCGTACCTGGTAACGCTTACGGTGACGGACAATGCAGGCGGTGAGTCGACGAACAGCCAGACGGTGACGGTGACCAGCGGTACGGACCCTGTGCGGTTGCCGGTGACGGTGGTGGCAGCGGGTCAGAACAACGCGACGCGGAACAACATCGTGGATGTGATTGCGGCGACAAATGCGCAGCGGCTTTCGACGTTCTGGGCGGCGAGTGGCGGGAATGCGGTGTCGTGGTACACGGTGGACCTTGGGACCTCGAAGGGTGTGACGGCGCTACGCCTGGCACCCAGAAGGGACAACGTGTTCGCGCTGCGTGTGACGGTGGGCAACACGCTGGCTGGCGGGAAGGTGAGTGGACCGCAGACGGCGACGTGTACCACACCGAGACTTGGTGTGACGGCGCCGACGGCGCTGGTGGAGTGCACGCTGCCCTCCGGGGTGTTCGGGCGATACGTCACGGTGCAGAGTAATCTTGCGTTCCTGAGGATGTATGGGTTCGAGGTGTGGGGGAACTGAGGAGATCACCGGGAGGTGTCATAGATTCTGTGTGTTAGGCGGCTTGTTGACTTGTCCACGCTGACTGCCACCCGCTATTGGGCGGCAGGCGCGTTGGGCAAGCCGGTTCATCGCAACCTTCCGTTGATCTGGTGAAACGATCGTTGCAAGAGAGATCGGGTGAGTTGGACGTGCGGTCACCGCACGAGCGCAGCCAGTAGCATTTTGAGCGCCAGAGGATTGAACAGGAGGTGTGTGGTGCCGCCAACCAAGGGGCAAGTGTTTCTTTTGATGGCCTGAACGACCTGAAGAGCTGGAAGGCGTCAATCGAAGGACGCCTTGCCTTTCAGCCAGGGAGGGCAGTACTGAGGCCACTTATCCTGCCGATTGATCCGGTCGGAGTCGCAAGGGTCGCGGAAACGTCTCCTGCGATCATGCAGCGCTGGATCTGGAGGTGGTTTCCGTTTGCTTGTCAGGCAGGTCCATGTCCACTTCGACCACTCGATCGCCTGATGCAAACGCACGTTGTATGCAGCGCATGACTGCCGAAGCAGGTCGTACATGCTGGCGATAGAGTAGATGGTTCGATTGGCGCATGTGCCTTGCGAGATCTTCGTCGACCAACAGACGTTCCGCACTTTCGATGCATTGGTCGACGCTTCTGAAGATCAGCAGATGTTCACCGTCGCGGATTTCGTAGGGTAGTTCGTACCCTAGCGGATCAGACAGGATGCATCTGGTGGCGGCAATATATTCGGCCAGCTTTGCCGGAATTGAATCCACAAGGCCTGAAGTAGTTATGGCGATGCGGTTCTTGCGAAGTGCGCTCAGATAGTCTGACCTTGCGGTGCTCACATTCGCAATGCAGTCAGGGAAAAACTGGCGTGCAATAGCATTGTTGAACAGGCCACCGACGAACCTCTCACCAAAGTGACTCCTCAATGCTCGTATCAGGTCGACCCGCTGTTGATTCAACCCTTGAACATAGTCCTTGTTGGACTTGTTCCAGCCGTACTCTGGATCGAAAGCACGGGTCAGGAATTGTATGCGAGGTACGTCCGGTTCCTCCGGCTGGACTTCGAATTCATTCGGCGAATTGCGAGCCCAGATTTCTGTCGTCGAATCGAGGGTTTTTTTCCTCGTTTCCTGCCATCTCCCAATAATGCGTTCTGCGGTCTGTCTTGGACGCCGATTCCTGGGAAAAGCCGCCAGTTCAGCGATGATGGCTCGCCTTACCTGGAACCGTTCGTGTTGTGAATTGACCGGGAAGAAGAGTCCGAATGGTTCGATCTTGTGCCGATGCTCCGGAAAGGCCATCCGGTGGTCGATGAACTCTGAACGAAAGCTTCGCTTGAAATAGATATCACATTCGAACAGGCCGGCCCGCGAGGCAATTCCTTCATTGTCCATAAGGTCGATGCAGATCCGTTTCCTTGCACCCGTCGAATCGTCCGTGACCTGCATGTAAAAAATGCAGTTGTTATTCCTTGAAGAATAGGCTCCATTGATTTCTTGAATGTCCCATCTCGGGCGCAACGAAACCGATAGTGTGATTTCCCCGCTGGCAGTGAGGTCGAAGAGCCCGGACCAGACATACGACGTGTACAGAAGTTCCAGGGAAATTGGATAAACGGTAACGTGGAACATGTTTCTACTTACATGGCGGGGGGTAAATGTGCGCGCAGCCTATACATTTAGTGTTACGTGAACAATCCTCCCGCAGGTTATTGTCAGTTCCTGGTCGTAATGTCCCGCTGTCGCAACCAGAGTCGTCCCCATCAAAAATGGAGCGACATCGTGACGGACAGCGGAATGACTGTAAGTAATGGGATGGACTCCTCCTCAAACTCTGAATGGTTGACTCACAACTACCATTCTGGCGCTCAGACGCCGATTTGCCAGGGAGAGGAGGAGTCCATCCCATCGCAAATTGCCGATCGACACCAATCACCTGGAACGTGCGATCAGAGCCATTCCCATGGATAGGTGAAACTGGCTCCTCTGTTGGTCCGAGCTCGGTGCAAAACACATCGCCGTACTGCAATCGTTGCTGGTGACCTGTCGACTTCAAAGTGTTGACCCGTACACCTACTTCGTCGATGTCCTCAACCGCGTCAGCGTGCAACCGGACAAGGACATCCTTGAACTTACACTGAGACTCTGGAAGGAAAAGTTCGGCGACGATCCGCGCGACCGAAGCTCCGGGCCGGTCGCAGGCTTCGAGAATGCGCGTCTTCACCTCGGCGCCGATGCGTAGCGGGTACTCTATCCATCCAAGTGTCCACCTATCAGTTGGTTGGACACCCTCCTCGGCATACTTTTCAGTGATAGGGAGATGAGTTCCCCGGACGCATACCGAGGAACTCCTGCCGCATCGTCGGACAACACCGGCAGTAGTCGCGTATCCATAACGCGGGCTGCCGGCAAGATGTGTTTGCAATCCGGTTACGCTCAGCGAACAGATCAGGAAGGTTCTGGTGGGTCTCGTCCCGGGCAGTGTCGATTGACAGGACTCACAATGCGGACCTGATGCTCACCTGCTGCCAGGTTGCCGGCTTGTGGCTCCTGACAGTCGATCAGAGACTGATCTGGGTCGAGAAGGGGATTCTAGCGATCAATGGTCACCTGAGCCGTCGGTCCTGCAGGAAGCAAAAATGCCGGGGTGGTGTCGCAAACCGATGCAGGGCGCACAAGAAAGGGCCTCGCATAGCGAGGCCCGGGAGCCGGCACAATGGTGCCGGGGTCGATCAGGTTTTTTCGTGGTCAGCTCGGACTCAGGGCTTGACCTTGAAGCCGGTGATGCGGATCAGGTCGTCCGTCCTGCCGTCGATCGGGTTGGAGGTAGAGTCGAGCAGCGAATCGTGTTGCTCTCCGTGCTGCGCAATATAGAACGCTACCCTGCCGGTGCCGTCGAAGATGAATCCGGTCGGCTCGGCCGACGCGTCGTTGACGGTCAGCATCGACACGCAGCCGTCGCTGCCGAGGTCGCGGTCGGCACCATCCGGCAGGCAGGCCCAAACCTCACCCCAGGTTGCGTCTTCGATGATGTAGGTGTTGCGCGTCACTGGCTGGAACTCGAGATTGTCATGGGCACGCATTCTGGCGTCGTTCTGCACGAAGCGTGTTACGTTCGGCTGGGCGATGGTCGTTCCGTTGGCCAGGTAGCTGAAGCTGCCGAGACCGTTGCCGACCGTGACCTCGTTCCGAGCGGCGAGCTGGGCGTTGGTTTCGGTGGCGCAGAGCGCTTCGCCATCCGCACCGCCGCAGGTGTTGGTCCAGCACCAGAGGATGCCGTCGCCGCCCTTGAACAGGGGGGACTCACGATCGATGTGCAGGTCTTCAGGCCGGCAATACCCGGTCGCGCCGTTGGCATTGGCTTCGTTTCGCGCATTGGCTGCGTCGGAAATTTCCACCCAGGCACTGGTACGGCCATACTCGCAACCCTGTCCGATGTTCCCATTGCCGGTGCATTGCGTCACCAGGGCGTAGTTGCTGCCGGAGACGAGTGGCGAATCGGCGAGATCGCTGATCAAATTGGAACAGAGCTGACCCGGACGAACCGGCGTATTGTCGCAGTCGTAATCCGTGGTGGGAACGAAACGGAAGATCGCGCCGCCGTCCTGATCGGCTCCGGAGCTACCCGAGCGTTCTTCGTCCCCGGCGATCGTCAAACCGGTATCGAGGAACTCGAGACCCTCCCAAGCCTGCGTAACGAGGGCGGTGCGCTTTTTGATCTTGCCTTCGCCGCTGTCCGGGACCACGTCGTTGTAGGCGAGACGGATGTCCGCATCGGCACCCGCGATGCCACGGTCAGCGACCCAGTAGCCAGTCGTTCCCACCGGATCGAGGATCTCGTACGCCGCGCCGTCGTCGGTCTCTTCGGTTGCGACCACCGTACCCCACTGGGTGGTGCGGATGCCGTCGCATACCGCCATCCCGTAGAGGATGGTCTCGACCTTGCCATAGTTCGGTCCCCGGGTGACGTTGACGCGCTGCACGCCTGCATTACGGCCGGTGTTGGGGCCGGCGCCGGCGGGGTTGCGGCCCTGCTCGATGCAGATCATCAAGTGCGTATAGTTCAGATCGTTGGGCCAGAACGAAATCATGTCGCCATTGATCGCAATGTTGCGGGCAACAAACCTGGCTTTCAGGCCCTTCGCGAGATCCTGGCGCTGCTGGGCGGATTCCTGTTCACGGGTCAGTCCGTTGTCGGCTGCGTCCGCGGCCGTGGTGGGTTGGCCGAAGCCGAACTGTTGCCAGACCTGAGCATCCAGAAGGTGCTCAACCTTACTACCGAAGTCCGCCGGCCCTGCGGCCAGGACGCTGGTAGATGACAGCGCGAACGCCGCCGTCAGAGCCAATCCGGCTCCCCTTATCATGTTGAATGGTTCACGAATCATCTCGACATCCTCGCTCGTGTAGGTGGTTTGCGCGCTGCGTTGAGCAGACACGGGGTCGAGAATGGGAAGGGGATATGTCTGTCGGGTTAAGGACCCGTGAATCTTTTGTGCAGCCGAGGGAAGAAGATCTTAACGGGCCCGTCCTAAGAACGCTGGCGCAGTGGCGAAGCGGGTCGACGCCAACTTTCACGGGCCGTCATACTGGTTCACGAGTGACCTTGCCTTGGTTTGACGTACACCAGAATGTTGGTAACTTTTTGGTGAACGGAAGACAAGATGGTCAAGAAGGAAGAGGTTCCAAATCGACAGTACACCCAGGAATTCAAGCTGGAAGCGGTACGGCTGGCGCAGTCCATAGGTGGCAATCAGGCGGCCAAACGAATGGGTACTCCGGATTCTAGTCTGTGGACCTGGTTACGCCTTAGTCACTTGGGACGGCTGGAAACCGGTAGTCCCAAGGCATCCGAAGTCAGACGACCAGTTTCAGAACTAGAAGCAGATGTGTCATTGGACAACCGGTTATGCTGGGCAGATCAAGTGATTGGTGAGGAATACGGATGTTCCGATCGCTGGAAGCCCGGTTCGAAGGTTACTGTGACGCACTGACGGAAGCACTGCAGCACGCAGATCATGTCGAGCCGGCGCGCTGGTATCTGAAAGGACTGCTGCTGGAGGGTGGACGCAAGAGCATTGAGCCCATGGCAGCACGCGTTCAACCTGGCAACGTACGCGCAGCTCATCAATTGATGCATGACTTCGTTGCGCGAGCGGCATGGAGCAATGCGTGACGGGCAACGGTGGTACTTTCGACGATGACGCGTTCTCCGCGTTGGTGCTGGCGATCTACGACACCGTGCTGGAGCCGGAGCACTGGGGCGATACCATGGGGCAGGTCGCCTGTGCGGTCGGCGGTGTCGCCTCGACCCTGCAATTGGACCGGCTGGACGATCGCTCGCTGGTTCACTTCGGGCAGAGCGGCATGGCCCCGGAAATGATCACCGCATACCAAGACCACTACGCCGCCATCAATCCGCGCATTCCCTACGTGAAGATGGCGGGTCCGGGCGTCATTTGCGACGACGACCAGGTGATGGACGCCCGCGAACGCGCCAGGCATCCCTACTACGCCGACTTCGTTCGTTCTTGCGACTGGGGCCCGTTTCTCGGTGGCCAGTTGCGGGTCGAGGGTGTCCAGCAGACAGCGTTCAGCGTGCAATTCGCGCGCACC
>JBGSHJ010000070.1:0-100616 GCA_041752315.1 Pseudomonadales bacterium
TGGAAGCGCGCATGACCCTGTGCAACATGGCGATTGAAGCGGGTGCCAGGGCGGGTATGGTGGCGGTAGATGACACCACATTGTCGTACGTTCATGGTCGGCCGTTTGCACCCAAGGGCGAGATGTGGAACGACGCCGAAAACTACTGGCGCACCCTGGTCTCCGATCCGGATTCAAGATTCGACAGGATATTGTCGATCGATGCGACAAAACTGGTCCCTCAAGTGACCTGGGGCACTTCTCCGGAACTGGGTGTCGGGGTAACCGGATCTGTACCCAATCCGGATCGGGAAAACGATCCGGTAAGGGCCGAGTCCATCCGTCTGTCGCTGGCCTACATGGGATTGTCCGCAGACCAGCCGATCACCGATATCCGGCTCGACCGTGTGTTCATCGGTTCGTGCACCAACGCTCGGATCGAGGATCTTCGGATTGTGGCAAACATTGTCAAAGGCAAGCACAAGGCTGCGAGCGTGAAGCAGGCGTTGATTGTTCCCGGCTCCGGCCTCGTCAAGGCGCAGGCAGAAAAAGAGGGTCTGGCGCAGATCTTTGTCGACGCCGGATTTGAATGGCGGGCTGCGGGTTGCTCGATGTGCCTTGCCATGAATCCGGACAAACTCGGTCCGCAGGAACACTGTGCTTCCACGTCCAATCGCAATTTCGAGAGTCGTCAGGGTTATGGTGGCCGCACCCATCTGGTCAGTCCTGCGATGGCTGCCGCGGCCGCGATCGCAGGTCACTTCGTCGATGTGAGGGAATGGTCATGAGAGCGTTTTCGGATGTCACCGGCGTGGTTGCGCCGCTGGACCGTGCGAATGTAGATACGGACCAGATCATTCCCAAGCAGTACCTCAAGTCCATCCATCGCACGGGTTTTGGCGATAATCTGTTCGACGGCTGGCGCTACCTGGATGAAGGTGCTCCGGGCATGACTCCCAACGAGCGCCGCATCAATCATGCGTTTGTCCTGAACGCTCCACGGTACCAAGGGGCGAGAATCCTGCTGGCGCGTGACAACTTTGGCTGCGGCTCGAGTCGCGAACACGCGGTCTGGGCACTGATGGAATACGGCTTCGATGTGGTCATCGCGCCGAGTTTCGCGGATATCTTCTTCAACAACTGCTTCAAAAACGGTCTGTTACCCGTTGTTCTGCCGAAAGATGTCGTTGATGAACTTTTTCGCCTTTCCAGTGGCGAGCACAACCTCGTGCTGACGGTGGACTTGCCGACGCAGACGATCTGCACCGATAGCGGGATGCTCCAGCATTTTGAGTTTGACCCTGTACGCAAGGAAAAACTCCTTCGGGGACTCGATGACATCGGCCTGACTCTCGCCGCCAGAGAACGTATCGAAGCATTTGAGACCGCGCACTACGCGCGAATGCCCTGGTTGCCGGGCGCTCGGGAGGTGGAACTGTGACCAACAAGGTACTGGTGTTGCCCGGTGACGGGATCGGTGTCGAGGTGATGGCGAGTGCGGTGGAGGTGATGCAGGTCGTCGCCAGGGATGCGGGCATTGATCTGTCGTTCGAGTACGGTCTGGTGGGTGGTGTGGCCATTGACCAGCATGGAACATCCCTGCCGGACCAGACCCTGGCTGCTGCCAAGGCTGCTGATGTGGTCCTCTTTGGTGGGGTCGGTGGCCCGAAGTGGGATGGTCTGCCGATGCTGGAGAGACCTGAGCGTGGTCTGCTTCGATTGCGCGCTGAGCTGGAACTCTTTGCCAATCTTCGGCCCGCGTTGCTCTTTGCTCCACTCGCTGCGGCATCTTCACTCAAGCCGGAGCTGGTTGCGGACCTCGACATCCTGATTCTTCGTGAACTCACCGGCGGCATCTATTTTGGCGAACCGCGTGGAGTGCGCATCGAAAATGGCGAGCGGGTCGGCTTTAACACCGATATCTATCGCGAGCACGAAATCGTGCGTATCGCGCGGGTGGGTTTCCAGCTCGCCGAGAAGCGCAGCGGCCGTGTGTGCTCGGTGGACAAGGCCAATGTGCTCGAGGTGACCCAGCTATGGCGCGATGTGGTGACCCGCGTGCACCAGGAAGAGTTCCCGAAACTCGAGTTGTCTCACATGTATGTCGACAACGCGGGGATGCAACTGGTCAGGGCACCAAAACAGTTTGATGTCATCGTCACCGGCAACATGTTTGGCGACATCCTCTCAGACGTGGCGGCCATGCTGACGGGCAGTCTGGGCATGTTGCCGTCCGCCTCGCTCGCGGCCTCCGGCAAAGGGCTGTTCGAGCCTGTGCATGGAACAGCGCCCGATATCGCGGGACAAAATCTCGCGAATCCGCTGGCGACCATCCTCTCGGTGGCCATGGCGTTCCGATATACGCTGAACTCCGGTGCTGCGGCCGATCGAATCGAAAGGGCAGTGGCGAAGGTCCTGGCAGCCGGTGTGCGGACGCGGGACATCGCCGGTGGCAGTGGCCCGACGGTGGGTACCCGGGAAATGGGCGCTGCAGTGCTTGCGGCCTTGTAGGAAGACGGGACTGGTACGGGACCAGGGAGGGAGTGCTCTCGAGGTCGCGATACCCGGTGCCCACCAGCGCAATGGCCATCGAGCGTGATGGTCGGGTGGCACCTTGTTTGGTGGACGCCAAAGTCTGAGCAGATGTAAATACCATTAAATTCAATACTTCAAGAACAAAATGACCAAAACAGTAGATGTGGCAATCGTTGGCGCAACCGGTGCGGTTGGTGAAGCCATGCTCGAGATTCTGATCGAACGGAAGTTCCCGGTTGGCAAGCTCTACTTGCTGGCGAGTAAACGATCGGCTGGCAAGCGAATGCAGTTCCGCGATCACTACGTCATCGTCGAGAGGCTCGATCAGTTCGATTTTGCCAAGGTCCGGATCGGGCTTTTCTCGGCCGGGGGTCCGGTGTCGGCGCTTTATGCGCCAAAAGCGGGTGCCGCTGGCTGCATCGTGGTCGACAACACGTCCCACTTCCGGATGGAAGCCGATATTCCACTCATCGTTCCGGAAGTGAACCTGCATCGTCTGGCCGACTACCGGTCACGCAATATCATTGCCAATCCGAATTGCTCCACCATCCAGATGGTGGTCGCGCTCAAGCCGATACACGATGCCGTGGGAATCAGCCGGATCAACGTGGCCACCTATCAGGCAGTCTCCGGCGCAGGTGCGGCGGGGGTACGCGAACTGGCAGGTCAGACGGCCAACATACTCAACACCAAACCGGTCGAGGTCAAAGTGATGCCGGTGCAGATCGCGTTCAACGCCATTCCGCAGATCGCTGACTTCCTCGACAATGGTTACACCAAGGAAGAGATGAAGATGGTGCTCGAGACCCGCAAGATACTCGAGGACGATACCATCATGGTCAACCCGACCTGCGTTCGAGTACCCGTCTTCTATGGGCACTCGGAAGCGGTGCACTTCGAAACGCGCAAGCCAATCTCGGTGGCTGATGCCGCTGCGCTGTTGCGCAAGGCACCAGGCATCACGCTGCAGGAAAACAACGGCTATGCGACACCGGCAATGGATTCTGCAGGAACGGATCCCGTCTTTGTCGGTCGATTGCGCAAGGATCTTTCCCACCCCAACGGATTGTCCATGTGGGTCGTATCCGACAATGTGCGCAAGGGAGCTGCACTGAACAGCGTGCAGATCGCTGAGGCATTGGTCGCAGGTGGGCACGTCTGACGGGCTGACGTAAAATCCCCGTACCGGTGGCAATCTTTCGTTTCAGATTTGGACGAAAAAAGTGATACTTGCTCCCGATTCTGTCAGCCGGTTCCAAGTTATTGTTCGACAGGGTGCCCGAAGGGGTAGGTAACTGGTCGACGTTGCTTGCGGACCAACCGGGGGAATGGAAACTGCAGACGGTCATCGATGGCGGTCTGATGCGGAATCGATGCGCCAGACCAGCGTGAACAACGGTTAGCTCCGGCTGCCTGGTTTGGCGGTGTGCGCAATGAAAAGGATAACGGGAAGATGCACAGCAACGTTTTGATAGAGCGAACGGCCGAACCAGCCGTTGTTCCCTTGATCAGTAACCTCGTCGTCGGTCTGTCACCGATGTGGCTCGCGACTGTCGCAGCCTGTCTTTAGTCATGCTCGCCAAATTGCCATCGGGCTTCCATCGAGAGGTCATGCCATGAAACGGGGAATATTGTCTTTCACGATCGTGTTGTTTGCCGGCTGGATGGCCGGCGCACAGGCGCTCGGGGTTGGGGAAATAGAGCTCAACTCTCATCTTAACCAGCGTCTCAGTGCAGAAATTCCATTGGTCGAGACCGGTGAACTCGGTGCAGAGGACGTCCTGGTCTCGCTTGGATCACCGGAAGACTTCGAAAGGGCTGGTGTCGAGAGGTTTTTTTATCTGACCGACATGCGCTTCGAAGTGTTTTCGGATGGTCGCGGTCCGCGGATCCGCATTACCAGTCGGGAGCCGGTGACCGAGCCCTATCTGAATTTCATTGTTGAAGTGCTCTGGTCAAAAGGGCGCATGCTGAAAGAGTTCACGATCCTTCTTGACCCGCCTACCTACCAGGCCGGTGTCACGACACCGGTGACAGCGCCACCAGCACCGGCCACGGTCACCCGACCACCCAGGCAAGCACCTCCTGAGTCAACTCGGGAAACCGAAACCGATGTGTCTTACGGAGCGGATACCCGTTCCGATCCAGGCGCCGACTACGCACCGGTACGCGAAGTTCCAGGTGACGGTGTGCTTACAACGGGTCAAACCTTGTGGCGGATTGCGGAGCGTTACCGACCTGCTCAGGACATCAAGCTGAACCAGTACATGCTGGCGATCCAGCAAGCCAATCCTGACGCCTTCATCAACGAGAACATCAACCTGTTGAAAGCTGGCTACCGTCTGCAGATGCCGGATGCCGAAGCAGCCCGTCAACTGACAGCGGCGCAAGCCGCTGCAGAGGTCGCTGCGCAGACGGCTTCCTGGCGCAACGAAGAACAGGCACCCAAGGTCGAAACCGAAGCGGTAGCGGCTGAAGACGTTGCCACCGCCGATGACCCGGGAACTCCGCCCGCTTCGGCGGAGCCCGATACGTCCCTCGCTGCGCAGATCGATGCAACCCCTACCGCCACGGCCCCCTCGGATGAAACCGACGTCGCGCCAGCAGGCAGTGTGGGACGCCTCGAAATCCAGGCGGACACGGAATCATCTGGCGCCGCGGAATCCCCTGCAGCCAATGTCACCGAAGCGGGCCTTCTGGAAGAAAAGGACAGACTGGAGCGGGAAATCCAGGAGCTTGGCTATCAGAGCGATCGTGAAAAGGAGTTGGCCGCCGCTCAGGTCGCAGAACTGAGCCGACAGATCGAAGTCAAGGACCAGCAACTGGCGAATCTGCGCGCACAGTTTGATGCTGCCCAGCAGCAACTTGCCGAGCGCGGCGGCCAGGCGAGCCCGGACCAGAGTCAACCTGCAACCCCCTGGTGGCAATCGACCGCCATGCTGATTGGGGGTGGGTTGCTTCTGGTGCTGGTTCTGGTGGCTGCGTTGTTGCTGGCCCGTCGCCGACAGCAGTCCGCACAGGATGAGGCGTTCCAGGAAGCGATTATTGAAACGCAGGCCAGAGAAAGTCGTGTGGATCCGTCCGTCGCGACCACGGCTGCGCCGGTGCTTGCACCTGTCGCCCCCTTGGCCGCCGTCGCTTCAGCGACATCGGCCACCGCGAGTGACCACGACACCTTCGACTTTCTCGATGAACTTGGCCGGGAGGATGACGACCCGCTGCGCGCACCATCGGACAAACCGGAGGCTGGCGAGTCTCCAGCCCGTCAGACAGGCGATGTCATCGGGGAGGCGGACATCTATGCGGCCTATGGCCGTTACCCGCACGCGATCGGTCTGTTGCTTGGCGCGCTCGAAGAAGATCCTGACCGTCACGATGTACGCCTCAAGCTGCTGGAAGTTGCAGTCACCGCAAACGACGGTGAGACATTCGACAAGCATATCCGTGAACTCGTCAACCGATGTGATGATCAGGACATCCTGCTGGCTGCCCGGGAACTGGAAGAAGGGTTTTCAGGTACGTTTGAACCGGATGAGGTCGACGATCTGCTGGATGAGCGAGAGATTGAATCTGCGCCGGCCAGCGATGAAGGCGAAGATCTGGCGATGGAAGATCTTCTCGCAGACAGCACGACGCACCAGGCCGACGACGAGTTCAGTCTGGAAATAGAAGACGACACACTCACCCCCCTGACGTTTGAACCCGATACCACGCTGCAGGAATCTGCCGGGTCGGCAACCGGTTTCCACGACGGGAGCTTCAACGAGCCTGTCGAAGAACGACCTGATCTGAAGTCCGGAGACCTGTCAGCGGACGAACCGCCGGCCAGTGAGGGAGCAGTTCTCGACGACGACTATGCCGCCATTGCCTCGGATGATGTGCCATCCACGCGAGCCGACGTACTGGGTGGTGATCTGGGCATCGAATTCGATGAATTTGATACAGATGCACCACCCACAACCCAGTCCGCTCCCGAAATTGCTCGCGATCCGGACAAGAACGCCCAGACCGACGATCTGAATGATGATCTTGATCTCGACGACCTCTTGTCCGATCTGGACGACGTTCCAGATGCGCCGAAGGTGTCCAAGGAAGCTGTCACGGATCGTCCCAGCACACCCGAAGACTTTCAATTCAAGCGAATGGACGACGATGTGCCGTTGCTGGACACGGCGGAGTCGCTGTCGGAAGACACTGGCCTGGACGATGACCAGGGTCTCGAAGACCTCGATGATCTTCTCGCGTCGCTGGACGAAGTGGAGGAAGGCAGCAAGCCAGATCTGGACGCCGCACCTCGCAGCGCCGAGATCCTTTCGTTTACCCGTCCCAAGCTGGACGGTGGGGTCCGATCCGGCCGCGCCTTCGAAGACGATGTGGAGATTGATGGAGCCGATGGCGACGACGGATTTGATTTCGGAGATGCGGAAGATGCTGCCGAAACCAAACTTGATCTGGCCCAGGCGTACATCGAGATGGGTGATGCAGAAGGTGCCCAGGACATCCTCAACGAAGTGCTGAGCGAGGGCAATCAGGCGCAGCAGGCACTCGCCCGGTCATTGCTCGACAGTCTGGCATCCTGAGCCATCGACTGGCGCTGGGCATCACCTACGCGGGGGATGCCTTCCAGGGTTTTCAGGCCCAGGCCAATGGTCTGGCCGTTCAGAATTCCATCGAAAACGCGCTGCGAAGCGTGCAAGCCGATGCGATGCAATTTGCCGCAGCCGGCCGGACGGATGCCGGCGTGCACGCAACCAAACAGGTCATCAGTTTTGTTACACCTCACCAGCGCCCGGCCGAAGCATGGCAAAAGGGTTTGAACTCACACTTGCCGCCGACGGTCCGCGTGAGCTGGGTGCGAAAGGCGACGACGGAATTTCATGCCCGATTTTCCGCAACCGGAAGACGCTATCTATACGTGTTCCAGGAAGGTGAAGCCGAGCCGCTCGCCCGACATCGGGTCACGGGGACGACGGCTCTCGATGACGCTGCGATGCACACAGCGGTACAGTGCCTGCTCGGCGAACATGATTTCACGTCCTTTCGCGCTGCGGCCTGTCAGTCCCCGACACCTTTTCGTCGCATCGACCACGCACTGGTTCGCCGCTATGGACCATTTGTGGTCATCGACATTGCGGCCAACGCCTTTCTCCTGCGAATGATGCGCAATATTGCCGGGGCGCTCACCCGTGTGGGTCGCGGCGAATGGCAACCAGTGGACCTGCAAACGGTACTCGTTGCACGAGACCGAACGGTGCTTGGAAAAACAGCCCCACCGGATGGCCTCTACCTGGTGGACGTTGGCTATCCCGCGCATTTTCTGCTCGACCCGGAAGAGCGGCTGAATGGTTGGCCAAAGGGTCGCTTGCCTCCGGTGCTGCTGCACAGGCACTCACTGGACCGTCTCTGAATACACGCCGAACCGGATTTTTTTCCGACTCTGCCGGCGCAGAACCTGTGTGGTGCGTGACATTCTCGCTCGATGCACCGAATTTCCCTGGCGGGAAACCGGGAGTGATGCGATATCATCGCCGCCCCAAATTTCCACCGTTCGCGACCGGAGTCTGCAATGAAGCTCTACCAGGGAGAACTTTCACCTTTTGCCGCGCGGGTGCGCATGCAGGTCTATGCAAAGGACCTGGCAGGCAAGGGTATAGAGCTTGCCTCGGCTCCCGGTGGTACCGGCAGCGCGCAGTACAAAGCGATCAACCCTACGGGCAAAATCCCCGCACTGGACATCGGGACGCGGGTGATCCCGGAAAGTGAGGTGATCTGCGAGTACATCGAGGATGTATTCCCAACGCCAGCGCTGCGACCGGAAGATCCCGAAGGACGGGCGCAGGCACGTCTGCTGTCGCGTTTTGTCGATCTGTATCTGTATCCACGAATGGCGCCGCTGTACGGACAGGTGAACCCCACGACGCGGGATTCCGACGCACTGCGCCAGGGGCTGCTCGTCCTGGACGAAGGTCTCGCCATCGGTGAGCAATTGCTGAAGGACGGCCGGTATCAGGGGGGTGGGTTTGCTGTAGGGAACACACTGACACTTGCCGACTGTGCGTTGGTGACAGGTTTCTTTTTCATCAACGCAATCCTGCCGATGCTGGGTCGCTCGCCCGCGTTCAAGGGATTCGACGTCCTCGACAACTACTGGAATGCAGCCAGCAGGCAACCTGTCGCTGCGCGGATCACCGGTGAAATGGGTGTTGCGCTGGCAGCAATGATGGGTAAGCAGTAAGGCAAGCCCCATGTGTGTCTTTGCGCCAATCGAGCCAGGCCCGGTCCAGCTGTCAGTGGTGGTGCCACGAGCCGGGATTCATGGAGGTGGGTCGTGCGACGCACACTGATCAAGATCTGCGGTGTCACCTGTGTGGAAGACGCGGTCCGTCTCGCGGCGCTTGATATCGACATCATCGGGCTCAACTTCGTGCCGGCCAGTCCACGCCGGATAACGGTGGATCGCGCGCGGGAACTGATTGCAGCCATTGGTGGTCGGACCGAAATCTGGGGGCTGTTTGTCGATGCTGCGCGTCAGGATGTGGAGGAGATCCTCAGCGCCATTGATCTTGATGTCTTGCAGTGGCACGGCGACGAGCCACCGGAGTACTGTCGCGGATTTACGCTGCCTTATGTCAAGGCGGTTCGCATGCAGGCGCACACCGATGTGGTCGCCGTTGCCGATGCCTATCCGGACGCGCGCGCATTGCAACTCGACAGTTTTGTTCCTGGTCTGGCAGGCGGTACCGGCATTCGATTCGACTGGGCCCATTGGCCTCGTTCGAGCAGGCTGCCGCTGATGCTGGCCGGTGGACTGGACGCAGACAATGTGGCCGTTGCAGTCAGGACATTGAGACCGTGGGCAGTGGATGTGAGCGGTGGTGTGGAAGGACCGCACAAAGGACTGAAAGATCTGCAAAAATGCAGCCAGTTTGTGGGTGCCGTCAGGGCGGTTGACCAGCAGGGTGACCCGGATGGTGATCGGGATGGGTGACAATTGGGGATCAGTGTGAACGAGACCAGGCCGCCAAGCGGCAGCAATTACAACCAGCCGTCCGATGATGGTCATTTTGGCATCTATGGTGGCCGGTTTGTCGCGGAGACCTTGACGGCCGCGCTGGATGAACTGACGGACCTTTACCAACGGATGCGCACCGACGGTGATTTCCTGCGCGAACTGGACCGGGATCTTGCCGACTATGTCGGCAGGCCATCCCCACTGTACTTTGCGGAGCGACTCACACGCCAACTGGGTGGCGCGCAGATCTATCTCAAGCGAGAGGATCTGAATCACACCGGTGCGCACAAGGTAAACAACACCATTGGACAGGCGCTGCTGGCCAAACGCATGGGCAAACCGCGTGTCATCGCCGAGACCGGTGCCGGCCAGCACGGCGTTGCGACGGCGACAATCGCGGCTCGCCTGGGCCTTGAGTGTGACGTCTACATGGGTCAGGCGGACGTCGAGCGGCAGAGCCCGAATGTCTACCGGATGAAACTCCTTGGAGCCCGGGTGATTCCGGTCCAGTCCGGAACAAAAACGCTGAAGGACGCACTCAACGAAGCCCTGCGGGACTGGGTCACCAATGTGGATACCACCCACTACATCATCGGCACCGTCGCCGGTCCTCATCCGTTTCCGATGATGGTTCGGGATTTTCAGTCGGTCATCGGTCGCGAAGCTCGCTCCCAGATTCTGGCGGCCAAAGGTCGCCTTCCGGATGTACTGGTGGCCTGCGTGGGCGGAGGCTCCAATGCTGTAGGCCTCTTTTACCCTTTCATAGACGACGTCGGTGTCCGCATGGTCGGTGTGGAAGCTGCCGGGCATGGGCTGGCAACCGGTCAGCACGCGGCACCGTTGAATGACGGTCGGGTAGGCATCCTGCATGGCAACAGAACCTATCTGATGCAGGATGATGATGGACAGATCATCGCCACCCACAGCATCTCCGCCGGCCTCGACTATCCAGGCGTCGGTCCCGAACATGCCTACCTCAAGGACATTGGGCGGGCGGAATATGCGGCGGCCACGGACGAAGAAGCACTGGTGGCGTTTCGCCTGTTGAACAGGACCGAGGGCATCCTTCCGGCGCTGGAGTCCAGTCATGCCATTGCCTGGGTGCTGCGTGAAGCGCCAACGATGCCCAGAGACAGCATCATCATCGTCAACCTCTCTGGACGTGGCGACAAGGACATACCCACCGTCGCTGGCCTCGATGGAATCACACTGTGAAGCAGCCAACCCGACTCGAAGTACGCATGGGTGGGCTGGGTGCTCGCAAGGCGTTGGTGACTTTCATCACTGCCGGTGATCCGGACATCTCGGTGACGGTTCCGGCGATGCATGCGCTGGTTGCAGGAGGTGCGGACGTCATTGAACTGGGTATTCCGTTTTCAGACCCTGAAGCCGATGGTCCCGTCATTCAGGCTGCCTCGGAGCGCGCATTGGCTGCAGGTACCCGATTTGCGGATTTGCTCAGCGCTGTGGCCGATTTCCGGACGCAGGATCAGGCTACGCCGATCGTGCTCATGGGGTATCTCAATACCGTGTCTTCACAATCCCGGTTTGCACAACGTGCGCAGGCTGCTGGTGTCGATGCATTGATCATGGTCAATCTGCCACCCGAAGAGGCTGTCGATTTCCGTCATCAGCATGCCGGTGACCAACTGGATCTGGTTTTCCTGGTTGCTCCGACAACCACCAGGCAGCGGATCGGCACCATCGCTGCAGCGGCCAGCGGCTTTCTCTACTACGTTTCGTTCAAGGGCATCACCGGCGCCAGTCATCTGGCTATCGAGGAAGTCCAGGAGAAGGTTGCAGTGATCAGGCAGCAGACGCAGTTGCCGGTCTGTGTCGGTTTTGGAATCAAGGATGGCGCGACCGCCGCGCAGGTTGCAGCCATTGCCGATGGTGTGGTGGTGGGTACCGCGCTGGTCCGGATCATGGCCGATACGGCGGGTGGGACCCAGGCCATCACCGCTGCACTCACCGCAAAAGTGGCGGAATTCAGGCAGGCGATCGATCGTTGAACCGATCGCTGGCGCAGTGGCTCACCCACGCTGAAGCAGTGCACCCACGCAGTATCGTGATGGGTCTGGAACGGGTGCAATCGGTAGGTACCCGGATGGGACTGCTGCCCTGGACGATTCCAACCATCATTGTTGCCGGCACCAATGGCAAAGGCTCCGTGACGGTTGGTTGCGAACAGCTTCTGCTCGCGCATGGCCATCGTGTGGGTGCCGGCTTCAGTCCGCATCTGCATGCATTCAATGAGCGTGTGCGGGTGGATGGTGTGCCGCTTGATGATGCGGCCCTCTGCGCTGCCTTTGTCGAGGTGGAAGCCGGCAGGGCAGATACGCCGCTGACCTATTTTGAATATGCCACGCTGGTCTCTCTCTGGTGCTGGAGAGCGGCGCGAGTGGACGCAACGGTTGTCGAGGTGGGCCTTGGTGGTCGGCTGGATGCGTTCAACGTCATCGATGCGCAGGTCGCCGTGGTATCCAGCATCGGCCTTGATCATCAGGAATATCTCGGCGAAACCCGAGAGCTGATTGGACGGGAAAAGGCGGGTGTGTTTCGCCCGGGACAGTGTGTGGTCCTCGGGCTCGACATGCCGGCCAGCATACTTTCCTGTGCAGCCGAACTCGATTGTCAGGCGGTTGCCAGTGGCGAGCATTTCATCGTCGGCCCCGATCCCCGCTGGTTAACGATGGAACTGAGGGGTGGGTGCTGGGATCAACGGGCGGTTGCCATCAACCGCGTGCCGTTGGCGACCCGGTTGTCTCCCTTCAACGTGGCACTGGCGGTGATGGCCTGCGCGGCGTTGATTGAATTGCGCGCAGAACCTGTTCGCATGGCTGTCGGCCGCGCCTTCCTCCCGGGTCGGATGGAAGAGATCGACTGGCAAGGGCGTCATTTCATTCTTGACATCGCGCACAATCCGGCTGGCGCACACTTTCTCGCCGAGCGTCTGCAACAACTGGAGCTCGTTCCCGGACTGCTGATCATGGGCAACCTTGCGGAAAAGGACTCGCAGGGCATCGCTGCTGCCTTTGCACATCGGGTTCCGGCGTGGATTGCTGTCAGCACGGAAGGGCCGCGGGGTCAGGATGCCGGTACCACCGCAGCAGCGATCCGTGCGGCCACAAGTGCGCGCATCGATGTCGCCGGGTCCGTTGATGCTGCGATTCGGGAAGCAGTGAACCGGGTACCGGCGGACGGTGTTATTCTCGTCTTCGGATCGTTTGCGGTGGTGGCTGCAGCACGGGAAGTGCTGGGCGCCGTCGGCTTTGATCAACCTTCAACTTCCATCTGACGGGCTGCTGCGTGGACGAGGACACGAAACGCTTTCGCATTACCGGCTCGATCTTCCTGCTGGCCATCCTGGTTATCGTGTTGCCCATGCTGTTCGACGGTGACGGTCTGCCAACGGTCGAAATCGAGAAAATACCCGAGGTTGCCCCCGTTTCGGTGATCGAACCCGTCGTTGCGCCTGCGCCACCCATATTGTCAGAAAACCCCTACGTCGAGAAAATCGCCGAACTGGAAGCGACGGTCGATGAAGACCTGTTCAGCACCGAGCATGGAACCCAGGTCGGTGAACCGGTGCTGTCGATACCCGATGGAGACACCGAAAGATGGGCGGTACAGGTTGGCAGCTTTACCTCGGAAGATCGTGCCCTGGCATTTCGCCAGGACCTGCGCGACGCGGGCTACGATGCATTCATATCGGCAGTGAAAAAAGATGGGAAAGTGATGATTCGTGTGGCCGTCGGCCCGTATCTCGATGGTTCTGAGGCCGAGAAAATACGACAAAAGCTTGCTGCCGGAAAGGCGCCGGATGCGCGCGTGATGGCGTTTTCAACGTGATGGAGTCGCTCACGGGATTTGATTTCGCCTTGCTGGCCGCGATCCTGATCTCGGCGATCATGGGACTGATGCGCGGTTTGCTGAAGGAAGTGCTGTCACTTGTCACCTGGGTGGTCGCTTTCCTGCTGGCTTTGACCTACGGCCCGACGTTCAGCGAGTGGTTTCCCTTCACCGAAGGCGCCACTGCCGGCAACGACGTTGTTGGTGGACTGGTGCGTTCAGATACCATCGGACTGGCCATTGGTTTTGTCGCGGTCTTTGTTCTGACGCTGATTGCCGGTTCGTTGATTCAATGGGGCATTGCCCGACTCGTGGCCAGCACCGGGCTCAGTGGCACCGACCGAATACTGGGTCTGGTCTTTGGCGCTGGACGAGGTGTAGTGGTCTGTATTGTGCTGCTGATCGCGATTCGACCCTTTGCAGTCGATACGGAGTGGTGGCGATCGTCACAACTGCGTGAACATTTGCTGGTGATGGAGGATGATGTCCTCGTTCTGATCGGCCAGACCCGCGGTTTCATCGGGAATTTCACCCACTGACTCCTGCGGATGCGCAATACATCGTTTGAAGGATCACCTGATCGTGTGCGGAATCGTCGGTATCGTCGCCCGTTCTAATGTCAATCAGGAACTCTATGATGCCCTGACTGTCCTGCAGCACCGTGGTCAGGATGCCGCGGGCATAGTCACCATGGATGCGGCGCGTGTGAATCTGCGCAAGGCCAATGGCCTGGTGCGCGATGTGTTCCAGGAGCGGCACATGCAGCGGCTGCGTGGCAACTATGGCATCGGGCATGTTCGATATCCGACAGCCGGTTCCTCGTCGAGCGCAGAAGCCCAGCCGATGTATGTCAACTCGCCTTACGGGATTGCATTGGGTCACAATGGCAATCTGACCAACGCGGAACGCTTGCGGGCCGAAGTGTTCCGTGACGACCTGCGACACATCAACACCGACAGCGATTCAGAAGTCCTGCTCAATGTGTTTGCGCACGAATTGTTCCAGATCAAGCATCTCCACCCGACTGCGACCGATATCTTCCGCGCCGTGACCAGTGTCCATCGTCGCTGCCAGGGTGCGTATGCGGTGGTCTCAAGCATCGTCGGGGTAGGCGTGATCGGTTTTCGTGATCCGCTGGGTATTCGTCCGCTGGTCCTTGGCCGACGTCATCATGCCGAAGGTCCTGAGTACATGCTGGCGTCGGAGAGTGTCGCCCTCGATCTGCTTGGATTCGAATTGCTGGGAGATGTTGCGCCTGGCGAAGCCGTGCTGATTACCGAGTCGGGTGAGCTGTATCGGCAGATCTGCGCCGAACGCACGCGACTGGTACCCTGCATATTCGAACATGTGTACTTCGCCAGACCTGATTCGATCATGGATGGTGTTTCCGTTTACAAGGCGCGCCTGAGGATGGGGGAGTACCTTGCCGAGCAGATCCTCGAGCACTACCCGGATGGAAAACACGATATCGACGTGGTGATTCCCATCCCGGAAACGTCGCGTACTTGTGCGATGCCGCTCGCACACCGTCTGGACACCAAATTCCGCGAAGGGTTTGTCAAGAATCGCTACATCCCGCGCACGTTCATCATGCCGGGACAACAAGAGCGCAAACGCAGCGTTCGCCACAAGTTCAACAGCATTCCTCTCGAATTCAAGGACAAGACAGTGCTTCTGGTGGATGACTCCATCGTGCGTGGCACCACCATCGCCCGCATTGTGCAGATGGCTCGTGATGCCGGTGCCCGGAAGGTCTACGTCGCATCCGCTGCGCCGATCGTCAAGTATCCGAATGTCTACGGCATCGACCTGGCAGCGGCCGACGAATTTGTCTCGATGGTCGGCGACAGTGATGCGATTGCGAAGGAAATCGGCGCGGACTGGCTCATTTATCAGCGTCTTGAAGACCTGGTCAAGGCTGCCCGCGAAGGCAACCCGGAAATCCAGCACTTTGAGTGTTCCGTGTTCGACGGCAATTACGTGACCGGCGACATAGACGACTCTTATCTGAAGCGGCTATCGTTGCGACGAAACGACGCCAGCAAACAACGCAGTGACACCGACGAGAAGTGGGACAACAGCTTCCCCGAGCTTCACAATCACGCCTGAACGAAGCCGGGTTCACGATGACATCGTGGCCGCCACGGCGGCACTCAATGGTGTACTCCTGGGCAAAAACACCCAGGTTCGACTGGCGCTGGCCTGTCTGTTCGCGCGTGGACACCTGCTGATCGAAGATTTGCCCGGGATGGGCAAGACGCTCCTTTCGCAAGCACTGGCGCGGGTACTCGGTTTGTCCTATCACCGGGTGCAATTCACCTCCGATGTGCTGCCTTCGGACATCATAGGCTCCTCGATTTTTGACCGGGAGACGGGCGGCCTGCGATTTGTGCCTGGTCCCTTGTTTGCCCAGGTTGTCCTGGCCGATGAAATCAACCGCGCAACGCCCAAGAGTCAGAGCGCCCTGCTGGAAGCGATGGAAGAACGGCAGGTGACGGTCGAAGGACAGACGCGCCCCTTGCCTGAGCCTTTTTTTGTGATTGCGACCCAGAATCCGGTTACCCAGGGCGGCACCTTCCCATTGCCTGAATCACAACTCGACCGCTTTTTGATGCGCATCACGCTGGGATATCCGGATCCTGATGCGGAGCGCGAACTGCTGCGTGGCGGGGATCAGCGTGCCCGGCTCGCGAGTCTTGATCCGGTACTTGATCTGTCGAGACTGCATGTGATTCAGGCTGCGGTGGACGCCGTCAAGGTGTCAGAACCGTTGCTCGAGTATGTACAGCGCCTGGTCGGCCACACACGCCTTGGCGGTGCTTTTGCGTTCGGGTTGTCGCCGCGTGGAGCACTGGCACTGCTGCATGTGGCACGAGCCTGGGCACTGATCAACAATCGCTCTCACGTCGTGCCTGAGGATGTGCAGGCCGTGTTACCCGGTGTTGTCGAACATCGTTTGCGAGAAGCTGCCGATTTTGCCGGTCATGGGGGAGGTGCCCTGGCCCAGCGGTTGCTGGCCAGCGTAGACGTCGTTTAGATCCCATGGCATCTGCGTTGTCGGATCGATTTGGCGAGTGGCTCGACAAGCGGATACCACCCTCGTCCAGCATCACGCTCACCCAGAACAACATCTTCATTTTTCCAGGCAAGGTTGGTTTTGCGTTTGCAACCTTGTTGCTGCTCATGGTTCTGCTGGCGATCAACTACCAGTCGAGCCTGGTGTATGCCATTGCTTTCCTGCTGGGCTCCATGTTCCTGATCACGATCCTCTACACCTTCAGGAATCTGTCAGGCCTGGTCCTTGAAGTCCACTCGGTTCGACCGGGCTTTGTGGGTGAAGATGTCGAGTTCGCCATTCGGGTCGTGAGGCCACAGGGCCGTGGTCGTGAAGGCATTCAGCTCGGCTGGCCAGGCGGTATTCCACAATGGGCGGAAATTTATGTCCGCGAGGCCGATGCAGTGAGCCTGTACGTCAAGGCCACGACCCGCGGCTGGCTGGATCCGGGCAGGCTGCTGGTCGAGACGTTTTATCCACTGGGATTGTTGCGGGCGTGGACATGGGTCGATCTGGACGTGCAGGCACTCGTTTACCCGCAACCGCTGTTCCAGGCGTTGCCTGCTGCCGGCTTTGGTCGCCGCGATGAAGGTGTACTGGTTGATCCGCGGGGCAGCGAAGACTTCACCGATATCAAGGCGTATGCACCGGGTGATCCCATCAAACAGGTGATCTGGCGCTCGTATGCCAGGAGTGGCGGTCGCGATCTGGTGGTGAAACGCTACTCGAGTTATGTGGAACCACGCCTGTGGTTGAGATTCGACGGGATTGCCGGTGACACGGAACATCGCCTTCGCTGTCTGACGGGCTATGCGCTGCAGGCAACACGCGCCGAGCGTGAGTTCGGTCTGGAGATGCCAACACAGCGCATCGAGCCAGGTGTCGGTGAAGCCCATCTCGAACAGGTACTGAGGACCCTGGCTCTGTATGGCAGGGAATAATCCGTCCGGGATAGGCTTTCAGATCCCGCGAAACTCCCTCGCGCTGTTGATGGTGTCACAAGCTGCTGTCGTGCTTCCACATTTCGCCCAGCTGTCGCCGTGGATCATCGTCGTTGGCTTGTTGTGCGGACTCTGGCGGACCCGCGTCTATCAGGGCCGCATTGGCTACCCATCTCGCGCAGTCAAGGCGTTTTTTGTGGTGCTTGGGACTCTAGGAGTCTTTGTTTCCGGCCATGAGCCACTCAGCCTCGAAGTGTTTGTCTCCATGCTGGTGCTGGCATTTGCCTTCAAGCTGGTCGAGATGAAGACCAGAAGGGATGCGGTGGTGGTGATCTTTCTCTGCTATTTCATCATTGCGGCGCAGTTCCTGTTCGAGCAGACGCTGCCGATTGCACTCTATGAACTGGTTGCCACCGTGCTGGTCACGGCTGCCATGGTCGGTCTCAACCAGATGCACACCGACGTTCGTCCTCTGGCTTCCATCCGTCTGGCCACCGGGTTGGTGTTGCAGGCGGTTCCGCTTGCCGTCGTACTTTTCCTTTTTTTCCCGCGGCTCATGCCGTTGTGGAGCATGCCTTTGCCGGGCAGCGCGGCGAGTGGCCTCAGCGAGGAAATGACTCCCGGAGACATAGCCAACCTCAGCCAGAGCGACGCACTTGCGTTTCGGGTCGAGTTTGATGGCGTGATGCCGGCCTACCGTGAGCTTTACTGGCGAGCGGTGGTATACTCGGAGTTCCACGAAGGCACCTGGAAAATCGGTGACCCCATAGACGAACCGCCCGTTCTATTGCGCGCCGGTGATACAGATACCAGTTACGAAGTGATGATGAGTCCGACAGCGCGCAGGTGGATCTATGCACTGGATGTACCCATCGAGCAGGACGCACGCGCAACCCTGCAGGCTGACTATCATCTGGAGGTTGCCAACCCGATCACGTCGATCTTCCGTTATCACGTGCGATCAGCGCTCGAGCATACACGGGGCTTGACCATGACAGCCGCGATGCACGCTCGTGAAACTCGTTTGCCAGACGGGGACAATCCGCGACTGGTTGATTTTGCGAAAGACATGCATGCGCGTTATCCGGACACACGGGATCTTGCGGCCGCCATGCTGGATCACATTCGCAGGGAACCGTTTGTCTACACGCTGTCACCGCCAACGCTGCCGAAGCAAGACAGCATCGACGCTTTCTGGTTCGACAGTCGGCGAGGCTTCTGCGCCCACTATGCGGGTGCGTTTGTGTACGCGATGCGCAGCGTGGGCATACCCGCGCGTCTTGTCGGCGGGTACCTTGGTGGTGAGGTCAACCCGATTGGAGGCTACCTGGTGGTGCGGCAATATGACGCACACGGCTGGGCGGAAGTCTGGATTGCAGGAGAGGGGTGGATCCGGTTCGATCCGACATCCGCCGTGGCGCCCAATCGCATTGAAAGCGGTCTGGCCAGTGCGCTCGAAGCGGCCGAGCGATCGAACCTGTCATTGCTCACCAATGCAAGGTTTGATGCGGGCTCGCTGCTGAGTCGTGCGTTGCTGATGTTCGATTCGATCGAACATCGCTGGAACATGTTCGTGGTCGGTTATGACGGCCAGGTGCAGCAGCACCTCCTCAGTGAGTGGCTCGGTGATCTGAAGCCCGCCAGAATTGCGCTGATCATGGTCGGGCTGGGGGGAATCTGCTTCGGTCTGGTTGCGTTTGTGCTGTTTTTCCGCCACCGGCCGGTCGCCAGAAATCCCAGTGCTGACCTTATCCATCGATTTGCCCGTTTTGCGGCTCGTTATGGTTTTGTTCGTGACGTGACCGAGTCACCGCAGGCGTTTGTTCGTCGAGTCAGTGACGGAATCGGCAATGAAAAGGCTGTCGGTGCTGGCATGGCAAGCGAAATCGAGGCGGTGATGTACAGCGGTGAGCCGCTGACACGACAGGCCCTGCGGCGACTGAGACGAAGCTTGCGACGTCTGCAACTCAGCCTTGCGGTGACGTTGCGATAAGTCCAGCGCTTACATTGCGCTGCTTCCAGCGCCTATGTTGCGCTACTCTCTGAACCAGACGCCTTCAAACCGTTATACTGGGTTTTCCTTTCAACTGCGGGTCACGCCGTGTTGACCTTCACCTCTTGAAATCACTGCAACGAGCGACACCCTGTGTCGGCATCTGTTCAACCACCTTTGGCGATCTGATCTGTCGGGGGTGCAAACGTTTTTCGCATGAAATTGTCCAATGGAACGGATATAACCAGACGCAGCGGGACGTCATCTGGCAACGTCTTTTCGAACTGCGCCGGCAAGCCGTCGCGGCAGCGGTCCGGGTCGTGGACGAAAATCGTTTCAGGGCGTATTGCAACGTGCGGGAACTGCCAACCCATATCCCTTGGGAACTGGCGGCGTACGAAATCCTGCGCAGCATCGTGGTCAACGATCGGGACCCGGCGGAATATGGGCTGGAGTCGCTGACTGGCGCACCTGCACTGACGCTCTTGCGTGCCATCGACCTGGATATCTTCCATCGCTCACAGGCTCACTATGAGCACAGCTTCCGGGTGGCAGCCGAGTAACCCAAGCCCCATGCGTCCAGAAGAATTCCTCCGCTGTGCAACACCTGGCGCCTGGCTCGCGCAGGTCGGCGACAATCTCGATACGTTGCTCATCGATCATGCCAACTGCGAGAAGAAGGCTGCTGGCAATGCGCTCAATCTCCTCTACCGGCATGTCGAGCACACCCAACTGCTGACGCGCCTTTCAAAACTGGCGCGTGAGGAGCTTCGTCATTTTGAGCAGGTGCTCCAGCTGATGCAGAGCCGGGGTATCCGGTATCGACACGTGTCGGCGAGTCGTTATGCCGGGACATTGCGCGAAGCACTGTGCAAGTCGGAACCTCAGCGACTGATCGATACGCTGATTGTTGGCGCCATTGTCGAAGCGAGATCATGCGAGCGATTTGCGTCCCTGGTGCCCGTGCTGGACGTGGAACTAGGACGGTTTTATGCAGGTCTGCAAGCTTCGGAGGCAAGGCATTTCGAAATCTATCTGATTCAGGCGCGCAAGGTTGCCGGCAAAAACATCGACAACCGGATCGATCAATTGCTCACGATTGAAACCGGTCTGATCACATCTATTGATCCGGATTTTCGTTTTCATAGCGGTGTGCCAGGCTGAAGGTGTGCAGGCTGAACGAATCACCACGCTGCACCGCGTACCAACCCACAAGACCGTCCCAGCTGCCCAGCACGATTCGCTCGCCGGCGGGCAGCAGATGGCGCGCAGGCCGGTGAGTGTGACCGTGCACCAGTGAATGGCACATTGATGCCTTCAAGGCAGCAGACACTGCTTCAGGGTTGACATCCATGATGTTGACTGACTTGTTGGCGTTGTTGGTTCTGCTCTGTGCGCGCATCGAAGCGCCCAGTGTTCGGCGATCTTCCAGACTGCGGCCGAGGACAGCGGACTGCCACGTGGGATCTCTTGCCATTACCCTGAACTGCTGGTACGCCACGTCATCGATGCAGTACGCATCGCCGTGGGCGACCAGCACTCCATCTGCAAGGCAAGTGGGATCATCGAGCAGGCGCACCCCTGTTTCGTTGGCCAATTGCTCGCCGTACAGAAAATCGCGATTGCCATGCATGAGAAACACGGGACAATGTGCAGCGGTTTCGCGCAACACCGTCCGCAGCGCTGTTGCAAAAGCGGAGTTGTCGTCATCCCCGATCCACATCTCGGTAATGTCGCCAAGCAGGTAGATTTCGGTCGCGCGACTGCGCCAGAAGGACAAGAGTTCGCAAAAACGCCGGAACTGCCTGGAATCAGCCGATTCGAGATGCAGATCAGAGACAAAAAGGCGGGAGATGGAAGAATCGATTTGCATTGCAGCATTCTAACCTTCCGCGGGAACGGTTATCATCGCCGCCGCTCGCGCGACGATGGCCAACCACCGGGTGCGATCGGTTACCTGAACCGCCGCAGGATTGCCATCAGGGTACGGGTATTTCGCTGGTTGATGAGTTGTTCGGGATCGAATTTCGAGGTGTGTTTCGGGGTGTTTTTCGGGGTATAGCGCAGCCTGGTAGCGCGCCTGCTTTGGGAGCAGGATGTCGGGAGTTCAAATCTCTCTACCCCGACCAATTTTTCTGCCTGTTGCTGGCATCGGCCTGGGTGTTGGAGTCACAGCGCTTGAACCAGGGCGCAAATCGGGACTGATGTTGATCCATCAGACCCCACTGCCCATCTGTTTGCCCTCAGAGCGCCTGTAGCTCAACTGGACAGAGCATCGGCCTTCTAAGCCGAGGGTTGAAGGTTCGAGTCCTTCCAGGCGTACCACCCTGGTCCAGGTTGTCGGGTGGACTACGCACTGAAGCATTTCGAACAGGATTGACACGATGGTTCACGGCCCTTCCGTCAGTTGCATCATCCCCGTGTACAACGGTGAATCCTTCATCGCCGAAGCGATGGAGAGCGCGTTGAATCAGTCGCACGAGCTACTTGAAGTCATAGTCATTGATGATGGTTCGACGGATGGAACCGCTGGCCTCGTCGGCACATTCAGGGACACACGCGTCAGGTACGTGGCACAGGCGAACGCGGGATGCACAACTGCCCGGAATCATGGGTTCCGTCTGGCCAAGGGTGACTTCATCAGCATGCTGGACGCCGACGACATCTGGGAATTCGACAAGACAGCCCGGCAATTGGCGGTGTTCTCCAGCCGCCCTGAACTCGACGCCTGCACCACGCTGATTCAGAACTTCTGGGCGGCCGATCTCCAGGAAGAAGCGCGAACCAATCCTCTTCTGGCGGTGCCTCAACCCGGTGTTTCCTCAACGTTCATGTGTCGCAACACGGCTGCCGCTCGAATCGGCAATCTCGACCCACGATATCCGGATCGAGATCTTCAGGAGTGGCTGATTCGATTGAAGGAATCTGGTGGTGAGTACACGGTACTCGACGAAGTCCTCGTTCGACGCCGACTGCATGCGAACAACATGAGTCGAACCCGCGTGCCCGGTGAAACACAACTGCTCGATCTGGCTGCAAGACTGCTCGAGCGAAGGCGCCAGAAGTAACTCTATTCCCTGGCCAGCGCTTGGAGCAGGTAGCGCATCGTGCGAACCGGTCTGCCCGTGTGCCAGACCATTCGATCGATGACAGTGGTCATGCCATATCGTGATGCCAGATAGTCCGCTGGTGGGAAGAGAGAAAACCAGAGATAGGCGGCCGTCAGGTAAGCGCTGTTGCTGACTGCACGAAGCGCGTTGGCGTGAGAGCCGCGCGAACAATGCAAGGCGGCAAAAAATCGCTTCCTGTCGCGCGAGTCACGCAGTCCTGGGCATTCAGGCCATGTCGCGGTTGCATTTACGGCAACAGGCAGTCCCAGGTCAACCGCAAGGTAGCGCAGGGCTGCCACACAAAAACCCTCGATTCCCAGCAGTCTGGCGCTGCGCCAGAACTCACGCCAGTCCACCGCCTCCGCATTTTTCAGCAGATGGTAAGCATCGATGACCCAGCGCAGATTGCCGTGCTGAGTGGAGCAACTGGCGTTGCCGAGAACCTGCAGACAGTGACTGGTGATATCCAGGGTGGAGAACGTCCGACCTGGTATCCGCAGGATTGTCGTTTGTACGGCAAAGGTTCCGAGGTATCCGAACTTCGGAAGATCGAGCAATTGGGTATGCACGATTATCGGCAGTTCACTGTGATGCAGGAACGTCAGATGGTTGGGTGTTGCGATGTTGTTGGCAGCCGTCAGCCCGATACGCTGAAACGCTGATCTGATTTTTTCCAGGTCGACCTCGTGCACGACGATGTCGATCGCATGGTTGTGACGAATCCGGGCGGAAGGGTACAGCCAGGGTGAGAGAGCCGCGCCCTTGATCAGGCAATAATACAGATCCGACGAATGGAGGGCGGCGAGCACCTCATCGAGAACGCGGTAATAAATTTCACATCGCAATTCCTCGCGCAGCAGAGCAACTCTTGCATAGGTTCGAAAACCAGGGTCGGCCTTGATCCGGTTGGCGCTCAGCGAGAATTCCGTGAACGGAAGAAAAGACTTCAGTCCCGAGTGGTCTGCTTCGAAAAACTGCCGCGCGTCTCCCACGCAACCGATGAAACTGTTCCATGCGATCTGCGCCGAATCACCCTTCATCAGGCAAGCCTGCAGCAAGCAGGTGCGTGGTTCATCCGGGAGCAGCGCTTCCCATGCAGAGGCTTCCGAACCTGAGGAGAGGGCCGAGGAGCCGGTCACGATGAACTGGCGACCTGACCGTCAGTCCTGTTTCCTTGCCAGGCCCGGCAACGGTGGATCGAGTGCGAACATTTCCATCATGTCCGTGAATTTTTCGAATTCGGGCGCGCAGTACTCTGCTTTTTCAGCAGGCGTTTCCGGAATCCCGGTTGTGGGTTGTGTCGGTCGCTCTGTTATCCGCGCGAGACCTTCGGAGCGCAGACTGTCGAGAAACGCCTGAACGTCTGCCACAACTGCCTCGGCAGAAGTGTCGAAGTGCCTGCTGATCAGGACGCTGGCATCTGCAGCGGTGACTCCACCCGAAGCGATGGTCCAGATGAGCCCCGCCGACGGATTGAAGCTGTAGTAGACCCCCGTTTGCAGGTTGATCAGGATGGCCTCCCCGTCAAGGACCTTCGAGGCAACGATATCGGTGTTTGCGATGACAGACTGCGTCACTTGTTTACTCCATGGATCGTGGATTTCGGAAACTTCTGGGTTGATGGCTGGTTTGTCCCTGCTTGAACGTCAACCGGGTCGACTGCTGGAGATGCTTGCGATCATCTCCTTCACGCTGGGTGCAATCGTGCTGACGTTCCGTCCAAGGTTCAGCCAGAAGCAGGGGACGGATTCGACAAGGGCGGATATGCGGTCGAAGGCAGTACGGTTCGGTCGGGCCAGGTACATGACCGAGGTCGGTGCTAGTGCACGCAGTCCCTGCATCCTGGTTGCCGGTTCGAAAGAGGTAGTCTCACTGTCGACGATGCGAGGCAGGGCGAGCGCCGAGATTGCCTGTGAAACCTGCAGCGATCCCGATATTTTCCGGTCCAGGTAGAGCACGTGTTTATGTTCGGACTCGAACTGTGGAGCGTGGGCATGTTCGAGCAGATCCGGAAATCGCTGGAGATGGTGTGCATCCAGCAAGCAGGAGGCATACAGGCCGTGGCCAATGAATCTGTCGCCACATTGGCTGAATCCGACAAAGTCGTCGCCGAGATAGCCCATGCCGGCGCGCAGGCAGCAGATTGAGGAAGTTGACTTGCCGGCGCCACCGTTGCCGACAAACAGCAGTCCAGTGTCGTTGTTAGACACCAGACCCGCGTGCAGGAACTGCACCCCTTTCTCCTCGAGCCAGTGTGAGAGCAGTTTGTGGAACGGCCGCGCCCGCTCGTCCAGGTTCAGTCGCGTTGCCGTCTGGGTACTGCCAATGATCCGCGCCGACGACGGGTGCATCCACAGCGTCGTGTGTCCTCTTTCTTCGCCCACATACGCCGTGTCATCGCTCATCTTCATGATGACCAGCGGCGCATCCGCAGGCCAGACCTTCCGCTCGATCCTGACACCTGTGGCCTGCTCGTCCCAGGCGTCGATGTGCAACAAGGCAGCTGACGGATCGTCGAATCGCTCCAGGTGATGAGTGGCCCGCTGCACCAGACCGAACCAGACATCCCCGATCACTCTTATGCACACCGGGAAACCAGCGACGACGACCAGCAGCTGATGGACTGTCGGACCAGCCCTCATGGCCTTCTGGAAACCGTCGGCCAGCGCATGAAAGGGAACGTGGTCCGCCGGAATGACCTGCTGGAGGTTCTTGCTCACTGGACACTGCCTTGTTTGGCGATAAGTCGGGTGTTGATCAACATGCCTGGCTCCGCTCCTTTCCGCAGCTCAGTGAAATGGGATGGAACGCAGTCCGTCGGAGCCTGTGGCTTGCCGGACTGGTGCGAGGATTGATGGTATCGGGCGTCCTTTTGTATTCGGTAGCTGGAGACCAAAGAGCTGAACGATCGTCGGTGCAAGATCCACGATTGCGTGATCGGCGGACGTCCCGTGAAAACGCTCCGCTCCCGGGCGATCCGGGCCGCGAGCTGCATAAAAGCCTCCTTCTACGTGATTGCCCGGGCTTTCCTGCGCAGTGCGGTTGCAAACGACTCCAACGGCAGGTGAGGCGATGGACCGAATGGGCGCATCCCGTTGCCATACGACCAGCATGTCTGGCAAGTAGCTCTGTCGGGTTCCGGTTTGCACCTGGTCCAGCCGCACGACGTTCCGGACCACCGGTTGCCCGGTTTCGACGTTTCGCAGCGACATCATCTCTGCTTCGATCAGATCACAGAGGTGGTGGTGTTCCGCACCTGCGCCCACACAGCCGTCAGGCTCCCGGCCGCGCAGATTGACTCTGATGGCGCCACTCAATTCATTGTGTGGAACGACAAATGCCAGGCGATGGGCGAGACCTTGACTAGCTGAGGTCAGACCCATGCGGCGACGTACACGGTGTGCAAGCTTGTCACCTTCAATGCGCAGGTTGAGCCATGCCGGCAGGAGGCGACGCTCCAGTCGCCTGAGAATCTGATCGAGAGCCCCGTTGCCGTGATAGTTTGCAGACATGCCAAGAGCGCTGAAAATGATCGTCGTCGTGTTGTCGCTGGAGTACCGCAACAGTCGTCCGAGAGCGGCGTCAAGCTCCTTATAAACAGCCAGCATGTCTGGTCCGGGTGGCCAGAGCTTGTGACCGGCGCAGTGGGCTTCCTTGAACACTGCGAGAAAGAAGTCACAACCCGATTCAAGCAAATCGACGGCAACACTTGTCTTGTCGAGCACGCTTCGCCGGGTGAGATCAACAAATTCTGACCGTTCAGCAGAAGCGAGCGGTCCGGACTCGCAGATGAAGTGGTCACTGTCAGGTCGATCGGTCTGGTCGGCGGGATATCGTGTGGCAAGCTCCAGCGCGAACTCAGGCGGTCGGCTCGACAGGCTGCCGTCGACGCCGTGAACCCTGAAATTATTGACTTCGACGCCGTGGATGAGTTCAGCGCGTGGCGATTTTGGCACGTCCAGAACAGCAACCCGGACACCTTGCCGATCCAGGAATTCCCAGAACGGTCTATGGCCGAAGTGGTGATCCTGAAAGCGGATGGCATCGTAGTGCCCGGGCAGTCGTGCCAGGTGGTGGAACCGCCCATGGTCTGCGGGCCAGACTCCCGTTGAAAACGAGGGCCAGACCCCGTCATCGGCCATGCCTGGTGGTGACCTCAGCGGTCCTGTCACGCCTTTTCCCAGGAAAGCCTGCAGGTGCGGCAAGTGACCGGCCGTTGCCCACTGGATGAGCAGATTCGGATCACCTGCGTCAATTCCGATTGCCATGACCCTGGGAGCGACTGGGTGGGAAGAAAGGTTCACTTTCCGGCTAGTCGGTGATTCGCGTCGTGCGCTTGCGTTGCAGATTCCGCAACACGACTTCCAGCATGGCGTCCCGCGCCGAGGTGGAACTGGCGATGGACCGGCTCAGATTGGCGTCGTGAAACCGGCGATGGACAAGCGTCTGATTCACCAGCGAGATTCGATGCCCCGAGGCCCTTGCACGATCAAACCAGTCCGCATCTTCCGCAACATGAAGTGAGGCATCGAGGCGACCGATCGAGGAGAACGCGCTTCGCCTGGCGAGCATTGCCTGAAATACATAACCGGCAATCGGTTGTTCGTGTCTGGTCGACGCGACGCGTTCTGCTTCCTCCTGCACTTCCTTTTCCCAGAAATTACGCACCAGGCAGATGCATGCCGCAGAAGTATCATCCTCAAGGAGGTGCAATAGCTGGGATTCGAGTTTCTCGGGCATCCAGACATCATCGGCATCCTGAAAGGCGATGAAGTCTCCGGTCGCGTAATCCAGCCCCTTGTTGCGCGCCGCGGCCGGTCCCTGGTTGGTTTGAGTGACGTACTCCAGGCGGTTGCCAAACCTTGCAATGACCTGCGGCGTTGCATCCGTCGAACCGTCATCCACCACAATCACCTGGGTCGGTGGGATTGTCTGTGTCAGCACGCTTCCGATTGCCTGTTCGAGGAAGCGCGCCCCATTGAAGACAGGGATGATGCAGCTGACCTTCAGGTTATGGATCACTTCTGTGTTCGTACGGATCATGAAGATGAGTATAAGGGTTCGATCTGCGTGCAAATGTGCTTGGGAGCCCGAAAGCCGGAATCGCCGTGTACTTGACCGACCGCTTGGGGAGTTCAAGAATGTTACGAATGATTCCCCCTCGTCAAACCCACGTTGCCACCAGGCTCAGCCCATTGCTGCCGGAACGGGACGCTGAAGCGTCCCTTCTCTTTCTTGCGAGTCGGGTTCATTTCAGTGCCGAGGTGGACGATCAGGTTGTCGCCCTTGCACGGAAAGTAGGCGATTGGACCAAGGTCGCGACGCTTGGAGAGTTGCATCGAGTGCAGCCTCTGTTGTATCGAACTCTCAAACGCTGCGGGGTCGAGGGTATCCCGGCGCGCACGTTTCGGGCATTAAAAGGTCAGGTGGCCATTACCTCGATGCGCAATGAAGCTGCTGTCGTGGAGCTTGCCAGGCTGCAGCGAAGCCTGGATGACCAGGGAGAGCGGATACTGCACTACAAGGGAGCCACGGTTGCCTTGAGATTTTACGGCGCATTGAGCCTGCGGACCTTTCATGACATGGACTTCCTCATCGAGACGACCGCAATTGGCGTTGTGTGCGATGTGCTGGAGCGCCTCGGGTACACCAATTCGGAACACCTGAGTGAACGCGAGCTTGAGTTGCATCAGAGCGAGCAGAAGGAATTCCTGTTCCAGAAACGGGGTTTCAATGTTGAACCCCACTGGAAATTCACGCCGCGCCGGTTTGATTTTGATGTGGACTATGCCGGTATATGGCGACGTGCCTTGTTCATCGAGGTTGCCGACGAGAAGCTGCTGGTACCCGCGACCGAAGACGTGCTGGTACTGATGATGCTGGTCGGTGCCGCCGGGTTCTGGAAGCGTCTCCAGATGCTGGCCGATATTGCGGCGGTGACCAATGGCCCAGGACCTGTCGACTGGGCGACTGTCGAGGCGGAAATGAAACGCCTCCGTGCCACCAGAGTCCTGTACGTGGCCACCCTGCTGGCATCGGAGTTGTGTGGTGCGGATGTTCCTGAATCCATCCTGGTCGCGGCGCGCCAGGCATCCGCGGTGGCCAGGATGGCCGATCAGGTGATCAGGACGATGGCCGATCCGGAGTTGTGTCGTGCCAATGCGGAGTTGGTGCCCTGGAGATTTCAACGGTTGCTCTGGGGAATGCGTGATGGATGGCGTGATCGACTAATCTACCTTTTCCGAACCATCACGACACCGACACCTCTGCATACGCGCCGGATGCCATTGCCGGGTTTCCTGGCCGCTTTCTACGTTCTCCTCGTTCCCTTGCATGATTACCTGTTGATGCCTGCGGTAAATGTGTTTCGAGGTAACCGCGCTCAGCGTTGACAATGTGGCGCCTGTCCCGCGTTGTGCCGGTCGCGAGAAAGTGCTGCTTTCCCGCTGCTCCCGGGAGCTGGTTGGGGCATCAAGAACAAAAGCAATCGCGCCTGCCTTCCCACCTTCCAATCCCCCTGCGTATAATCCCGCGCCGCGCGTGAATCAGCCGATTGCCCGATCAAGGCAGATGGCCAGGCGCTCGGCGTCAGTTGACCGCAACTAATGGTGGACGTAGCTCAGCTGGTAGAGCTCCGGGTTGTGATCCCGGCGGTCGTGGGTTCGAGCCCCATCGTCCACCCCATTTTGAAACCTTGCGGAGATCGTGCCCTAACAAGGCGCGTTTCATGCAGGCAATGTGTCTGGTAAATGGCTGTCCCACCGCTGTTTGCAGGTCTGATTGTGGATCTGTCAGCAGGACTGGGACACCAGGAAAAGGCTTAGGTAGGTAATGCACATATCCATTGAGACGATGAGTGGACTCGAGCGACGGTTGACGATCACCGTGCCCTCCGAGGAGTTCGAGGCGAAGATCGGTCAGAAACTGGTCGAAGCGCGTGGCCGCGTCACGCTGCCGGGGTTCCGTCCTGGCAAGGTGCCGATGAAGGAAGTCCGTCGCCGTTTTGGGCAAGGCGTGCGCGTCGAGGTGGCGGGCGAACTGATGCAGTCGACGTTCTACACCGCCGTCGAACAGGAGTCGATGTTCCCTGCCGGACAGCCAAAACTCGATGTGGTCAAGATGGATCCAGGCATCGATTTCGAGTTTACCGCCACCTTCGAAATCATGCCGAAGGTCTTTCTCGGCGATTTTGGCAAGATCGAAGCGAAACGGGTTGTCACGCAGATCGATGAAAGTGACATCGACGCGATGGTCGAACGGCTGAGAGAACAACGAAAGCGCTTCGAACCCGTCGAACGGGAAGCTGCGGATGGCGACAAGGTCACCGTCGATTTTGAAGGTCGCCTGGATGGTGAGGTATTCGAAGGCGGCAAGGGCGAAGGCATGGCTTTTGAGCTCGGACGCGGTCAGATGATCGAATCGTTTGATTCCGGTGTTCGCGGCTCTCGCCCAGGTGAAACCCGCACCTTCGAAGCGGTGTTCCCGGAGGACTATCGTGCGAAGGAACTCGCCGGCAAGACAGTCGAGTTCACAGTGACCGTGAAGACCATCGAAGAGGCACGGCTACCGGAGGTGGATGAAGAGTTCATCAAGGCCTTCGGACTGGAGGATGGCCAGCTTGATTCCTTGCGCACGGATATCCGCGCCAACATGCAGCGCGAACTCGACGCCAAACTGCGCGGCCTGCTCAAGAAGCAGGTGCTGGATCAATTAGGCGGATTGCATGAATTGCAGGTGCCGGCCAGCCTGGTGCATCGGGAAATCCACAACCTGAAGGATCGCCTCCTGGGCCAGATGCGCTCTTATGGTGCCCAGGCTCAAGGTGCGCTGAACCTGCCTGACGCGCCGTTTGAGAAAGAAGCGACCCAGCGGGTGAAACTTGGCCTGATCATGAACGCCATCATTGAAAATCACGGTCTCAGCGCCAATGAAGAGAAGTTGACGGAGCGTTTGCAGCAACTGGCGGCGGGTTACGAAGATCCGGCAGAAGTGATCAGGTATTACCGCAGCAACCAGGAAGAACTGCGGCAGATCGAGCTTGCAGACATCGAAGACCAGGCCATTGAACTGGTTCTCGGTCAGGCAACGCTGGAAGATCTGCCGGCGGCCTATGCCGACGTCATGGCCGACAAGGTGTTCCCGGCTGGTGAAAACGAAGATGACGCTGCCCATGATCACGCGCATGATGGTGACCACGGACACGATGGACATGTTCACGACGAGAACTGCAATCATTAATCCGCGTTCAGGAGAAGCTAGAATCCTGCGCGAGGTCAACGAGTTGCAGCAAACCCGGAGAAAAGGTTTATGAACGAGCGAATTCAGGACACGGACATTTCCCAACTCGGACATACCAATCTGGGTCTGGTACCCATGGTGGTGGAGCAGACCGCGAGGGGAGAGCGTGCCTATGACATTTTCTCCCGATTGCTCAAGGAACGGATCATTTTTGTGGTCGGCCCGATTGACGATCACGTCGCCAATCTGGTGGTGGCTCAATTGCTGATGTGCGAATCCGACAACCCGGACAAGGACATCAGCCTGTATATCAATTCTCCCGGCGGCTCGGTCACGGCGGGTTTGTCAATCTATGACACCATGCAGTTCATTCGTCCCGACGTCAGCACCATGTGTGTAGGCCAGGCTGCGAGCATGGGTGCTTTCCTGCTGGCCGCCGGTGCCCACGGCAAGCGCTACGCGCTGCCAAATTCGCGGATGATGCTGCATCAACCGGCCATTGGTGGTGCACGTGGTGTGTCCAAGGACATCGAGATTCATGCACAGGAAATCCTGCTGATGCGGGATCGGCTGAACCGGATTCTGTCTGAACACACCGGCCAGAGCGTCGAGCGCATCACGAAAGACACGGATCGTGATTTCTGGATGGCGTCCGAAGATGCGCTGGCATATGGACTGATCGATACGATCCAGCAACCGCGACGAAAAGGTGGCGTGACAAAATAAAGGAGTCATCCGGGCAGGCCGGGTCGGATTGTGGGTGGTGAAGCAGACTGACAGAGCCGGGTCAAATGTTCCAAATGTGGATTTGGTTCCGGTTTGTGGTTACAAGTCTGTACTTGCAATGCACCCGCATCCGCAGCAAGGTTACGTCATCAGACCACCTGATCTTCATACAGAACTGATCGAGGCGTGTATTAATGGCCAATGATTCTGGCAAGAAAGACGATTCCGGCAAGTTGCTCTATTGCTCGTTCTGTGGCAAGAGCCAGCATGAAGTGCGCAAGCTTATTGCAGGTCCGTCCGTGTTCATCTGCGACGAGTGTGTCGAACTCTGCAATGACATCATTCGAGAAGAAGTTGCCGAGAGCACTGACAAGACCGACAACGAGCGATTGCCTCTTCCCGAAGAAATCAAGGCGATTCTCGACCAGTACGTGATCGGTCAGACCCACGCCAAGAAGGTGCTGTCGGTAGCTGTCTACAACCACTACAAGCGGTTGCACTACCACGGCAAACAGGACGAAGTCGAACTCTCGAAATCCAACATTCTTCTGGTCGGACCTACGGGCTCGGGCAAGACCCTGCTGGCAGAAACACTGGCTCGCCTGCTGGACGTTCCGTTCACCATTGCAGATGCGACCACGCTGACTGAAGCAGGTTAGGTCGGTGAAGATGTGGAGAACATCATCCAGAAGCTTCTGCAGAAGTGCGACTATGACGTCGAACGGGCGCAGGTGGGCATCGTCTACATCGACGAGATCGACAAGATTTCCCGAAAGTCCGACAACCCGTCGATTACGCGGGATGTGTCAGGTGAAGGTGTGCAGCAGGCACTGCTGAAGCTGATCGAAGGGACCATTGCGTCAGTACCACCGCAGGGAGGCCGCAAGCATCCACAGCAGGAGTTCCTGCAGGTCAACACCGCCAACATCCTGTTCATATGCGGCGGTGCTTTTGCCGGCCTCGAAAAAGTGATCCTCGCGCGATCGGAGAAGTCCGGGATCGGATTCGGCGCGACCGTCAAGGGTGACTCCGATCGTCGGAGCATCGGCGAGACGCTGCGTACGGTTGAGCCGGAAGACCTGATTCGTTATGGCCTGATCCCCGAATTTGTTGGTCGGTTGCCTGTGATAGCAACCCTGGACGAACTGGATACCGACGCGCTGATGCAGATTCTCACGGAGCCGAAAAATTCGCTGACCAAGCAGTACGCGAAGCTTTTCGAGATGGAGCATGTGGACATCGACTTCCGGGATGATGCACTGCGCGCAGTAGCGAAAAAGGCGATGGAGCGAAAAACCGGTGCCCGAGGTTTGCGCAGCATTCTGGAGTCCGTGCTCCTCGATACGATGTACAAGATTCCTTCAATGAAATCCGTAGCCAAGGTTGTCATCGACGCCAGTGTGATTGAAGGTGACAGCGAGCCGATGCTGGTCTACAAGAACAACGAACCCAAGAGCCGCACCGCCGGAGAAGATTGAGGTTCATTGATCACTTTCTGCATGAATGTGGCCACTGCCCGGTTCTCTCGGGCAGTGCGTTCTCCCGCTCTGCTTTTATCGAGTGAAACAAAGTGTGCCCGTGCGCACAGTCAGCGATGTCTGCACGTGCCTGGCGTCTCCGGCTCGGGCCGCAACGTATAAACTCCATGGAACTCCTCTCCTGAGATGGACAGGAATCGAACCCGGACTTTCCGGCAACAAGCGAGGCCTTCAGCTTGAACCGTAACCCGCACGTACTCCCGGTCCTGCCACTGCGTGACATGGTGATCTATCCCCATGGCGTTCATCCGCTGTTCGTGGGCACGACGTCGTCGATCAAGGCATTGGACTCCGCCATGGGCGATGACAAGCAGATACTGCTGGTCGCCAAGCGCAAATCGGATAGCGAGGTCAATGCGCCTGGCGATCTGTTTGATGTCGGCACACTGGCCACCGTCTTGCAGCTGTTGAAACTCCCCGACGGTACGGTAAAAGTTCTTGTCGAAGGTGGTAGTCGGGCGCGTGTCTCCAGTTTTGATTTCAGCGGCCCTTACATCAGCGCACAACTCGACAAGGCGCCTGAGCCCGGAGTTGATTCTGCCGAGGCCGAAAAACTTGTTCGCTCCATCATGCTGCAGTTTGAGCAGTACATCGAAACCAGCAAGAAAATTCCGCAGGAAGTACTGACCAGTCTGTCCGGCATCGATGACCCTGCGAGGTTGATCGATACCATTGCCGCGCAGATGAACCTCAAACTGGAAGAAAAACAGAATGTGCTCGAGGCGTTTGACCTCGAGGCCAGACTCGGGATCCTCTTAGGCTTCATGCAGTCCGAAATCGACGTGACGCAGCTGGACAAGCGTATTCGCGGACGTGTCAAGCAGCAGATGGAAAAGAGCCAGCGCGAGTATTACCTCAACGAACAGATGAAGGCGATCCAGAAAGAACTTGGCGATCTGGGCGAAGCGCCCAACGAACTCGATGAAATGGCGCGGAAGATCGAGGAAGCCGGGATGTCCGAAGACGCCAGGACCAAGGCCCAGTCGGAACTGAACAAACTCAAGCTCATGCCACCAATGTCTGCGGAAGCAACGGTGGTGCGCAGCTATGTTGACTGGATGGTGTCCGTGCCATGGAAGAAAAAGAGCCGTGTCCGCAAGGACCTTCCACACGCTCAGCGGATACTGGACGAAGATCATTACGGGCTGGAAGAAGTAAAGGATCGAATCACCGAGTACCTGGCCGTGCAATCCCGTGTCAAACAGATGCGCGGTCCTGTGCTGTGCCTGGTGGGACCGCCTGGTGTGGGCAAGACCTCGCTGGGCGAGAGCATCGCCCGAGCCACCAATCGGAAGTTTGTGCGGATGGCGCTCGGTGGCGTTCGTGACGAAGCGGAAATCCGCGGTCATCGACGGACTTACATAGGCTCCATGCCGGGCAAGATCGTACAGAAGCTGGCGAAGGCGGGGGTCAGCAATCCGCTCTTCCTGCTGGACGAAATCGACAAGATGGGCATGGATGTTCGGGGTGATCCTGCGAGCGCACTGCTCGAAGTGCTCGATCCGGAACAGAACAGCACGTTCAACGATCACTACCTGGAAGTGGACTACGATCTTTCCGATGTGTTTTTCATCTGTACTTCCAACTCGATGAACATCCCCGTGCCGCTGCTCGACCGGATGGAAGTGATCCGGTTGCCGGGATACACCGAAGACGAAAAACTGCATATCGCGGATCGCTACCTGGTTCCGAAACAGCGTCGGCTCAACGGCCTGGGAGCCAAGGAACTGCAGCTTGATCATGAAGCGATCATCCACCTCGTGCGCTATTACACCAAGGAGGCGGGCGTACGCGGACTGGAGCGCGAAATCGCCAAGATCGCCCGGAAGATCATCAAACGGCAGATGTTGCTGACCCCTGGCGCCAGCCAGCAGCCACTGGTCGTGACTCCGGATCTCATCGAGGAACTGAGCGGGGTACGCAAGTACAGCTACGGACTTGCGGAGAAGGAAAACCAGATCGGCATCGTGACTGGCCTGGCCTGGACCCAGGTGGGTGGCGAGATACTGTCGCTCGAAGCCGTTGCGGTTCCGGGCAAGGGTCGCATCACCAAGACCGGCTCGCTCGGCGATGTCATGCAGGAGTCTATTCAGGCAGCGATTACCTTCGTGCGAAGCCGCTCCAGATCACTCGGTATTGCGCCGGATTTTCACGAGAAAAATGATCTGCACATCCATGTCCCTGAAGGCGCTACCCCGAAGGATGGTCCGAGTGCCGGTATCGGCATGTGTACCGCGCTGGTTTCCGTGATCACCGGAATACCGGTGTGTGCAGACGTGGCGATGACAGGCGAAATCACGTTGCGTGGTCAGGTCCTGCCTATTGGTGGGCTCAAGGAAAAGCTGCTCGCAGCGCGTCGAGCAGGGATCAAGCGCGTGATCATTCCTGCCGAAAACGAACCGGATCTCAAGGAGATTCCTGCCACCATAACCGGGCCACTCGAAATCCTGCCCGTCAAGTGGATGGACGATGTCCTGGATATCGCGCTGGAACGCCGGCCACAGCCTTTACCGTCGGATGCTGCGCTGGTTGTGGAAGGTTCCGAGGCGCCGCAACCGGACTCGAACAGGACGACGCTGAGCCCGCACTGAAACGGGTTCCTGTCGGATGGACCTGCTGCGCACTCTGCGCAGCATCGGGTCGATGGGCACTTGCGGCCCGGATTCCTCAGGGCTTTCCATCGCGTGTACGTTGCCTGACATTCAGCCCTGCGACAGCACTGGGTGCTGGAATCGACGCAATTACGGTCCTGCCGGTTCAGCTGCAGCATGGCGTTCGATGAAGTCGTGCAGGCCCCTCAACGGCAACATTCATGGGCTTTCCGAACTTCCTTGCCTTGTATCGGTTCTGGCAGGTTGGTATAAGGGCGCCCTTGCTTTTCCGGCGCAACACAAATTCTGGCTGCGCCACCATCCACAGAGGAAACCTGCACAGTGAACAAGTCTGAATTGATCGATCATATCGCCGAAGCTGCCGACATCTCCAAGGCCTCAGCCGGTCGCGCCCTTGAGGCAACCCTGGAAGCCATCACGGAATCGCTCAAGCAGTCTGACCCGGTTTCCCTGGTCGGATTTGGTACTTTCCTGGTTCGTGAACGTGCATCCCGGAGCGGTCGCAATCCGCAGACCGGTGCGGCAATTGAAATTGCAGCGGCCCGTATCCCGGCATTCAAGCCAGGCAAAGGCCTGAAGGACGCTCTCAACTGACATTCAGACAGCAAGGTACGCTGTTCCTGCCTGACTACCTTCTGTTTTGTAGACACGCTTTCTGATCACTCTTTGTAACTCGTTTTCTAACTGGGGGAAATGCGACCAATGCTGCAGAAGATGCGGGACAACACCCAATCCATCGGCTTCAAGATCCTGGTTGGATTGATCATTTTTGTGCTCGCAGTCTTTGGCTTTGGCACATTCGACCTGTTTGCAAACAACGACCCGGAAGTCGCCAGTGTTGGCGGTCAGGAAATCACCGAAAACATGCTGGCGCAGGAAACCGAACGGACCCGTATCAGAATGCTGGCGCAGATGGGTGAGGATGCCGACCCCGCCGCGATCGATGTCGTCGCCTTGCGCAGCCAAAGCCTGGATCAGCTCATCAATCAAGCCGTGCTGGTGGAAACCGTTGAGCATCTCAACGTGGTCACCGCGTCCAGCGAAGTCGATGAATCACTGACACAAAATCCGTCGTTTCAGACGGATGGCAAATTTGATCAGGATCTGTACGTCCGTCTGCTGGGCCAGTACGGCTACACACCACTGACCTTCCGGGACCAGGTGACCAAGGAAATGTCGATCAACCAGTTGCAGGCGGCGATTGCCGAAAGTTCGACGGTCCCTCGCTGGCAGCTGCGTGAATTTGCGGCGTTGATGAACCAGCGGCGGGATCTTGCCTGGCTGCCTTTGACCGAGACTGGTTTTGCGACCCGTGTCGAACTCGCAGACGAGGAAATCGAAGCGTATTACGCCGACAATCGTCTGGGGTACCAGACCGAAGATACCGTTGATCTGGACTATGTGATCCTGACCTCCCAAAGCCTTGCCGACGATCCTTCCATCGAGATCAAGGAAGAAGAAATCCGTTCGGCATTCGAGACCGATCTGAAAGCACTGGCTGATAGCGAACAAAGGGTCGCGTCTCATATCCTTTTGCGTATCACCGATGCGCGCGACGATGCCGCCACTGCGGAGGCAATCAACGGCCTGCGGGGGCAATTGGAGGCAGGCAGTGACTTTGCCGAGCTTGCCAAGGCGCACTCGGAAGATCCGGGCTCCGCAGCCACCGGTGGTGACCTGGGTCCGGCAGGCCGGGGAATTTTTGATCCTGCGTTCGAAGAGGCGCTTTTTTCACTCGAGGAAGGTGAGCTTTCACAACCTGTGAAGACCCAGTTCGGTTATCACCTTATCAAGCTAGTTTCCATCCAGAAGCCGGTTGAGCCCACCTTTGAAGCCAGTCGGGGCGAAATTGAAACCCGCTTGCGACAGGAGCGAGCCAAGGACCTCTTTGTCGACAAGGTGCGCGAACTGGACAGCCTGGCGTTCGAGCAGAACACATCGCTCGACCCCATAACCAAAGCCTTCAATCTCCAGATTCAGTCGCAGGATGGTGTGACCAGGAGCATCGGCGAGGGGTTGTTCTCCAATGAAAAGTTGCGCGAAGCAGCATTTGGCAACGATGTACTGACCCGCGGCTTCAACAGTGCCGTTGTTGAACTGGATGATACGCAGGCGGTGGTGTTGCGCGTCCGCACCCGACACGAGCCGCGTGAACGTGCGCTGGAAGAAGTCCGGGAAGAGATTGTTGGCACACTGACCAGGGAGAAGGCCCGGGCCGCCATCGAAGAAGCTGCAACCGACGGTCTCGCCCGTCTGGAGGCTGGTGAGAGCGCAGGGCAGGTAGCCAACGCCCTTGGTGCACAATGGCAGACCGCTTCGCGCGCCACGCGCAGTCAGGCGGACGTTCCCCGTGAGGTACTCGAAAAAGCGTTTGCCATGCCCTTTGATCGCCAGACAGAGGAGCGATCTGTCGCCAGTGTCGATCTTCCCGATGGGAGGGCACTGGTCACCGTGACGGAAGTGATCGATGGTGATCTGGAAGCCATGACAACGGAAGAAGTGGATGGCCTCTGGCGTTATGTCAAATCAAGGTCCTCGGACCTTGAGTTTACGGGTCTGTTCCGGACGGTTGAGAAGAACGAAGGAGTAACCAGGGCTGATCGGTAGCTACTGGACGTGGGGAGTGCTCAGCCGCCGGCTATGTCGCTGGCGGCGGGCTGAGGAATTCGTAGAACCTGGCCCAGACTCAGGACCTGCCCCGCCTGCAATCCGTTTTCCCGCATCAATGCCTGATGGGATACGTCATATTTCCGTGCAATCCGCCAGAGGTTATCTCCGGCGCGTACGGTATGACGGTCTTTCTGTGCGGGCGACAACCCTGAAGCTGCCAGCACATTGCCCTCCATTCCATCAACAACCGGTACACGCAGCACCCGGTTTACACGAAGCTGGTCGCCACGCATGCCATTGAGGAGTTTGAGCTGCGCGACGGTTGAGTGGTGCGCACGGGCGATGGTGCTCAAGGAGTCTCCGGCCTGCACACGATAGCCGGTGGTGGCGCCTTTGGCCTGAAGCTGAGCGGGACGGATGCCGGTACGCTGATCGGCTTGGCCGACGGCTGTTGAGGCGATCATCTGCTTGCCGACATTCAAGCCACCTTTGGGGCCACCGCGAGGCACCTTGAGATGCGCATTTGCCTTGATCACGTCGGAGCGCATGCCGTTCAGGGACCTCAGAGCCCCTGTGCTGCTGCCAAAGCGACGCGCGATGGATCCCAGTGTGTCGCCTCGTTGAACGCGGTAACGCATGACAGCGGACGTGTCACTGGCTGCCAGCGCAGGTTCGGCACGTACGGACGCAAGCCCGGCCGCACTCAAACGGGGTATCTGCAGCGTCGTATCCACCCGAATCGTATTGGAAGCCAGACCGTTCAGTTGTTTCATGGCGGTCACGGAGCTGCCAAAACGGCGGGCGATGGTGCTCAGGGTGTCGCCACGTTGAACCCGGTACCGGGCAATCGCTCCAGAAGCCAGACTGTCAGGCATGGCGTTCAGGCTCGCCTGGGCATGTGCGCCTACTCGTATCGGTACCAGCAGGTTGTCCGTACCAGCCGGCGGGGTAATCCTGCGTTTGAGCGAAGGGTTGAGCGCCACGAGCTCGGCTGGCGATACATTCAGCACCGACGCGGCATGCTGCAGATCTACCGGCCCCTTGGTCTTGACGGACGTGAACGGGACGTCCCCACTGATGTCGGGAAGGCTGACGTCGTACTTCGCCGGATTCTTGATGATTGCTGCAAGTGCAAGCACCTGAGGCACGTACCGGCGCGTTTCCTGTGGCAGATCCAGAGCGAAGAATCGATCAGACGACACCGGTTTGTTCCGGGTTCGAGGCAGCGTCCTCGCAACCGTGCCTTCGCCGGCATTGTACGCTGCGATGGATAGCAGCCAGTCTCCAAACTGGTCATGCAGCAACTCAAGATAGTCCAGCGCGGCCCTGGTCGAAGCCACGGTGTCCTGGCGGCTGTCGTGCCACCAGTCCCTCGACAGTCCAAATCGGGTCGCAGTATCAGGCATGAACTGCCACAGACCGAGTGCACCTCTGGGTGACAGTGCCTCCGGGTCAAGCGTGCTCTCGATGATGGGCAGGAGCGCAAGTTCTGCAGGCAGGTTCCGACGTCGTGTTTCTTCGAGAAAGTACGGCAGATACAGCGAGAGTCGTGCCTGGGCGTCTGCGAGCCACCCCGGATTTTTTGTGTACTTGTCGACTGCCGCCTGAACCGCACGCTGATTCAGATGATGTTCAAGAGCAAACTCGCTCGACAGGAGCGGCCAGAAGCCCTCGGGTTCAACCGTGGGGCGGACGGAGCCCACCGCGTTCGCAACCGACCAGCGCAAACGGGGTTCAGTCTGATCATCTGTCTGACGATTTGTCAGAGTGGGGAAGATGGGTGGTGCACGGCGTGCGCCAGGCGGGCGGGTTGTGGCAAGCGGAACAGGCTCGCTTGCATTGACGGGATCGTATTGATCCGCATCAACGGACGTTGAGTCCTCACTCGCCTGTCTGGGTGGCAACACGGAGCACGAGATGCTCAGCATGCTGATCGCCAGATACAGCGGGGTGCGTGCACCCAGCCTCAAGCGAGGGTAATCCTCCCGGTTACCCAAGTTGCCCTCGTTATCGGGGTCGTTAGAATGTCTGTACTTTGCTACACATTAAAATACACCGCAAACCTTGACATGCCCGATCATGAGGAGCTAGCCATCGACTGGATGCAGACATACACCGGACAACGTCTGCTGCGTGACTCAAGGCCGTCGCTTGAGGAACTGGTACGACGTTGTCACGGCGATACGCTGTTGTGGTGCGGGGGTGATGTCGCAAGCCTGCAGGCGTTGCAGCGCAGCATCGTCAGGCACCGCTTCTTCCTTTCTGACGAGCCTCTTCCTGAACAGCCCAGCGTTGTCCCGGAAGGCGTGGTTCGGCTGGTTGCCGAAGCAGGCAAGTTGCCTTTTGCAAACAATTCGATGGACTCGATCATCCTGCACCATGCGCTTGAACCGTTGATCGATCCCCGTGATGCGCTTCGCGAGATGGCACGTGTACTGCACCCTGGCGGCCGGTTGGTGATTGTCGCATTCAATCCCTGGAGTGTGCTTGGCGCTCGACGGGTTTATGCTCGCCTGCGAGCCGATGCATTTTCCGGACAGCGATTCGTGAATCCCGTTCGGCTGCTCGACTGGTTGCGGCTGCTCGGTCTCGAACTGGAAGAACCTGTTCGCTTTCGCAGTACCGGCCTGCCCTTCCGAATCCGGAAAGCAGACCCTGGCGCCAGGATGGAAGCGACACAGCCTGCGCAAAATGCACCCCGCTTCAGGCGTCGCGATATTGCCAGGCGGCACGGCATTGAAATTCCGTTAGGCGATGTGTTCATGGTGTCGGCCGTCAAACAAGCCTATTACGTACGCCCCCGGCGCATTCTCGCCGAGATTCCCGTTACCCGTCTAGCCGGGGCGGCTTACCCCCGCACGAGTGTGCAGCAGGTTCCTGTTGATTGCCGCGGAGAACGTCCCTGAGCGAACTTGTCGAGATTTATACGGACGGCGCCTGCCGGGGTAACCCGGGTCCTGGTGGTTGGGCAGCCCTGCTCCGCAACAAGGACAGGGAACTGCTCTGCTATGGTGCTGAAGCCCATACCACCAACAACCGGATGGAATTGCGAGCCGCGCTGGAGGGATTGACCGCGCTGAAGCGCCCGTCAATGGTGCGTCTCACGACTGACTCGCAATACGTGCGTCAGGGCATCACGAGTTGGGTAGCAGGCTGGAAGCGCAATGGCTGGAAGACATCTGGCAGGCAACCGGTCAAGAACCAGGACCTCTGGGCAGCATTGGACGCGGTCAGTTCACGCCATAGGATCGAGTGGTGCTGGGTGAAAGGACACAGTGGACATCCGGACAACGAACGGGTGGACGCTGCCGCCAATGAAGCCATCGATGACATGCTCGTGGCAGACAAGCGATCCGACACCACGGTGACAAGCGGAGACACACAGTGAGACAGATCGTGGTTGACACCGAAACCACGGGCCTGGAACCGGAACGTGGACATCGAATCATTGAAATTGGTGCAGTAGAGCTGGTCAATCGGCGTCTGACGCGGCAGCAATTTCACATGTATGTCAATCCCGAGCGGGACATCGATCCCGGGGCGCAAGCGGTGCATGGATTGTCTTCAGAGTTCCTTGCCGACAAACCCAGGTTTGCGGAAGTGGTTGAACCCTTTCTGAAGTTCATCGAAGGCGCAGAACTCATCATTCACAATGCACCCTTCGATGTAGCCTTTCTCAACTACGAACTGTCGCTGCTGGATGATCACCGCCGGATCCAGGACCTGTGCACGGTCACGGACAGTTTTGCGCTGGCCAGAAGCAAACACCCTGGCCAGCGCAACAGCCTTGACGCCTTGTGCCGGCGTTATTCGGTCGACAATTCTGCGAGGGAGTTGCACGGCGCGTTGCTGGACGCAGAAATTCTGGCAGACGTCTATCTGGCGATGACAGGTGGGCAGGTGGCGTTGTTTGCCGGTGGCGATGGCGCCAAGGCGTCGGATGACGTTTTCGACACGCCTCTTCAACATCGTCCGGGAAGCCTGCCGGTTGTTCCGGCGAGCCTTGAAGAGATCTTTGCCCACGACGCTTTTCTGGCACTGCTGGACAAGGAAAGTGGCGGTTCGACGGTCTGGCGTCGACTGAGCGACAGTCAGGGGCTCCCCTGAGCTATTGCCGGCTCAAACCGGACCCGGGGCTTGCGCGGCAGAATTGCGTGGCCCGTGCGATTGTTCACCGGTCCCGGAACGCCGTGCGGCAAATGCCCGTCGGTCATGCATCAACTGACGAAGAAGTTGATGGCAAGCCAACCCGTGATGCTCATGACGATGGTGTAGGGCAGGGCCATCACAACCATCCTGACGTAGGAAAGGCGCACCAGCGGTGCAATGGCTGAGGTCAGCAGAAACAGGAAGGCTGCCTGGCCGTTCGGGGTCGCAACACTCGGGATGTTGGTGCCCGTGTTGATGGCGATGGCCAGCAGGTCCATGTGTTCCCGCGTGATGGCGCCACCGTCGAATGCTGCCTTCACCTCATTGATGTAAATCGTCGCCACAAACACGTTGTCGCTGATCGCTGAAAGCAGGCCATTGGCGATGAAAAACAAGCCCGGCTGCGTAGCCATGGGCTGGGTGAGTACCCAGGTGATGACCGGCGCAAAAAGATGCTGGTCATGAATGACCCCCACGATGCCAAAAAAGACGACCAGCAGCGCGGTGAATGGCAGCGCCTCTTCGAACGATCGTCCGATCTGGTGCTCTTCCACCACACCGTTCAGTGCAGTCTGCAGAACGATGATGGTCAGGCCGATCAGACCAACTTCCGCAAGGTGGAACGCCAGGGCAAACACAAGAAACGCTGCAGCGATGGCCTGGACAATCAGTCGCTGGGTTTCCCGTTGGGTGCGCCCGGCCGTTTGCTCCTGGTCAAATGCGTACAGTATGTCGCGGACTGATTCAGGCAGTTTTGCGCCGTACCCGAACCAGCCCGTCATTTCCAGCAGGATGCACGTGAGCAGACCCATGACCAGCACCGGCATTGTCACTGGAGCCATCTTCAGCAGAAACGTCGCGAAGTCCCATCCCATCTTGCTTGCAATGAGGAGATTCTGGGGTTCGCCAACGATCGTGCAGACACCACCCAGTGCGGTGCCGATGGCTGCGTGCATCAGCAGGCTTCGCAGGAGTGCGCGAAACGCCTCCAGGTCCTGACGGTGATGATCGTGTACAGCGTCATCCGAATCGTGCGTGTGATTGTCACGCTGGTGCTTGCCTGACGCGACCTTGTGATAGACAGCATAAAAACCGACAGCGACGCTGATGATCACGGCGATGACAGTGAGCGCATCCAGAAATGCGCTGAGCAATGCAGAGACGCCGCAGAACATCAGTGCCAGCAGCACCTTCGAGCGAATGCCAAGCAGGAGCTTGGTGAACACAAAGAGCAGCAATTCACGCATGAAGTAGATGCCCGCTACCATGAACATCAGCAGCAGCACGACAGGAAACGCACTGAATATCTCGGCGCGGACGGTTTCCGGCGTGGTCAGGCCCAGCACCACGGCCTCTATGGCCAGCAGCCCGCCAGGTTGCAATGGATAACATTGCAATGCCATGGCGAGTGTAAATATGAACTCACCGACCAGCATCCACCCGGTGACAGTCGGTCCAAGGGTAAGCAGCAGAACCGGATTCAATACCAGGAAAGCAAGAATGGTCTGTTTGTACCAATCCGGGGCTGCGCCCAGAAAGTTCGCCCAGAGGGCAGAGGCGGTGCTGTCCTGCATTCACTTGTTCCGTTCAGGTGGAATTTTCTAACCGGGCCGATACGAGCCTGGACCTATGATGCCGGATCAAGACCGACTCCGTGAAGCATAGTCGTCGAATTTCCGATTCCCGCGTGACATAGACCCGACCAGGACGTTGTGCTACGAATAGATGATCTGCAGCTGGAGTTTCTAGACGTGTGGCCCGATTCCCCGGACGAGTTTGAATCCCGAGTGATACCTCCTGAAGGAGCCAGCAAATCCGCCTGGTACTTTCTGTTCCTCGAAGGTCGACTTGCCTCTCTCATGGAGCGAGGCATTCCGCGACCGATCGATGAAGATGCCTTTCGTTGGCTGGACGTGGAGGTGCACCATCGCCACTACCTGGGCCAGTTTCGCGGGCGCGCATGTTATGCCGTCGCCGGGAAAGGCAAGCTGCCCGAAGGGTACGCAAGTTCGGATCTGCGCGGCTGGCTTGGACGCGTCGAATCACCTCTGTTCTATCTCGCTGGCCGTGCCCAGCAGATCGTGGACTGGCTGGACACCCATCGATTTTGTGGACGGTGTGGGACCCAGACCACGAGCCACGTAACCGATCGTGCCCTGCAGTGCCCGGATTGTGGGCACATCGCCTATCCTCGCCTGTCACCCAGCATCATCGTGCTGGTGCGTCGTGGTGAAGAGATGTTGCTGGCGCGAAATGCCAACTGGCCAAGCGGTTTCTACTCGACACTTGCGGGTTTTGTCGAGCCGGGCGAATCCGTGGAGCAGACCCTGCATCGTGAGGTTCTGGAGGAAGTCGGCGTTGCTGTCAACAATCTCCGCTACTTTGGCAGCCAGAGCTGGCCATTCCCCAATTCCCTCATGCTCGGGTATCACGCCGACTATGCAGGTGGCGAGATCGTCTGCCAGGAAGGTGAGATTGCCGATGCCCGATGGTTCCGTTATGACGAATTGCCCAACGTGCCGCCAGGCACCGCGATTTCCCGTTGGCTGATCGACGCCTTCGTGAAGGAGCACCTTTCATGAAGCGACCTATACGATGAGTGACAGGGCTTTGTCAGGTGGCTGACCTGGATGCGTCAGGGCTTGCTGCGCAACTTGCCAAATCGTTCAATCCGGGGCTTGCGCGGGAGTTCGACGGCACGGTCGTGCTCGAGCTGTTGGCAGCGAGCGACGGGTCTGTGGCGCAGAGAGTGGTTCTCGACGTCGATCATGGCGCTCTGCAGACCCGGATCACCTCCGAGCCGACACCGGCCGACATCACGCTGTATTTCCACTCTGCGGCGGAAGCTGCGCAACTGCTGCAAGGTAGCGCCAATCCGGTAACAGCGTTCATGGACGGACGATTTCGTTCGGATGGGTATCTGATCTGGGTGTTCACCGTGTTATCGATGTTCCGGACCGGCTGAAACGCCTGCCGGTACGGCAGGAGGGGCGCTGGACGAGAGCGTAGAGGATGCCTGCCATAACGGCTACAGTACGCCACTTTTTCGTCTGCGGTACCCATGGATTATCTATTCGACTACCTGCTCTTTCTCGCTCAGGCCGTGACCGTCGTGGTGGCTCTGCTGGTGATTCTGTCCGCTCTCGTGTCGCTGGGCCACAAACGCCAGGATCATGACGGCGGGCACCTGGAGGTGCGCAAACTGAATGACCGACTGCTGGATTTGCGCCATGCGGTGGAGGATTCGATCCTTAACGATGCCGAGCTCAAGGTTCAGCGCAAGCGCGAGATCAAGGAAGAAAAGGCCGAGGCCAAGGCGCAGAAAAAGGCGGCCGGTGAAGACGCGGTGAAACCACGTCTTTTTGTTCTCGACTTTGATGGGGATGTAGAGGCTGGCAGAACCGAATTCCTGCGTACAGAAATCACGGCCGTACTCACGCTCGCGAAGGCGCAGGACGAAGTGCTGCTCCGACTGACCAGTCCGGGTGGCATGGTTCCGCACTATGGGTTGGCTGCTTCCCAGTTGCACCGGATTCGCAAACAAGGCATCCCGCTGGTGGTTGCCGTCGACAAGGTTGCTGCCAGCGGCGGTTATCTGATGGCCGTGGTCGCCAGCAAGGTCATTGCTGCTCCGTTTGCGCTGATCGGCTCGATCGGCGTCGTGGCGGAAGTGCCCAACGTGCATCGACTGCTCGACAAGTATGACGTGGACTGGGACGTCTACACTGCCGGCCAGTACAAACGCACATTGACGGTATTCGGCGAGAACACGGAGGAAGGTCGCAGGAAGTTTGTCGAGGAACTTGAAGATACACATGCACTCTTCAAGGAATTTGTAGCCGAACATCGTCCGGCGCTCGATTTGACGAGCGTGGCTACCGGTGAAGCCTGGTATGGCCAACGGGCCATCGAGAAAAATCTGGTCGATGAACTCTGTACCAGCGACGAGTACGTCAACACGGCATGCGAAGAGCGTGACGTCTACGAGGTTCAATGGATCGAACATCGCAAGCCACTGGACCGCATTCTTGGCGAGATTCGCGGCTTGCTTGCGCGTGTCGCGCGGCTGTTTGCGTGGGTGCGCTGAACAAACCGGCTAGCGTGCGTCCGTGCGCTGGAGGAATCAATCCGGTTGAGGGGGTCCTGCCGTGCGTTGAACGGTGTTTGACGCAGGTGTGAAAGGCGCAGTGATGCCATCGATGGGAGCTTCCGTTCGTGGCAGAGAGCGGTGGCTCGAAACCTCCGCCGATTCGAAGGTGGGCGTCTGACAAGTCACCGCACGAAGACCGGACTGCACGAAACGTCGGTCTGTCCACTGACGCCTGATGGTGCAAGAATGTCTGCATACCTTCAGGAGACTCATGACCATGACATTCCGCGCGTTCCGGGTGGAAAAGTCCGCCCAGGGTTTTATTTACAACATCGCCGATCGCGAAATCGCCGATCTGCCCGATGGTGATGTGCTCATCGACGTCCGGTTTTCTTCGCTCAACTACAAGGACGCATTGTCCGCGACGGGTAACCCCGGTGTGACCCGGAAGTTTCCGCACACGCCGGGCATCGATGCCGCCGGAATCGTGCTGGAAAGTCGGACCAGCGAGTTCAAGTTCGGTCAGCAGGTGCTGGTGATGGGTTATGACCTCGGCATGAATACACCTGGCGGTTATGGCCAGCGAATTCGTGTGCCTGCAAACTGGGTAGTATCCATGCCCGCCGGGCTGACGCCCGAGACCAGCATGCATTGGGGTACAGCAGGATTCACCGCTGCGCTTGCGATCGAAAAGCTGCTGCATGCAGGCATGCAGCCGGAATACGGCCCGGTTGTGGTTACGGGTGCGAGTGGAGGTGTTGGCTGCGTTGCAGTAAAACTATTGTCCACCCTTGGGTTCGAGGTGACCGCCGTTACAGGCAAGGCAACGCAGCATGACTGGCTGCGCAAACTGGGTGCGACCGAATTCCTTACACGTGAACAGGCCCTTGAAGGGGCGGATCGGCCGCTTGGCAAGGAACGCTGGGGAGGTGCTGTGGATGTCGTCGGTGGTGTGCCGCTGGCGAATATCGTCAAGTCTCTCAAGCATGGCGGCAGTGTTGCCGTCTGTGGTCTGGCTGCCTCGACCGAGTTTCCGCTCACGGTTCTTCCGTTCATCCTCCGGCATGTCAACGTCCTGGGCGTCGATTCGGTCGAATTGCCGATTGCGCACAAACGTGCACTCTGGAACCGGATCGGCGGTGAGTGGCGGGTTGATCTGTCGGACACGGTGCAGACGCTGGGACTGGGTGATCTGGAAACAGTGGTGCCCCAGATCCTGCAGGGCGGGATGGTCGGACGGGGTGTGGTTGATCTCAGTCGCGCTTGATCGCGACTTTCAGTCGCGTCTGAGCGCGTCACTGACGGCAATCGGGCTCGGATAGCGAAAGATCACGAAGTACGAACTGATGAGCAGCGTCAGGATTGTTGCGCCTTCGATGACGTGTGCGGCGCTGGTACCCACAAGGCCTGCGGCGAGCGCTGTGTAACTCAACAGCAGCGAAAATTCCGAAAGCTGGCCAAGACGAAATCCAACCTCCCAACTTGCCTTGGATTCTTCTCGCTGCCACTTGAGCAGCCACGCGAAGACGATGGGCTTGGCGGCGATCAGCACGACGCCCAGCAACAGCGTCGGCACGATGACCTGGGCCAGCACCGCTGGATCGAGGCTCGCTCCGACAGAGAAAAAAAACAGCACCAGAAAAAAATCCCTCAAGGGACGCAGGTTCTCGGCGATGTACTGTGAAATCGGACTGGTGGCGAGCGAAACCCCTGCCACAAAAGCGCCGATTGCGTAGGACAGCCCCATCAGATCAGCGAGACTCGCAAGTCCCAGACACCAGCCCAGCGTGAGCAGGAAGATGAATTCGCGGAAATCATCGAATTTGGTCAGCAGCGGGAGAATGACAAATCTGACTGCGCCAAAAGCGAGAGCCATCAGCAGGGGCAGGGCGACAATGGATCGACCAAGGCTGGTGAGTGTGGCATCGATCGAGGTACCGCTGCCGTTGATCATGATCAGCGCAAAAATGGCCAGCAGATCCTGGATCAGCAGAAGACTGACGACAATCTCGCCGACGTGGCGATGGTGCAGCACGGTTGTTGGCAGCAACTTGATGCCAAGGATCGTGCTGGAAAACACGGCGGCAACTCCAGTGATTGCGGATTCAACCAACGTGAATCCAAATGCCCACATGACACCGAAGCCAATCATGAAAAAAACAGCACTTGTGCCGAGTGCCGTGAGCATGGTTTCTCCCACCATGTTGCGTAATTTGCGCGGTGGCAAATCGAGGCCCACCAGAAAGAGCAGGAAGACGATGCCAAATTCGGCAATTTCCGACAGCAGCCTTGCGTCGGTGACCTGTTCAAACCCGTACGGACCCAGCAATACCCCGAGTGCGATATACGCAACCAGTAGCGGTTGGCGCGAATAGAGTGCAAGGGTTGCCAGTACTGCAGCACCTGTGAAGATCAGAAAGAGTGAGCTGACAATGGATGCATCGCCATGCACGGCGCGTTACTCCGTTAACAATTTCCCGGGTGGCTGTCGGACCCGATCTTCGCAGACCGGATGCAAAAGCGCAGACTGTTTTTCAGGATTCCGCGCTTCGCATCGAGCGGTTGGACAATCCGTCGAGAAGACCTGGAGTCGAAAACAAGGACAGATCTTCCGGATCGACCGGGAACTCGAACCCGGATTCGATCAGATCTTTCAAGGACGATGGGTCATGGGCCTGCCGAGAGCCAGCGGTGTGCGACCGTTATGTCAAATTGATCCTGGGGAATGCCCCGTCACCTGCTCCCGACGTGTTTTCCGGAACAGAGGTTCGGGATCGCCGACGCTGCCTTGATAATAGTGCGAATAGACCCGGGTGCCTTTGAGTGCCACTGCAACATCGCGACCATCGGGCAACACAAGACTCGAGAACCCGCAGCGAACCAGGTAGTGCACAAGATCATGGTGGGTGTCGCCTATGGCCCGCAGGTCTCCCTCATAGTTGTACCGGGAGCGAAGAAGCGCCGCCAGGGACAAACCCCGTCCATCCTTGAACTCGGCAAAGTGGATCGCAATCAGAGGCGCCTTGATGAAGTCCGCCTCAGGTTCACTGTCCACCTGCAGCAACAGTCCCGCATCCGGATCACCGGCTTCACGCCACGCGTCAGGAGCCAGCAACGGACGTTCGCCTGCGGCCGCTTCCGGTCCGCAAGCCCAGTTGTCTGTCGCGACCTGGCCGTCCTTAATCAGCGTTGGCATAAACCTTCTCCTTGAAAGGGGCAATACCCACGCGGCGATAACAGTGCAGGAACGGTTCTTCCTCGATACGCAACTCGGTGTACGTGTCCAGTATCGTGGCGATGGCCTGTGTCAGGTCTGCCCTGGAAAACGATGGCCCGACAATTTCGCCCAGCGATGCGCTCTGACCTGAATGACCAGAGTGACCCCCCAGGGAAATCTGGTAGAACTCTTCGCCTTTTTTGTCGACACCAAGAATGCCGATGTGTCCGACATGGTGGTGCCCGCAGGCGTTCATGCAACCGGAAATATTGAGGTCCAGATCTCCGAGATCGTGCAGATAGTCATAGTCGTCGAAGCGGCGCTGGATGGCTTCGGCGACGGGGATCGACTTAGCGTTGGCGAGAGAACAATAGTCGCCACCCGGACAGCAGATGATGTTGGTCAGCAGGCTGGCGTTGGTGGCTCCCAATCCGGCGTCCCGGGCCAGTACCCACAAGGCTGGCAAATCACTCTGACGAACATCCGGCAGGACAAAGTTCTGTTCGTGGCTGATCCGGATTTCGCCATGACCAAACCTCTCCGACCAGTTGGCAACCTGCTCCATCTGCTCGTCCGTGACGTCTCCGGGTGGAACTCCGGTAATCTTTGTAGACAGTGTCACGATTGCGTAGCCAGGGACCTTGTGCGGTTTTATGTTATGGCGCATGAACCGATCGAAGCCGATGTCGGCAAGTCGTGCATCGGCAAGCAGGTCGGGCTGGTCCTCGAGCTTCTCATAGGCCGGTGGAGCAAATTGATTGGTGACTCGAGAGACTTCCTGTTCCGTCAATGTCTGGGCAGAACCCTGGATGTGTGTCCATTCCGCGTCGACTTGACGACGGAACTCTTCGGCACCCAGTGCACGCACCAGGATCTTGATCCGGGCCTTGTACTTGTTGTCGCGTCGCCCATACCGGTTGTACACCCGCATGATGGCTTCGAGGTAGGTAAGTAGATGTTTTACTTCGAGATGTGCACGAATCAGCTCGCCGATCACGGGAGTGCGGCCGAGTCCTCCGCCAACAAAGACATCAAAGACCACTTCGCCGGCGGCATTGTGGTTGGCCAGTATGCCAATGTCGTGTACCGCGATGGCGGCACGGTCATTCCGCGCGCCGTTCACGGCGATCTTGAACTTGCGTGGCAGCCAGTCAAATTCCGGATGCGCGGTTGACCACTGGCGAATGAGTTCGCAGTAGGGCCTGGCATCGACGATCTCGTCGGCAGAAACACCGGCAAATTCATCGGACGTGACGTTGCGAATGCAGTTCCCGCTGGTCTGGATGGCATGCATCTCTACACTGGCAAGATCAGCCAGAATGTCGGGCACCTCTTCCAGTTCCGGCCAGTTGTACTGCATGTTCTGCCGTGTGGACAGGTGACCGTATCCGCGGTCGTAGTGGCGCGCAATATGGGCCAGCATTCGCAGTTGTTTTGAGGACAGTGTTCCGTACGGAACCGCAACGCGCAACATCGGAGCAAGTCGCTGGATATACAGGCCGTTGCGAAGGCGCAGTTGCAGGAACTCCTGCTCACTGAGTTCACCTTTCAGGTAGCGTTCTGTCTGATCGCGGTAGTGGGCGACACGTTCGTCGACAAACGCCTGATCGTAAGCATCGTAGCGGTACATTCAAATCCGTGAGAGTGGGCGCAGCGTGAAGATACCAGTACCGCGCCCGATTCAAAAATGCTTGATGTGCCTATGCTTATGCGGCGCAAATTCGGGAAGAATCCGGGATGTGCTCGGGACGGTTTCGCGTTGTCCCTGGATGCCTTTGTCGAAGAGCATTACCAGGGCCAGATGTCAGGAGTGAGGTGTCTGGAACAGGGCGTAGGGAATGAGGTGTCGATAGTACTCGCGATGGCCACTCTGAGATAAACTCACATCTGCGTCCGATCTCTTTTCCGGACCAGTTTTTTTGATCAGCAGGGGATTCCACGACATGAGCGATCACGGCCACTCCCACCAGCCTCCTAACCCGGAAATTGAAGCAGATGACGAGGACCAGCGGGAAGACGCCAGAGGCGCGTTGATCGTCTTTGTCTGCCTCGTGGTGATGGCTGTGTACTACATCTCCGGCTGGACGTTTTCCTAGGAAGCGTTCACGGGCATGACACGCTGATTGGCACATCGCTTTGCCATTACGGTGTTGCCTGGTTGGCCGGTCGACCAGTCCCGCAGTCGCCCGACCGGGACCGGTTGGGCGTGATGCTGCTGCCTCATCTCAATCCGCCAGATTCGGTCGCAGCCATCGTCTTGTGTTGTCGAGATCCAGGTTGAGGCGGGATGCGTAGTCGACCAATTGTTCTTCCGTGATCTTGCCGACGCCGAAGTACCTTGCATCGGGGTGACCGATGTAAAAGCCGGACACCGCGGCCGCCGGGGACATCGCCAGTTGCTCGGTCAACGTGATGCCGGTTCTGGCCGTTGCGTCCAGCATCTCGAACAACACGCGCTTGTGGGTGTGATCAGGGCATGCGGGGTAACCCGGAGCGGGGCGGATTCCCTTGTAGGCCTCCTGGATCAGGGCGTTGGTATCGAGATTTTCATCCACCGCGTAACCCCAGTGGTTTCGACGGACTTCCAGATGCAGGTATTCGGCCGCGGCCTCGGCCAATCGGTCGGCCAGCGCCTTGATCATGATGCTTGAGTAGTCATCGTTGGGGTAACCGGCCAGGACCTCCTCGATGCCCAGGCCTGCTGTCACCGCAAAACCACCGAAGTAATCGCCTTCCGGCGCCACAAAATCTGCAAGACACCAACTGGGCTGGCCATCAGGTTTTGGTGTCTGCTGGCGCAGGAAACCCAGCACCCGCTCGCCGACATCCGACTGGATGCGAATATTGTCTGATCCCACGCGATTGGCTGGCCAGAGTCCATAACAGCCCCGGGCACGCAACACACCTCCGTGGATCAGCGACTCGAGCATGGCCCTGGCGTCGTCGTACAGATTTCTGGCCGCTTCGCCGACCACCTCGTCGTCGAGGATTGCCGGGAATTTTCCCGCCAGTTCCCAGGTCATGAAAAATGGTGTCCAGTCGATGTATTCGGCCAGCTTCGCCAGATCAAATTCGACGGTGTGCACACCGAGTTGTTCTGGCTGATGTGGTTCATGCGCACGGAGTTTTGGCGCATTGGCACGCGCCTGGGCGAGGGAGAGGAAGTTCCGTGCCTCTGCGCGCGCAGCGGTGCGCTGCCGAACCTGAATGTAGTCGAGGCGGACTTCTTCGACAAACGGTGCTCGTTGGTCATCCGACTGCAACCGGGTAGCCACGCCGACAGCGCGAGACGCATCGCTGACGTACACGGTCGGCCCGCGGGTGTAGGCCGGTTCGATCTTCACCGCGGTATGCGCCTTGGAGGTGGTGGCGCCACCGATCAAGAGTGGAACCGTGAAGCCCAGACGTTCCATTTCACTGGCGACCGTGACCATTTCATCAAGCGAAGGCGTGATCAGCCCGGACAGACCGATGATGTCCGCGTTGACTTCCCTGGCTTTGGCAAGAATCGTTTCTGCAGGCACCATGACCCCAAGATCGATGACTTCATAACCATTGCACTGCAGTACCACGCCGACGATGTTCTTGCCGATGTCGTGCACATCACCTTTGACCGTGGCCATGATGATCCTGCCTTTGCTTCGGGTGTTGGCATCCTTTTCGGCTTCGATCCAGGGGACAAGGTGTGCAACCGCCTGTTTCATGACACGAGCGCTCTTGACTACCTGCGGCAGAAACATCTTGCCGCTGCCAAACAGGTCGCCGACCTCGTTCATGCCGTCCATCAGCGGCCCCTCGATGACCTCGATCGGGCGTGTCACCTGCTGGCGGGCTTCTTCCGTATCAACAACAATGAATTCTGTCATGCCCTTCACCAACGCATGCGCGATCCGTCTGCCGACAGGCCACGACCGCCAGGCGAGCAGCGCAGGGTCATCAGCAGCCTTTTTCTTGGTGCTGTAGCGGTCAGCTATTGCAAGCAATCGTTCTGTGGCATCCGGTCGGCGGTTCAGGACCAGGTCTTCCACGTGTTCGCGCAGTTCTGCGGGCAGGTCATCATAGATGCCAAGCTGGCCTGCATTGACGATACCCATCGTCAGGCCCGCCTTGATGGCGTGGTAGAGAAATACCGTGTGAATGGCTTCGCGCAGCGGTTCGTTGCCACGGAAGGAAAACGACACGTTGGAAACACCGCCCGAGATCTTTGCACCCGGCAGGTTGGCGCGAATCCATCGACAGGCTTCGATGAAATCGACCGCGTAGTTGTTGTGTTCCTCGATACCTGTGCCAATGGCAAAGATGTTCGGGTCGAAGATGATGTCTTCAGGATTGAAGCCGACCTGCTCCGTCAGCAGTCGATAGGATCGGGCGCAGATTTCGCACTTGCGGGCAAAAGTATCGGCCTGACCCTTTTCATCAAACGCCATGACCACCACCGCTGCGCCATAGTCATAACACTTGCGGGCAACAGCGAGGAACGCAGCTTCGCCTTCCTTCATGCTGATGGAGTTCACCACCGATTTGCCCTGAACGCAGCGCAGGCCGGCCTCGATGACATCCCATTTCGATGAATCAACCATGATCGGCACGCGGGCGATGTCGGGTTCGCCGGCCAGCAGGTGCAGATAGCGGACCATCATCGCCTGACTGTCCAGCATGCCCTCGTCCATGTTGATGTCGATGATCTGGGCACCGTTTTCCACTTGCTGACGAGCAACCACCAATGCGTCGTCCAGCTTGTTATCGCGAATCAGTTTCGCAAATCGGGCGCTGCCGGTAATGTTGGTCCTTTCGCCGACGTTGACAAACAGGCTCTGCGAATCGACCCGCAGGGGCTCGAGTCCAGCCAGAGACATCGCCTGCACCTTGCCGGGGAGCGGACGAGGCGCAATGCCTGCGACTGACCTGGCAATGTGTTCGATGTGCTCGGGAGTGGTGCCGCAGCAGCCGCCGACCAGATTGACCCATCCCTGGATGGCGTAGTCGCGAATGTGTTCAGCCATCATGACCGCAGTCTGATCATAACCTCCGAACTCATTCGGCAAACCGGCGTTCGGGTGTACGCTGACCCGCGACTCCGACACCTTGGCCAGCGCACCAACAAAGGGGCGCAACTGTTCTGCGCCCAGCGCACAATTCAATCCAACCGCTATGGGACGGGCATGGGCAACCGATGCATAGAAGGCTTCGCAGGTCTGACCTGAGAGGGTTCGCCCCGACAGGTCGGTGATCGTGCCGGAGATGATCACTGGAATGGTCACACCATGTTGGCGCCCGAGTTCCAGCATGGCGTAGATGGCCGCCTTTGCGTTCAACGTATCGAATATCGTTTCCAGCAGGATGAGATCGGCGCCACCTCGAATCAGACCGTCGATCGCTTCCGTATAGGCAACCCGAAGTGTCTCGAAATCCACGTTGCGGGCACTCGGATCCGAGACGTCCGGGGAAATGCTGCAGGTGCGGTTGGTTGGACCGACTGACCCTGCGACAAACCTGGGTTTGTCGGCAGTTTCGTAGACATCGCAGATCGAACGGGCGATCGCTGCAGCCTCCACATTGATTTCCACAGCCAGAGGGGCGAGGTTGTAATCCGCCTGCGAGATGGTGGTGGCGGTGAAACTGTTGGTCTTGATGATCTCCGCGCCTGCCTTGAGGTAGGCCTCGTGAGCAGCGCGCACCACGTCCGGTCTGGTCAGGACCAACAGGTCGGTATTGCCTTTGAGTGGTGAATGATGATCTGCAAAACGCTCGCCGCGAAAATCCTCTTCGCTCAGTTTCAGTTTCTGGAAGTGAGTCCCGTAGGCGCCGTCGATGATGACTATTCGTTCCCTGAGGGCGCGTTCCAGCAATTCACGGCGGGATTTGAGGCGTGCGTATGGCATGGGTTCTTGATCTGATGGTCTGCAGAATTGGAGGGCAGTGTAGGCGTAAAGCCGTTTCGCACAATTGAAGATGTCCCAATTCCAGGTGAGCCATTCTCATCTGGGTCTGAAGATGGGAGGTACTTGGTGCGCGGAAGACTTTGTGGCGTGTGGATGTTGCGCAGAACCCGGTTTTCGTTCACCTCGAGGTGTGTCTTCGGCCACGCTCGCAGACGGCGGACGCGAAACGGTTGTGTGGCCGGGAAGGGCTCCCTACAATACCCGAGTAATTTAGTCGGGTTTAAGCATGATCCAGATCACGGACGCGGCGCAGGGGTATTTGCGGGAGCTGTTGGGCAAGCAGGATGCCCAAGGTACCGGCATACGGGTGTTTGTCTCCCAACCGGGTACACCGCATGCCGAGACCTGTATTGCCTATTGTCGTCCCGGTGAAGAGCAGGACGGGGATGAGCCCATCGAATTCGAAGGCTTTCGGGCCTGGTTCGAAAGCCGCAGCCACAAGTACCTGGAAGGTGCTGTGGTCGACTATGCGGAAGATCGCATGGGGGGGCAACTGACCATCAAGGCCCCAAACGCCCGAGTTCCCCAGGTAGGCGCGGATGCACCTCTGGAAGACCGCATCAATTACATCCTCTACAACGAAGTGAATCCTGGTCTGGCGGCACATGGCGGGCAGGTATCTCTGGTCGAGGTCACCAACGACAAGATTGCCGTTTTGCAGTTTGGCGGCGGCTGTCAGGGTTGTTCAGCGGTAGACATCACACTGAAACATGGTGTGGAAAAAACCCTGATGGACCAGCTGCCCGAATTGACCGGCATTCGCGATTCGACGGATCACACCCACACCGAACACGCCTACTATCAGTAGGCGGGTATCACCCGCGGTCGAGGAACGTAAGTTCCTGTCTGAACTTCATGCAACCCGCTCCAGCAGGTTCGCTGACGTGCTCGCTGCCAGTTCACGCAGCAAACCTTCGGTCGAATCCCAATCGATGCAGGCATCCGTGATCGAGACACCATATTGCAGTTTCGTGCGATCACCAATCTTCTGATTTCCTGCATGAATGTTGCTTTCCAGCATCAGACCGATGATTGATGAGTTGCCCGTTTCGATCTGGTTCGCCACGTCTCGCGCCACTGCGATCTGTCGATTGTGATCCCTGGCTGAATTGGCGTGACTGCAATCGACCATGATCGCGGGCCGTAGTCCGGCAGCACGCATCTGCGCTTCGCAGCAGCGAATGCTCGCCTGGTCGTAGTTGGGACCGCTGCTGCCACCACGCAGGACAATATGTGCATTCTGGTTACCCCGGGTATGGAAAACCGATACCTCTCCACTGGCGCTGATTCCCAGGAAACGATGTGGCGTCGCGACACTCTTGAGTGCGTTGATGGCAGTTTCCAGTGAGCCGTCCGTGCCATTCTTGAATCCGACAGCGCTGGAAAGGCCTGACGCCATCTCGCGATGCGTCTGGGATTCCGTCGTCCGTGCGCCAATCGCTGACCAGCTGATCAGATCGTGCAGGTATTGTGGGGTGATCGGATCCAGTGCTTCGGTGGCCAGTGGCAGGTTCATGCCAGCCAGATCGAGCAACAGTCGTCTGGCAATCACCAGGCCATGGTCGATTCGAAAAGTATCATCCAGATGTGGGTCGTTGATCAGCCCTTTCCAACCTGTCGTTGTCCGTGGTTTTTCGAAATAGGTCCGCATGACGATGAGCAGATCGCCGGCCAGTTCCTGTGCCAGAGCACTCAGCCGTTGTCCGTAGTCCCTGGCGGCGTCGACATCATGGATGGAACACGGGCCCGCCACGACCAGCAGCCGATGATCCCTCCCATGCAGAATTCTCTCGATTGCGGTGCGACTGGTCCGGATCTGCTCGCGAAGGAGTTCACTGACCGGTAATTCGGCCTTCAACTGGTCCGGGGTGATCAGTCGTTCCTGTCGTGTCACGTTGATGTTCTCCAGGTTTTCCATATCCCTCTCCAGAAATCGGATTTGTGCCGCCCTTGTTTACGCCACCCCTAAAAGCAAAAACCCCGCAGGCGCTGCCATACGGGGTTCAGTTCGAAGGCAGCTTTACTTCACTACCTTCGCGGACGGATGCAAAGGTGTGTCAGGTCACTCGCCAGTAACCAAAATAAAAACCGCCAAAAAACGTTGTCGTTTGCATGGTTAGATTGTTACTCCGTACTGCAACGAACACAAGTGGGACATGCTGTTCTGCGCGATTGCTGCTTCAGTGGCCATCATGGCTCACCTGGTTGTTGCAATTGCATCCCTCGATGGGCGCGGCTAGGGTGCCCGACATGATTCACACTTTCCGTGGCTTCAGGTCTGTACTTTTTTCTTGCGCAAAGGCGTTCTCCTGCGCGGGTCTTTTTGTCTGTGCGGTGCTGTTGACCGCAAGCCCTGCGGCCATTGCTGCCGATGCGGAGCGCCTGGAGGCGTTGTCGGCAGCCCTTGGTTCGGCGGCGATCAGCGATGTGGAGCGCCAGTCGGGTAACGCGCTGATCGATGTGGCACGTGCCGACCTGCTGGAAACGCAGCGCCTGCAAACGCTGGTGCGAGAGCGGCAGGCGGAATCGGGCGCGCACGCGGTTCGGGTTCGCGAACTGGAAACTTCGCTTCGGATTGACGTGGATCAATCTGTGGCCGCCTGGGCAAAACGGCTGCCATCGCAGGCCGACGTGGAAACCCTGGAGCGGGTACTGACCCAGGAGCGAAGTCAGGTTGCCGAGCTGTCTGCACAGATCGACGATGTCGCTGACACGCTTGCATTGCTCCTCTCCGGACCGGCAGAAGCGGCCTCTGCACTGGCCGGGCTGCGCGATCAACTGGCGTCCCTGCAGAATCATTCGGAGACCCGCCCGGAAGACTCCCGACTGGTCGCCGAAGCCCGGCGGCAGCAACGTGAAATTGAGCGCGAACGTCTGCTGGCCGGGATTGAACTGGCGGAACTGGATCAGGCAACCCTGGAAAATCGTCAGTCGCTGCATGAATTGATGGCGCGGGAATTGCGGCACCGTCACCGATTGCACGCTGCCCGTGTCCAGGTGTTGCAGCAGCACATAGCCATGCGAGGCAACAACGAACTGGCCGCTGGCCGGGCGCGACTTGCTGAGGCTGCTGCGGCGCTGGCGGACGGACCGGCAGTACTCGGTGCACTCGCCACCGCCAACATGGAACTGGGTGCCGAGCTGGAAATGCATGTCAAGGCCCTCGAGGAAGATCGTGTTTCACTGCCGGCGCTGGCGAGAGCCCGCGATGAAGTTGTGGTCGCCTTGCGGGACAGTCATACACGACTTGAACTCGGTGGCCGCAGTGAAGCTGTCGGGCGATGGCTGTGGAGTGAACGTCGAAGGCTCGAGTCCCCGGATCGTTTGCGGCAGCAACTCGTAGCGGTGAGCGCGACGCTTGCCGATCAGCGGTTGCGTCTGGTGACACTGTCGGAAGAACAGCGTGATCTGACCGGAGCCACGACTGAAACCATGGGTACGGCCGAGACGGAGCAGTGGAACCCCGGCCGAATCCAGGGCGAAGCTGGCACATTGCGAGCGACGCGTGAAGACCTGTTGAGCCTGCTGCGTGCCGTGGTGCAAAGGCGCGTGGTCGCATTGGAAGAAAAAGGTGTGCTGTTGTCCGAGCAGCTCGCCCAGACCGTCGAGATGCAGACCTTGCTTGATCGCCAGCTGTTGTGGTCGCGGAGCCACAGTGCCGTGAGCGCAGCATGGCTGGCCAGGATTGGTCCAGGGCTGGCAGATCTGTTCAAACCCGAGCGATACGGCAAATCGGCGGAACTTGCAAAAACAAGTCTGCAGGAACGCCCCGTGTTGTGGCTGTTCAGTCTGCTCGGGGTGCTCGTTCTCCTGCACCTGCGTCGTCAGGCACCGGAGCGGATCGTCGCAGAAGCTCCGGTGACGAGGCAGATTCGTCAGGACACCTACTGGGCAACCAGCCGGGCTCTGGGTTGGACCCTGCTTGCGGCGTTGCCGGTACCAGCGATTTTGCTGGCCGGTGGTACTCTGCTGGGCACGATCGGACAGGCGGGCAACTTCAGTCATTCGTTTGGACTGGCGATGATCGCAACAGCGATCCCGCTCTTTTTTGTCCAGTTCCTTCGTTTTATCGTGATTGAACGTGGACTTGGCCAGGCCCACTTTCGCTGGCGGCGTGTCCGTCGTGAAAGTCTGGCGGCCGTCCTGCCTTCCGTGGCGCTGCTGGTGTTGCCACTTTATTTCCTCAACGCGCTTGGCGCCGCACGCAGTGTTGATGTTGCGACGGATGTCATCGCCCGTCTCGCCATCGTTCTTGCGTGCGGGCTACTGGGTTGGACAATGTGGCAACTGTTCGCAGCCGGACGGATCTGGGTATCGCGGGATGCAGACACCGAACAATCCATCTGGCGGAAAGTGGCGCGAGTGGGCGGAACGCTTGCGCCGTTGCTGGTCGCTGGTCTGGCGCTGGCTGGGTATGTGCATTCCGCGAGTGTGCTGTTGCAGACCTTGCTCGCAACTTTCAGTGCCGCTGTGGTCATCTCGGTGTTGACCGGCCTGCTCGGTCGATGGTTTCTGCTGGGTGAACGACGGCTTGCCTATCAACAGTTGCTGGCTGAACAGGGAACGGCTGAATCGACGGTGACACTGCGCGAATCAGAGCGGGAGGTGACGCTCGAGCAGATCAATGCGCAGACCGGCAGGCTGCTGCGAGCCTTGCTCTGGACGATGATCGTCACTGCACTGGTGTGGGTCTGGGCCGATGTTCTGCCCGCATTTGCCAGGCTGGATGAAATAGCACTCTGGGGGTTCACGGAAAACGGTGAGGATGGCAAGGCGATCGTTCAGCAGGTGACACTGATGGCACTGGTGCTTGGGTTGCTCGCCTTGGTATTGACGATCATCGGTGCACGCAATGTGCCCGGCCTGGTTGAGATTGGTCTGCTTTCCCGCATCCGTGTGGATGCACCAACCCGCTACGCGATCACCAGTTTGCTGCGCTACGGAATCGTCATCACCGGTTCGCTGATCGGACTCAACATGCTTGGCATGCGCTGGTCACAGTTGCAGTGGCTGGCCGCTGCGCTGACGGTCGGGCTGGGTTTCGGATTACAGGAGATATTCGCGAACTTTGTCTCCGGACTCATCCTGCTGTTCGAGCGTCCGTTTCGGGTTGGCGACGTCATCAGCGTCGGCGAATTCAGCGGGACGGTCAGCCGAATTCGCACGCGAGCCACCACGATCATCGATTTCGAAAACAAGGAAATCGTCGTGCCGAACAAGACCTTCATCACCGGACAACTCACCAACTGGACACTCTCGGACCAGATCACGCGTCTGACGGTGAAAATCGGTGTGGACTACGGTACCGCACCCGAGTTGGTGCATCGGGTGTTGTTGCAGGCTGCAGGCGAGTTCCCGCAGGTGTTGCGTGATCCAGAACCAAGGAGCTGGTTTCTGGCGTTTGGTCCAAGTTCACTCGATTTCGAGTTACGGGTGTTTGTTGGGTCGATTGCCGAGCGGCTTGTCGTTCTCGATGCGCTGCACACCCGGATCAATGAGCTGCTGGTCAAGAACGGCATCGATATCGCCTATCCTTATTTGAATGTAAATCTGATTGATCAGGGCAAAGCCTGATCGATCGGAATCTGAAGCCTGGCGCAGGCTGGCGTACCTGCTGACAACCGCCTCATGGTAAAGTCACGTGCTGCGGTCACGTCCAAGGGATTCCATGTCTGTTCGAACTCCACCGCGTATTGCGCGCGATGACCTTGAGCGTATGCGCGAGTTTCGTGTCCTTCCGAACCTGACCAAGATCCCGCTGTTTGTCGGGTTCATGGTGGGTCTGGGCTGGATTGCATGGAAAACCGAATCCCCCTTCATCCTGTGGGGTGCCTATGTGCTGCTGGGCTATCTGTGGATGAGCATGGTCACCTTCATGCACGATGCCACTCACAACAGTCTGTTCCAGAGTCGCGCGGCGAACTGGGTATTCGGCATCGTGACCATGATCCCGATCTTTGCCTCCTTCATCACTTTCAAGGAGGACCATCTTGAACATCACCGCTTCAACAGAATCGCCAAGGGACCCGGACGCCTTCACGATGGGTAAACGGGGCGTGGCTGATTTTCTGCTGTTTTATGCGTATCTGTTGATCGGTGGCCTGCTGAGTTTCCTGCATTTCAATTTCATCTACCCCTTCAAGAGTTTCAACGCCAGGCAGTGGGGTGTACATCTTTTTGAAACAGCTCTGAAGGTCACGGTTTACTGGCTGGTTCTGGATGCGGCAGCAGCGAACGGCGTGCTTGGCAAGGCGGTGGCACTGTGGCTCTGGCCGATCTTCTTTTTCTCTCTGTTCAATTCGATGCGATTCATTGCCGAACACTACGGTACGCCCTGGGATGCCGGACAGATGGCAGGTACCCGAACGGTGATATCAAATCCGGTGCACTCCTTTTTCTGGAACAACATCAACTGGCATATCGGACACCACGTCTATCCGAATGTTCCCTGGTACAACCTGGTGAAACTGCATCGGTTGCTGGCGCCGCAGATTGCAGGCTCGGGCGCCTTGATCGACAAAAGTTATGTGGCCGTGCTGCTCGATGCCATACGTGGTGGCCCGGAGACGGAGGAGCGGCTGGCCCGGTCTTTGGCCCGCCGTCACGAGACACGGTGGCCTGAAACGGTTGTCGCCGGAGGATGCTTGCCTGTCCACCCAACCGTTTGTGGGCCTGTCTCCTGCCGGGAAACATGGCGTAGCCGGGTGTCGACCTCGCTGCGGGTCACGACCTGAATCTGCGCAGCGTCAGGCAGCGTCGAGGCGAGCGATACGCCGTTTCCAGAATCCTTCGAACAGGATCAATGCCACACCACCGAGCACCATCGCAGCAGCCAGTACGGCGAGCGGTGTGATCCGCTCTCCAAGCAGCAACGCGCCCAGACCCATGGCGATCACCGGATTGATCAGCGCATACGTCGTGACTGCGGCGGCCGACACCTGGGTCAGCAACCAGAGATAACAGTTGAAGGCCAGGATGCTCCCGAGTACCACCAGATAAAACAGGGCCATCCAGGACGTGGTGGTCACCTCGCCCGGGTGGAAGGTCTGCCACTCGTCATCAAGCACGCTCAAACCGCCCTGGAACAGACCACCCACCAGCATCTGAACGCAGGTGAACCCGAGCACGGTTTCCGGCCGTACAGCATCTTGTTGCAACAAGGTCCCCAGTCCCCAGCCAGCCGCCGCGACCAGGAGAGCAAAGACATAAAGCGGCTCGGCACGGTTCGTGAGGCTATCCATGTCGCGAGTCATGAGTCCTACGCCCGCGAGCGCAACAGCCATGCCAAGCAACGGGATGAAAGCTGGCAGACGTCGCGAGAAGAACAGCGCGTCCAGCAACAGCACGATCCCCGGAATCGAGCCGATGACCAGTGCGGCGATGCCGGATGGGACACCTTGCTGTGCATAGATGACCAGACCATTGCCGATTCCGGAATTGAGGACACCGACAAACACGGCCGTACGCCAGGGCACGTCGGCAAACGGCCGGCGGTCACGCAGGCGCAACCAGATGAACATGGCGGTTCCGGCGAGCAGGAATCGCATCGAACCGGAGATGAAGGGTGGTATGGATTGCAATGAATACGCGATGCCGAGATAGGTTGTACCCCAGACGACATAGATGACGGCAAAAGCCAGCACGATGGCCAGCAGATTGCGGGGCGACGACGATAGGTTGGGTTGGCTGGACATGTTTGACTGGTCGTACGGCTGCGAGGATGGGACAAGCCAGTGCCAAAGGCAATCATCGGATCCCGCGCTGGCCCCCGTTGACAGTGGAAGACATCGGCGTTCCACTGTCTGCAATTACCACCAGAAATGAATGTGATGTCTGTACCTTTTACCGGCAACCGGGTGCTAAAACATACTGGCGCACGCTACCCGATCATCCAGGCGCCAATGACCTGGATCGCACGCGCCCAGCTGGCGACGGCTGTGTCGAAGGCCGGTGCGCTGGGCATGATGGAGACATCCAGCGTGGATGTGGCCATCACTCGTCGGGAATACTCGGCGATCAAGGCCGCCACCGACCAGCCTTTTGGCGTGAACCTGCCGATCATGTTCCTGCGCCAGAACGAAGACATGGAGAAGCAGATCCTGGATTGGCTGCTGGCCAATGGCGTACGGTTTGTGACCACGTCGGCGGGCAACCCTCGCCGCCATGTCGAGCGCCTCAAGGATGCTGGTGTCATCGTCTATCACTCCGTGCCTTCGCTGGACGGTGCGCTCAAGGCCGAGGATGCAGGTGTTGATGGCCTGATCGTCGAAGGCGCGGAAAGCGGTGGTATCCGCAACCAGGAAGAGGTTAACAGTTTTGTTCTGCTGCAGGCGGTAAGGGAGCGATGCGATCTGCCCATCGTTGCAGCTGGTGGAATCGTGGACGGCAGGGGCATGGCGGCCGCCATGGCGCTGGGCGCGGAAGGAATAGCCATGGGGACACGCTTTGTGGCTTCGGTGGAAAGTCCGGTGCACAGCAACTACAAGCAGGCCATTGTCGATGCGGGAGTGGATGGCACGATCATGATTGCCAGACCGCCGAGGGCGAAGATGCGTACTCTCCGGACGCGCGCAGCCATTGAGCTGGCACAAACCGGTCAGGCGAGACTCGGCAGCGTGATTGACGCGCTCTACATCGGCGGGGATGTCGACAACACGGCTGGATCGGCTGGCCAGGGCTCTGCGTTGATTCATGCGGTGAAACCCGTCGCGCAGATCATCGAAGATACCATGCAGGGTTTCTGGCGGGAGATTGACCGGCTCGCCGCGTTACGAGGGACTCCGGGTTGATTTCCACCATGGTTCGTCGGTCAGGGGGTTCGATGCGTCCGCACGCCTTCGGCTGACAAGTGGGCGGACGGCCCGGTTGCCGATGCCGGAAGGACCAGTTGCGCAGGCCAGTGTTTTCATTGATCCCAACCACCCTTGCATCATGCGGCGTGAGTCATTCACCAGCGTCCAAGGGTTGCCAGCGGATGGTGGCGGCCATGCAAAAATCGTTGCGTGGCGCGGGCAAAGGCGTATAAACGGTACTGGCGGTTGCTTTTCTTGGGAGGGAAGGCATTCGTATTGCGAGGGAGTTGGAAGTATCGCACCGCTGAAGTAAACCCCTGATCAGTCTTTCAAACCAGACAACGGGTGGAACTTTCAATGACTCAGTACGGCGCGCTTGAGCAATGTTTACCTGCTTTTTCCCTGTTCCGGCATCGCCGGTTGCTGCCTGGATTGCTCGCACTGCTGTCCTTGACCGGATTGCCGGTGGCGGGGAATGCTGCTGAAACCGAACGCTCGGCCAACACCACACTCGAAGAAGTCATCGTCACGGCCACACGACGCGAGTCGAGTGCACAGGATGTGTCGGTCCCTGTCACGGCAGTATCCGGAGAAGCACTGGAACGTGCGTTTGCCCAGGATCTTCGCGACCTCACGTCGGCCTCGCCCAATGTTCAACTTGAACCGGTCGGCATCTTCCAGAATGCGTCGTCGTTTTTCATCCGCGGACAGGGAACCGGCGATATCGAATCCGCGTCCGACTCGAAAGTGACCGTGTTTGTCGACGACGTGGTACAGGCCCGGGTGTCCACGGCGTTGGCTGATTTTGTGGATGTCAGCCTGGTCGAAATCCTGCGCGGTCCGCAAGGCACGCTGTTCGGGCGCAATACCATTGCCGGTGCGGTGCAGGTCCGCCACAACGAGCCGGAAATGGATGCGTGGGGCGCTTCGTTATCTGCGCAGGTCGGTGATTTTGGACGACAGGATGTCAAGCTGATCGGCAACATGCCGATCAACGACCAGATGGCAGCCCGTCTGGCGGTGAAGAGCACCAAACACGACGGTTACTGGGATAATTCCTTTTTCGACAAGGACAGGGGCGCCACGGAACGCATCACGCTGTTGCCCAGTCTGCGTATCCAGCCGAATGAAGACCTCGATATCGTGCTGCGCGGCGAATACAACAAGACTCGCGACGATACGTACATGAACCAGTCACATCACTACTGCCGCAACGATCCCCGCAACCTGTTTCTGGGCGGGCCGCTGGACAACGATCTGGTGATCACGACCCAGACGTTGTTCAACCTCATCGTGCTTGGGCAGAACCCCATTCAGGCTGCGGACAATGCGGCCACGATGTGTGGCAAACCATTCAAGTCGGGTTCGGTGGATGATGAATACTCTGCGATCAACACCGAGGATCGTGGCCAGAAATCCGATTACGAGATCTGGGGTCTGACCGCGCAGGTGAACTACGATATCGGCGATATCGGTACGCTGACCTACGTCGGCAACTACCGCGAAGTGGCGGAGGATGTCATCTTTTCGATCGATGCAGCCGCTCACGACCTTTTTGCTGGACGACGCATCCAGGAACACTATCAGACTTCACATGAAGTCCGCTTCGCCTCGGATTTTTCCGAACGAATCGATTTTGTCGCCGGGGCTTTCTATTTTGAGCAGGAGTACACGATGAAGCAGGAGTCGTACGGGCTCCTGTTTGCGCCAAACATCGTCCTGGGTCCGTCTCCGCTGCCGACGTTCACCAGCCCGGTCACCCAGGGCCAGGCAGGCTTCAGCAATCAGAAAAACGATGCCTGGGCGCTTTTTACGCAGGCCAACTGGCACCCCATCGAGGAACTGACGATCACGGTGGGGGGGCGATACACTTCCGAAACCAAGGACTTCCTGCACTGTCCCGTCGGCTCGGGAGATCCGGCCCAGTCCATCGGCCGCAAGACACAGGCCTGCCTGAATGTACCGGCATTTGTCGTTGATCTCAGCTTGCCGCCCGTGCCCGGTACACCGACCCCACTGTTTCAACTGACCCCCGCCATCGGTCGTGACGACAGTGGTGGCGTGGTGGGAGGCTGTCGACCCGTGCTCGATCCGACCGGTACCGCAATCCGCTGCAACAACCGGTTTGGTGATTCGGAAACGTGGACGGATTTCACGCCGATGGCCGGTATCACCTATCGATTTACCGATGACATCATGGCCTATTTCACCTACGCGGAAGGATTCACCGCCGGCGGTTTCAATGGGCGTGGGGGATCGGTTTCCACCATCGGTCCGTTTGAACCGGAAAAGGCAGACAACTTCGAACTGGGTGTGAAGTCCGAGTGGTTCGACCGGCGGCTGCGGGCCAACATCACGGCCTTCAAGACCGAGGTCAAGGACTTCCAGACGGCGTTCATCAGGCCCGCGCCGGGTGGTGGTGGACAGGAGACCATCCAGTCGAATCTCGGTGCGCTGGAAACGGAAGGTGTTGAACTTGAACTGAGCGCGGTGCCGACGGAAGGTCTGGTGGTGTGGTTCACCACCTCGCACCTGAAAACGGAACGGAAGGGATTCTGCACGGACCCGGATGGTCCAAGTGGCACCGACCCGAATGCACCTCCGGCGCAGGGCGGCCCCTTCTCCCAGGATTTGCCGCTCTGTGGCACCCCCGAGAGAATCAACGACGCCATCGGCAATTTTGTCGGCTGGCTGGTGCCCAACGATCTTGCCGACCTGAATCCGACGGGTCGTTCGCCGGAGTGGACCTATTCAGCGGGTTTTGCCTATGACCTGCCGTGGCGGGACTTTGGCCTGTTCACCGTCCATGGCGACTGGCTGCATTCCGGCAAGCAGACGATCGCCGGATCCAGGGTGAGTGAGCTGGACGGCGTGCGCCAGTTCAACGGGGATTTCCTGAGTCACTATCGCAAGGCTTCCGATGTGTTCAATGCCAGTATCATCTGGCGCAGTCCGGAAACCCGATACGAAGGGTCTTTTTTCGTGAAGAACCTGACCAATGAACTTTATGTCCAGGCAGTAACCAACGTCGGCGGGCTCACGGAGATCCGTGTTCCCAACATCCGCCGACATTGGGGACTGGAGTTCCGGGTCAATCTGGGCGAAATCTGATCGGCCAACTGTGATTCGGCCACCCACTTTCTGCCAAAACTGTGTAAAGTTCGACGTAGAACACGTGATAGCAGAGAGTGGGTGCAATGATCGATCTGGAAGCGTTCCGAAGCGAAACACGCGATTGGCTGGAGGCTAATTGCCCTGCCAGCTGCCGAGGCAAGGGCAGTGTCCTGCCCGACATGATGTGGGGTGGTCGACGTCAGACTTTCAACCATCCTGACCACAAGCTGTGGTTCGACCGGCTGGTGGAGAAGGGCTACACGGTGCCTGTCTGGGCTCCGGCCTATGGTGGTGCGGGCCTGACCCCCGAGCAGAACAAGGTGCTGCAGGAAGAGATGGCCAAGATCGGAACCCGATCGATGCTCTTCAATTTCGGGATCGCGATGCTGGCACCGGCCTTGCTCGAATTTGCCACTGAAGAGCAGAAACAATTGCACCTCACGCGCATTGCCCGGGGAGAAATTCGCTGGTGCCAGGGTTACAGCGAACCAGGCGCAGGTTCCGACCTCGCCAGCCTTCGTACGCGCGCGGTCCGTGAAGGTGATGAATATGTGGTCAATGGCCAGAAGATCTGGACCTCCGATGCCAACGTTTCAGACTGGATCTTCTGCCTGGTCCGAACTGATCCGGCTGCTCCCAAACATCAGGGGATCAGCTTTCTGCTGATCGATATGGAGTCTCCCGGCGTATCAACCTCGCCCATCGAGCTGATCAGTGGCTCCTCGCCGTTCTGCCAGACGTTTTTCGACAATGTCCGGGTACCTGCTTCCCAGCTGATCTATCAGGAAAACAAGGGCTGGGATGTTGCCAAGAAGCTGTTGCTGCATGAGCGGACCATGCTGGCCGATGGCGGTCGTGGCAGCTCCAGCGGCCCTGTACGCAAGTCGCTGCTCCAGGTGGCCAGGGACGCCCTGCAAGCGCCGGAAGGTCGATTGCCCCATGCAGCGTTTCGGGAGGAGATCGTGCAGTTCGAAATGGATCGCATTTCCTACGAAGCGACTCTCAAACGGACCATGGACGCGGTCAAGGCGGGCAAGGGCATGGGGCCGGAAGGTTCGATGTTCAAGCTGTACCTGTCGGAAATGAACCAGCGTGGTTCAGACCTTCGTCAGCGCATCGCCGGGCATGAAAGCCTGGTCTGGTCGGGAGAGGACTGTCCAGCGGATGAACGCCAGATCACACGGGAGTGGCTGTATGGCAAGGCATCAACGATCCTTGGTGGCACGTCCGAAATCCAGCTGAACATCATTTCCAAGCGTGTGCTTGGCTTGCCAGGCGATTGAGGAATACACGTCATGTCATTGATTCTGAACGAAGAGCAGGTACAACTTCAGGACAGCGCAAAGAGTTTTGTCGCTGATAGCTGGACGGTCGGTGAACTGCGCAAACTGCGTAATGCATCTGGCAAGGGATATTCGGAAGCGCTGTGGGCCAAAGCCGCGGAACTTGGGTGGCTGGCCATTCCCTTTGATGAGGCCTATGGCGGGCTCGGCCTTGGCTACGCCGAACTGGGTATCGTTCTGGAAGAACTCGGTCGTGGGCTGGTGGTCCTGCCAATTCTGTCGTCTGTAGTTCTCGGCGGTGGCGCTGTGCAACTGGGTGGCTCCGAGGAGCAGAAAAAAGCCTGGCTGCCAAAAGTCGCGGATGGCACTGCCATTCTGACACTCGCCAGTCAGGAGACCGCGCAGCACGACCCGTACCGGGTGACTACCACTGCGGTCGAGGATGGTTCCGGCTGGCGGCTGAATGGTCGCAAGGTGCTGGTACCCGATGGTCACGCCGCCGACCGCATCGTCGTCGTCGCACGAACATCAGGCGGTACCGTTGACCGCGAAGGACTGACACTGTTCCTCATCGATCCGGCGACCAAAGGACTCGAGGTCAAGCGCAATCTGCTGCTGGACAGTCGCATTGCCGCAAATCTCCTGTTGAACGATGTACGCCTGCCAGCCGACGCGGTGATAGGCCAGGTGGATCTGGGTGCAGACGTGCTCGACGAGGTGCTGCTGCGCGCCGCCGTGGCGTTATCCTCGGACATGGTGGGTGGTATTCAGCAGACGTTTGCCATCACGCTTGAGTACCTTCAGGTGCGGGAACAGTTTGGCGCGAAGATCGGGTCCTTCCAGGGGTTGAAACATCGTGCCGCGCGCTGGTTCTGCGAAATGGAACTGTCCCGTTCCATTGTGCTGCAGTCGCTGCGGGCGATTGATGACAATGCCGACAACCGGGCGAGCCTGGCCGCGGTCTGCAAGGCTCGGGTATCGGATACGGCGCGACTTACTGGCAAGGAAGGAGTGCAGATGCACGGCGGGATTGGCGTCACCGACGAACATGACATCGGCCTCTACATGAAACGTGGGCGTGTTTCGGAACTGATGTTTGGCGATGCGTCGTTTCACCGCGACCGATTTGCACAGATGAAGGGCTATTAGCTGTCTCGACGCTTTTTGCGCTGACGTGCGGCCGTCCGCATCCGACCCGAAGGAATACGCAGCATCAACATAACCAGGTAAGAGGTGACAAATGGCTCGAGATACGCTGATTGCGATGACCCGAAAGGAAATCGACAACCTTGAACAGGGTCGAATCGATCTTGCACCGGGAATCCTCAAGGTGCCGACACACCGCTATTTTGATCCGGAACGGTACGCGCTGGAGGTTGAGAAGATCTTCAAGCGAATGCCTCTGGCACTGGGATTCTCCTGTGAAATGCGCAACCCGGGTGATTACCGCGCACTGACGGTCAGTCAGGTGCCAGTACTGATGGTCCGTGGCCAGGACGGCCTGATGCGCGCCTTTGTGAACATGTGCAGCCATCGTGGCAACTATGTCGTCGAGGATGGCAGCGGGACGGCCAAGCGGTTTCGCTGCAATTACCATGCATGGGTCTACAACACGCAGGGCGCGCTCACCAATGTGTTCGAGGAGAAGAACTTCGGTTGCATCGACAAGAGCGAACTTGGCCTGACACCGCTGCCCTGTGCCGAGCGGGCGGGTCTGGTGTGGGTGAACCTGGATCCAGCGTCGACCCTGGATATCGACGTATTTCTGAGCGGTTACGGTGAAATGCTGGAACATCTCCGGTTTGGTGATGCCTACATGGGTGGGCGCCAGGAGATCGACGGCCCGAACTGGAAGGTGGCCTACGACGGTTATCGGGATTTTTACCATGTGCCTATCCTCCATCACGATACACTCGGACCCGAGGGCCCGTTCCAGCCGGACTACTATGCGTGGGGTCCCCATGTACGGGTGGCGACCCCCAAGGGACACGACCATTTCAAGGGTCGGGCAGAGTCGGAGTGGACCAACGACGAAATGACCCCCGGCGTCTGGACCATTTTCCCCAACATCTCCATCGCCGGCAGTCCGACCACCGGATACATGGTGTCGCAGATGTTTCCAGGCAAGACGGTAGGCGAATCGCGAACCATTCAGAACTTCCTGCGTTATGGCGATCCGCAGCAGAAGAATCAGACCGAACTTGACCAGTTCATGGCGTTCATGCGCCATGTGGTCGAAGATGAGGATTATGGTACCGGCAAAAAAGTGCAGACGGCACTGGCCACCGGCGCCAAGGAGTACTCTCTGTTTGGCCGCAATGAAGGCGGCGGACAGCTGTTCCACAAATGGGTCGACGCACTCCTGGAAACCAGTGATGCGCAATTGCCGGCCCTGTTTCACAAGGGAGTCTCCCTGTAGGAAGTCGAAATCCTGACCGATAGTCTTTTGAACATGACAACCGAGCGGAGGAATCAGCCATGGCTGAGGCAACAATAGACCGAACCATCACCCGATGGCCTGAACAACAACTGCGAGGGCATCGCATACCCGGAGAGCGCTATACCTCGAAGGAGTTCGCGGACAAAGAATGGGAAGGCATGTGGACCAAAGTCTGGCTTCTGCTCGGTCGGGAGTCCGAGATGCCGAACTACGGCGACTGGCAACTCGAAGAAGTCGGGCCGGAAGGGATCCTGATGGTGCGCCAGAAAGATGGCAGCGTGAAGGCGTTCTACAATATCTGCCAGCATCGTGGTAACCCGCTGGTGTCGGAAGAAAAGGGCTCCGTGAAGCGCTTTGTCTGCAAGTACCACAGTTGGGCGTTCATGCCGGATGGTTCCCTGAATTTTGCGCCCGATGCAGAGGACTTCGCCGAAGGCAATCCCTGTGGCAAGGTTCGACTCGAAGAGTTGCGCTGTGAGACCTTCGCCGGTTTTGTCTGGGTCAACATGGATCCGGATTGTGTGAGTCTGAAAGAATTCCTCGGACCGATCTGGGACGACTGGAGCCGCTGGGAACTGCACAAATGGAAGCGTTATGTGGGTCTGACCACGACGCTGCCGTGCAACTGGAAGGTGGTGCTGGACAACTTCAACGAGTCTTACCACGTTCCGACTGTGCATATGGGCGCGACGATCACCACCAACCGCCGAAAGGTGAATGGCAACATCAACACCAACATCCATGACACGTTGTTCGATCTGTCAAATGAAGGCCACAACCGCATGGTCATGCAGGGTGGTTTTGGTGTTGGTTCAGTTGACAAGGACGGCAACATCCAGGAACCGTTGGCAGGCTTGTTGAGTCATTGGGAACTCGATCCTGCCGATTTCAAGGGCCGTCCGGAAGTCACGCGAGTAGCCTTGCACGCAGCCAAGCGGAAGGTTGGCAAGAAACGCGGATATACCCACTACGAAAAGCTGCCTGATGAAGCCCTGACGGATGCGTTCCACTACACGCTATTCCCGAATTTTGCGGTCTCCGTATGGGCAGACGGGTTCCATTTCCTGCGTGCACGGCCACATTCGCATGATCCTGAGCAGTGTGTCTTCGACAACTGGTGGTACTGCAGTCAGCCAGAAGGTGAGACCACACCTGTCAGCACCCAGATCGGCATGTTCCCGCGCGACGCGGAAAACCCGCATGTGGTGTTCAAGGTTGGCGAAGTGTCCATGGGCAAGACCATCGACGAAGACATCGCCGTGTTTGTTCGTCAGCAGGTTGGATTCCGGTCTCGTGGTTTCAAGGGGGTGTACCTCTCAAACCAGGAAAACCGGGTACGTCGTTATCACGAACTGATTGACGACTATATCGAAGGTCGTCGGCCGTAGGCGGGTAGCCACGCGGCCTGATGGGCACAGGAGCCGTCTTTGAACGCGAGTGATCCGGTATGGAAATGGCGTTCAGTAGACTCCGCTGGATGGAGGGCGGCTCCCAAACCCTGATGTCGGTTGCAGGGTGGCTGCCGTGGTGGTGGCTGCCTGACGATGAATTCGAGTGGATCCTGGGGAACCGTGCTCAGCGCGGTGATTGTCCGTTCACCAGTCCAAAACCTTCGGACTTCCACGCCAGCAATGTCAACAACTCCTCGGACGCACCTTCGAGTACCCATGGACTCAAGGACAGGAACCAGTTCTCCTGGGTTCTGTAGATCGGTCGTGAGTACCAGGCAAAGAGGGCAGCCCGGCTGGTTTCCGTGGTTCGGTTGGAGCCGGTGCGATGCCATACCCGACTGTCAAACACGACCATCGTTCCAGCCGGTGCAATGATTGGAACACCATCGATCTGATCACCCGACACAGGCATGCGATTCTTCAGATGACTCATGGGCACCACTTCGGTGGCACCGTTGTCCAGGGTGAAGTCATCCAGCAGCCAGGATACGTTGCAACCCTGCGGTTGTGTCGGCCAGGGTTCAGGTACAAAAATCTGGTCAGCGTGCAATCGTCCCCCCTCACTGCCAGGCAGCGCGATGTTCGCTGACAGGTTGCCAAGCAACACGGGCCAGCCAAGCGTTGCCCGAACCAATCTGAGCGCGGTGGGGTGTTCGACCAGGGTCACAAACACGGGATCACGGCTGAGCACATTCCAGACCCGGTGATTCCCGCAGCCATGATCCAGGGCAAATCCGTCCAGTCGGTGACCACGTTCGATGTCTTGTTTCGCGGCGCGATACAGCGCGGTACGGGCGTCAATCAGCTGGTCTGACGTGAGTACACCCTGGACCAGGCAGATACCGTGTTCACGCAGATCAGACTCCGCCTGGTCCGGATCAGTGGTCGCGTTGGGCAAGTTCACGCTTGCGTCGTTCAGGATACGGGAACCGCTGCGGTCGGATCTGCCACCACCGGAGCTGTTTCGACCGGATCCGACTCAATCGGAGTGGCTGGTGCAGGATCCAGGCGAATGAATCGCCTCGGTGGAAACCCCGTCAATACCTTGAAAAACAGACCAAGCGGTCGTGCAGCATCAACCTTGTCGCGCTCTGCGCCATCAACTTCAACGGCCTGGTACGAACCCCTCACACCATCCACCTCAACCTGGACGTTGGGATTCGACAGCGTGTGGCGATACCAGCCGCGTGGCCAGTGATTCACTGCAACGTACAAGGTGTCCTCGATCCGGATCTTCGACAGCACTCGATCCTTGTGCTCGCCTGCGCTGTTGGTCGTGGTGATGACCAGCGTCCCTTCATTGGTCGGTTGTGTGTAGCCGAGGAATGTCTCGAATGCTGCAACCAGCCCGGCATAGACGACCAGGATGCCGAGCAGCCATTTCAGTGCCTTCATTGTTTCCCCCTGTTTGATGCCCCGGTAGTGCACGGATATTACGCGTGACCAACTGATTCGTCAGGCTGTTCGGTACAGTTGAGGCGTGTACAGTAATGGTGACGACTTCAACCTATTCAACTTTGAGGGGACCAAGCATGTCACGAGACTATGACGTGATTGTCGTGGGGGCAGGTGCAGCCGGTCTGGCTGCGGCACTTGGCGCACGCCTGGGCGGCGCCAGCGTGCTGGTGATGGAGGCGGACAGGCAGGTAGGCGGCTCGTCACGTCTGAGTGGTGGCCACTTCTACGCAGCAGGCACGTCGCTGCAGAAGGAGGCCGGGGTCGAGGGCGACTCCGCAGAGGCGATGTACGAACACTACATGACGTTGAACCAGTGGCTGGTCGAGCCCTCCGTGGTGCGGCGTTACTGCGATCTGTCGGCGCCTACCTTCGAGTGGCTGATGGGTCTGGGAGTCGAGTTCAAGCCGGAAGGTGTTTATCGATCCGGTGTGAGTTCGGTACCACGTGGTCATCGTCCGGAAGGAGCCGGCGAGCGGGTGGTCGAAGTCCTCTATGGTCATTGTGGTACACACAACGTCGATTTTGTATTCAACACCCGGGTAACCCGGCTGCTTACGGACGATGCGGGCCGGATCAACGGCATTCGCAGCGGCGATGACGTGGCCACCGCCGGCGCGGTCATCATGGCAACCGGCGGATTTGGCGCAAACAAGGAACTCCTCAGTCGTCACTATCCACAGGCGGCGAAGGCCGACAACTGGTCCTGGTATATCGGTACTCCCATGGCCCAAGGGGATGGCCTGACCCTTGGGCAGCAGCTTGATGCCGATATCACAGGACATGATCGTGGTCTGCTGCTCGTCACGCCGGGATTCAGCCGCGATCTGGAAGTGCTGTTGCCTGGGTGGATCGTCATGGTCAACGCCGAAGGACACCGATTTGCCGACGAGACGTCCCCTTACACAGTACTCGGTGGACTCATCCAGAAGGAAGGAGGGCACGCCTTCGCAGTCTTCGACGAAGCGGCGCGTGCAGCGGCCAAACCCAGCGCTGTCTCAAGAGCCTACTGGGTCAACGACGTACTGGAAGCCAAGGCCAACGATGGCAGGATCGCGAAGGCGGAAACGCTGGGTGAACTGGCCAGGAAAATCGGCGCCGATCCTGCCGTGCTCGAAGGCACGATCGCGCGGTACAACGCCAATTGCCTGTCGGGGAGCGATCCGGTGTACTTCAAGGATCCTGCGTCCGGGATGCAGCCCCTGACGGTACCGCCGTACTTTGCAGCTGAAATCAGACCCGCGATCATCTGCTGGACCGGCACCGGTCTGCGCATCGATGCCGATACCCGAGTGCTGCGACGTGATGAGCGCGCCATACCCGGATTGTTTGCTGCCGGCGAGACGGTTGGCTCTCTGCATGGTGATCGTTACATCGGTGGTGGCGGTTCCTACGGACCGTGTGTCGTGTTTGGCAAACTTGCCGGCGAAAATGCCGCCAGCTACGTGAAAGGCTTGTCGTAGCAGAGGGCAACAGACCCGGAGCCCGAATCAGGGACGAAAAAAAACCAGGCCACTCACGCGGCCTGGTTTTGTGCGTCAGCCTGTCAGATCAGCGGTTGCCGAGCTGGTAGGTGACTTCCAGACCCATGATCCGGGTCTGCGTCGTTTGTCCGGACTGGCGGAAGTTGTAGGACTCTCCCGACTCGATGATCTGCAGCAGGGCCGCGTCATCCAGGACGTTGTTGACAAACGCTCCGACGATCCACTTCTGGTCTTCGCTGCGCCAGGTTCCTCGCAGATCCAGCCGACCAAACGAATCTGCCCGGTTGTCCTTGTCCTCGAAGGAGGAGAAGTAGACCTGATCCGTCCAGCTGTAGGTCGTGCTTACCTCTACGCTGGAACCGCCTGCCAATGGCCACTTGTAACTGGCCCAACCGAGCATCTTCCATTCCGGGACCTGCAGGAGCTGGTTGCCCTTGATGTCTTCGGTGATGGCTTCGAAGTTCGGGTACAGCGAGGGTGGTGCACGGAAGTTTGCAGGATCGGAAATCAGCAGGGACTTCGTGTACTTGCTGGGGGTGTAGCTGAAGTTGCCACCAAAACTGAGATTTTCCGTGGCAAGCCACAGAACTTCTGCTTCGACGCCAAAAACCTCCGCACCGGGAGCTTCGAGCACCGAGGTGGACGTGCCACCGATCTCGGAAACTTCCGTTGCAAACGTGTGAATGGTCTCGTAATCGTAAAGGTAGATCGAGCCGTTGATCTGCAGGGCGTTGTCCAGCCACTGGGACTTGTAACCGATCTCGTAGGCCAGCAGTTCTTCAGGATCGTAGGTTGGCGTCTGGCTGAAGTAGACGAGGCTGTAACCGCCCGACCGGTAGCCGGAGGTGGCCGAGAAATACAACAGGGTATTGTCAGACACGTTCCAGTCGAGGTTTACGCGACCGGTCCACTTCTTGTCCTTGCGCTTGAAGGGTCGGTACACCGACAACGCGAAGGGGATACCACCGTTGGTGGCTGCCGGGGTAGGGGTAAATGTTCCATCCGGGTTGGCGATCAGTCCACCGTTCACGAGGTTGACCGCTGCAACTCCGCCGTAGAGGGCGATAAACCCCGGGCTACCCACCGCATTGGTTGCGCCGGTCTCGGAGTAGCGGAAGAGATTCTCTTCGGCAGTCACTTCATCCCAGGCGTAACGAGCGCCTACGGTCAGGGTGAACATCTCGTTGATATCCCATACGGCCTGGGTATACGCCGCAAACGCGTCACGCTCTGTCTTGGTTGCATACAGCAGGTCTGAACCAACGCTGTTGATGCCGTGTTTCACGTCCAGGTTAGGGTTGGTACCGTCGTCGCCGTACCAGCGTGACGTGTAGAGGTTGTTGTTGTTGGCCGCGTTGTTCACGGAGAAGTTGCGTGCGCAGGACGGGGCAGGATTGGCCACCTGGCAGGCATCCCTTGCCGTGTACAGATCTGCCATTGGCCGGGTACCGAACCCTAGGGCAGACGCACTGATTCCGGCGAGGCCTGGTGCGCCGATCGCAGCTGCAGCCCCTGCGGAAAGGGCAGTTCGATCATCGTATGGGGTCGCAAATCGGGTTTCTCCCGGAGCGGTCGAATAAAAATCACCGCGCTGGTCGATTGTCGCGTTGTACAGGAAAACGCCTGACGTGAACGAAAAGTTGTCCGTGATGTCGACAAAGGCCTGCAGTTCATGGGAGTCGTAGTCGGCTTCATGGTTCACGTAGAACTGTCGATCGTGGAACAGGCTGCCAGTGTTGTCGTCATCCGTGATGCGCTGGTAAGCCAGCGTGTTCTGGCCGTACAGGTATTTCAACTGGACGGAATCGGTGATGTCCCAGGATACGTTGAACTGGGTACCACGCTGCTTGAAGGACTCCCAGTTGAATCCGTTGCTGGCCGCGCAGACATCTTCGCCGTCGGTGGAGCCGGCATCGAAGATGCAGTCGTTATAGAGGGCTGCGTCGGCCGCAGAGGTATTGTTGAATCCGGTCAGAGAGGCAGCGGCATTCTGGAACCCGTTCAGGTTCGGTGCTGCGATCACGCCAGGATTCGCCCCGTAGTGGTCAATGCCCGCACGGAGTGACTGTGCCTGCCGGACCTCACCGGTAACGGGATCAGTGAAATCCAGCAGCGGCTTGGAGACATCATGGAAGTCCCTTGCCAGCGTGTTAGTGGTCTGACCGGGTGTGACAAACCGGAATCCGGGTACCAGTTCGGTGGTGTTTCGCACCTCCTGACCCGAGTCCTTGAGCACGACCAGCCCGCCACCATTGGCACCGCCAAACACACGGTCATTGTCCATCCAGTTGCGGCGCACGTTGAATTCGACGGTGTCGATGGGAGTCCACTTCAACTGGACTGCAATGTTCTCGTCACCACGCGAATCAAAATCACCACCACGTGGTCCGATATCCTTGATGGTGCCGTCCTGGTCGCGTGCGCTGAAGTTGACACGAGCGGACAGCTGGTTCTCGATGATGGGTCCACTGATGACTCCGAAGTACTCTTCCGTGCCTTCGGTACCGATGACGGTTTTGACTGCCGCCTCGAGTTCGTCGGTGGGTGCCTTGTAGAGAATGTTGATGGCGCCGCCAACTGCATTGCGTCCGTACAGGGTGCCCTGGGGGCCGCGCAGTACTTCAATCCGTTCGACGTCCCAGAAAGATGCGCCTGTTGCCGTCAACAGGTCTTCCGAATAGATGCCGTTCATGTAGGTGGCGACACCTGGATCCCCACCCAGCGCCCGGAAATTCCGGCCGACCCCTCGTACGGTTGCGTCGTACGGCTGAATGGTCGTGGCAGGAATGTAGTTCTGCAGGTCTTCCTGGTTGCGGATACCAAAATCTTCCAGGAATTCGCCGGTGAAGGCGGTGATCGAAATTGAAGTGTCCTGAATGGACGCTTCGCGTCGCTCTGCGGTGACGATGACTTCCTCGATCTGACGCCCGCCGCCTTCGGCTGCGGTTGCCAGTGCGGGAAGAAACAGTCCTGCGCCAATGGCGCTCGCAAGCAAACCTGCGCGATTGCGCACTCGCTTTTGCATGGTGTGTTTCCCCTCGATGAGACCCTGTTAAACCCCTCTGGTAGACGACATCCACATTCTCCAATGCAGAACTACCTCGGACGTTATACGAGCCTTGACCCGAGCCTGTCAAACTGGAATTTGTTTATTCCGATCGGGTTTGAGCAGGGTCATATGTCCGTAAACTTGCCATGCCTTCCCTTGCCTGCTGCAAATCGTGCAGCGCCGGCCTGCGTCTCACCGGTTCGGATGACTGCAAGACCGAGACGGATCTCCTCCTGAAGTGCCTCATCCTGTGTCAGTGACCACTGCAGGTACGACGACTCACGGTCCGATCGCAGGCACTGCTGGGGGAAGGCAGACAGTTGAGTGGCAAGTTCGATAGCTGCCGCAAGTGCCTGACCAGGTTCAACAAGACGATTGGCCAAACCCATCATCCGGGCTTCTTCGCCACTGACGCCACGACCAGTCAGGATCAGGTCCAGGGCGTGGCTGTGACCGATGAGCCTGGGCAACCGGACAGTGCCGCCATCGATCAGCGGTACCCCCCAGCGCCGACAATAGACACCAAACACGGCGTCGCGAGCCGCGACCCTCAAGTCGCACCAGCACGCGAGCTCAAGACCCCCGGCCACGGCATGACCTTCGATGGCTGCAATGACCGGTTTGGACAACTGCATTCGGGTTGGCCCCATCGGCCCGTCGCCATCGTGCCGAACCCGGTTGCCTCGTCCGGTTGCCACGGCTTTCAGGTCTGCGCCAGCGCAGAAGGTACCTTCTGATCCGGTCAGGATGGCAACGTCCAGGCTCTGGTCGGCATCAAACTCGCGAAATGCTGCCGCCAGGAGCACCGAGGTAGGCCCATCGACGGCGTTGCGTGCCCGCGGTCGATTGATGGTGATGATGGCTGTGCGACCGCGGATTTCGGTATGAACGTCGGTCATGAACCCTCCGGGGAATTTATTTATCAATAGGTTGACAGGGTTAGTTCACCTGATGGATTCATTTTTCCCGTGTGGGTCCGCGGTGAAAAGGGTCACTGCTTCGAATCCTGGGCAACGCGTCGCGCGGCTACGCCCGGCTTTCCCGGGCATCAAAACGAGGTCCACCTCCCGCACACCTTTATTCTGCCGGTGCCAGTTCATATCTCAGGATGCGGCCACTTTCCGTTGTCGATTCCAGCGCAACCCACTCCTTGTCGTCTGCGTACCAGACGTCGATCTTTATCTTGTCGGCATTCAGCGAATAGCGATTGGCCCTGGTTGCGATCCCGCGTACCTGCAGAGTCTCAACGCCGAGAGGTTCGACTCGCACGGCCAGATGTTCACCGGTCTGGACATTCAGGAGTCTTGACTGTTTCAGCATCACGGGAGTCCAGTAGGCAAAAGTCATGACGCAGCCGTCCAGCGTCTTGCCACTGGTGAGGGTGGTCAGCTGGAACAGTCCGTCGCGGATGGCACCGTCCACCTTGTAACGGTCACTGTTCTCGCTGGTTTCCGAGTTCACCTGCTGCAGGCAGTCACCCTGCCACCGTTCGCGTGAGCGGTGCGTGTATCGGTAGGCCTCGACAAACAGGATCTTGACCCGAAAGCTGGCGTCACTTTCGACGCGCCGTTCGGGCCCGTCACCGATCACGGCGAAGCGATGGGTACCGATAGGCTTTCCGTCGAGAAGGGCGTTGTAGTTCCAGACCTTGCTGGTCTGCGCTGTGGCAAGTGCCGGGAGGAGCAAGCTCAGCGTCAGGATCAGTTGAGCAATAGCGGGGAAGCATTTCATGGTGTGACCGATGGTGACTGTGCAGGAAAACCGTTCAGCCGGTTCGCCAGGATGGCGAGCAGCGGCGTGGCAATGGCCCAACCGATGGCCGGGGCGATCAGGGCAGGCTGTTGTTCGTGGAAGTCCATGGCGCCCAGCCCGGCGCCACCCAGGTAGGCAACAGGGCCACCGACCGCGCCGAGCAACATCGCCAGGAGCAACCTCGATTTGATCCAGGACATGCTGACGTTGAAGGTGCTGGCAAACAGCATCCAGAGCGTGACCATCCAGATCGGCGCTGTACCCGGCAGCAGGCTGCCAGCGGCAAAGCTGACCCAGCCAGTCTGCAGCAGTGCGGTATCCCATGCCCAGCCGATCGCACCGGCGCTGAGGATCAGCTTGAGTTCGGCCGGTCGATCCCTGGCGGTGGTCAGATGCCAGGCCAGGATCAGCACGGCGATTCCTGCGCCTGCAATGGGGTATTGCCATGCCCCGCCCAGAACGCAGGCGAACCATCCAAGTTGAAAGGCGACAAAGTTGGCGAGCATGCAGTAGTCCCAGCTCCAGTCTTCTGGCCCGCAGACACGCTGTCTGCATCCGGTTGCCCGCAACCCCCGGCCACAGGCATTCACGAACAGGCGATAGTATGCCAGAGCCGTTCAACGTCCGTGTTTGTGTGGCGGGACGCTGGCATTGTTAAGATGGCTGTTCCAACGAAAACCGAAAAGACCCTGAACAGCGGCGACCACCAGAGGGAGAAACACCGCAGTGACCAAGCAGGCTGACAAAGAATCTGTATCCGACCGAATTCGCGCCCGCGTACGGGCTGCGGGACATCGGTTCCACGCCAATGACAATATCCACGAATTCATCGAACCCGGTGAACTCGAAGAGTTGCAATCCGATGTACAGGCTCGAATGCAGGAGGTGCTCGAAGCGTTGGTGATCGACACCGAGAGTGATCACAACACGCAGGAAACCGCCAAGCGTGTCGCCAAGATGTATGTCCGGGAGGTGTTTGGCGGCCGGTTCACACCGATGCCGCCGGTGACCGAGTTTCCGAACGTGGCGCTGCTCAACGAACTGATGATCATCGGTCCGATCACGGTCCGCAGTGCCTGTTCACATCATTTGTGCCCCATCATGGGACGCGTCTGGGTGGGCGTCATGCCCAACGAACAATCGGCGTTGATCGGCCTGTCCAAGTACGTTCGGCTCATCGATTGGGTCCTTTCGCGCCCGCAGATCCAGGAGGAGGCCATCGCTCAACTCGCTGACCTGTTGCAGGACAAGATGCAGCCGGACGGACTTGCCATCGTCATGGAAGCCGATCACTTCTGCATGCAGTGGCGTGGCGTGAAGGACATGAACTCCCGGATGACCAACAGCATCATGCGCGGCTCGTTTCTGAAGGATCCAAATCTGCGGCGGGAGTTTCTTTCGCTCATGCCGAGCGCGAACAAATAACAGCAGCAACCACAACCACCAGCGGCAATAACTTGCAGGGCAGGGCGAACACGATGTTGGTACGACTTCTCTACGCCAGCCGGGCACTCGAGGTCATCGATTCAGCGCTGCTCGAATCGGTGCTGGCTGCGTCCGTGCGAAACAATGCGGAACACGGAATTACCGGGATTCTCTGTGCGTACCAGAACGGGCTGATCTTTGTGCAGGCGCTGGAAGGCGCTCGGGATGAAGTGAATCGTCTTTATGACATCATCGTCAGCGATCCCCGTCATGTGGACGTCACCCTGTTGCACTACGAGGAAATCACCGAGCGCTCATTTTCCAGCTGGCGCATGGGGCGAGTGGATCTGAACCGGGTGAACATCGGCACGATCATGCGCTACTCGGCCTACAACACACTGGATCCTTTTTCGCTGTCCGGCGAGACGGCGCTTGCGCTGTTGCTCGAACTGGCGACGACGACCACGGTGTTGAGTCGCAACTGAACGGGTACAGTTCCGCACACGATTGACAAGGAGGAACCGGCCATGACCAGACGACTTCAGACTCTCCTGCTCTGCATGTTTTCGGCGCAGGCCTCGCTGGCCGATCAACTGAGCGCAACCGGCATCGGGGTCGCAGATCTTGAAGTGTCCAAACGGTTCTATGCCCAGACGCTGGGGCTCGTCGTGCTGCGGACCTATGAACTCGGCTACCTGAATGAAGTGGTGATGGGGTACCCGGAAAATGCGGCAGGCAGGGGGCCGGTGGTCGTGCTGATGAACTGGCCCGAAGACAAGGACAGACACTACGACGGCAACAACGTGAAACTCGTTTTTGATGTGGCGGATCCGGTGGCGGTGATCGCGAAGATCCGGGCCTTCGGCAGCAAGGTCGATCGTGAGGCAACGCCTCACACGGCATTGCCGGGTGCAATCATCGGCATGGGCAGGGATCCCGACAATCACGTCATCGAAGTGATCAAGCGTTAACACGGCTCGTTGGTCAGCCTTCTGTCGCGCAGAATTCCAGGCAGCTCCCGCGCTACAGCTCAGCGTTTACCGGGCAGGAACACAGACACCGGCGGGATACGACCGCCGGCCAGGGTCCACAACGCCAGCGGCACCTCGATGACGATTGTCACGGACGCCAGCCCCCAGCCGATCTGTTGGGTGAGCGTGGTGGCCGGATGTGTCGGGGGCAACCACCACTGGAACACTGCGAGAAAAATGGCGGTCGCCACGAAGCCTGGCCAGGACATGGCGAGGAACTGGTATCGGGAGTTGGCCGTCGAGTCGAAGTTGAACAGGAACGGTGACAGCAGCGAACTGGCCGGTGTGACCATTGCACCGGCCGCTCTGGCACCAAGCCAGTGCCCCCATTCGTGCAATTGAAAGGCAACGAATCCTGCGCCAATCGCGGCCGGCAGGGCCAGCGCCCCGATCGTCGTTGCGAGGAACCAGAATGACAACACAAGCAGCAGCAGGGCACCATCGCGAACCGCGAATCTGAACATGACACATTCTGTTGATCGAGCCAGTTGCATCTTGCCCTCAAGCCTGCTCAATTGACCATGGAAATTCGAACGGAGGGGGACGGGTATGGAGGCAGACCAGAGGCTGGCCGGCAAGACATGCATTGTTACTGGCGGTGCCAGTGGAATTGGTGAGGCTGTGGTGCGCCGCTTTGTCCGGGAAGGTGCGCAGGTGCTGATTGCCGACTGGAATCTGGCAGCGGCCCACAAGCTTGCCCAGACGCTGGGTTCGCAAGTGACGGCCATGCAGTGTGATGTCGGCAGTGAACCCGCCGTGAAGGCGGTAGCCGACGCAGCCATCAGCCGCTGGGGAAAGGTGGATGTGCTGGTCAACAATGCAGGTTCTGAACTCAACCGCAGTTATGATCAGACCACGGTTGAAGAGTGGGACCGGGTACAGGACACCGATCTCAAGGGCCCGTGGCTGTTCTGCAAACACGTCGTCCCGCATATGGTCAAGGCTGGAAGTGGCAGTGTGATCAACGTGTCATCACTCAATGGACTCGTTGGTTTTCCACTGTCGACTGCCTATGGCAGCGCCAAGGGTGGGCTGGTGGTCTTTACCAAGGACATCGCCATTGAACTGGCCAGCAGCGGTGTGCGCTTCAACTGCGTGTGTCCTGGCGTTATTGCCACACCGATGATGGAGCGATGGACCGACCTGATGCCGGACAAGGCCGCAGCGCAGGCGATGCTGCGTGGTGTCATGCCCATTGGCCGTATGGGTACCGCCGACGAAGTGGCTGGTGCCATCTACTTTTTTGCGTCAGATGATTCGGCGCTGTGTCAGGGATCCGTGCTGTCGGTCGATGGTGGGTTTGTTGCCCAGTAACCCAAAAATGCCGCAGTTGATCTACCCAGGGTGTGGTGTCGGACTAACAGTAAGCCGGAACAGGGATGGCTGAGATACAGGGACGATCGAGGACTTCCCGGCAGCGGCCTGTCGCCAGACCACTGCTGCTGTTTGCGCTGTTTTGTTTCGCGAGCGTTGGTCTGTTTGTGCTGCAGAGTGGACTGGAAGGCTCATCACCAAAGCAACTTGCCTTCTGGTTGATGGCCTATGATATTGAACGTGCGCAGAATGTGCTTGGCAGCCTGGCGCAGGTTCTCATGGCAGTTCTGGCAGTCGCGGTCACCGTTGTAGCGATCGTGGTTGAGCTGGCAGCCAACCGCTACAGCCACGAGATCACAGGGCTGTTCCTGCGTGAACCGGTCAACCTGGTGGTGCTTGGATTGCTGGTCATCACGACAGTGCTCTGTGTGTGGACCGTTGTCTTTCTCAGTGATGCCAATCCGGAAGCGCTGCTGCCACAGGCCGGTTTTTTACTGATGCTCGGTCTGGGTACGCTGAGCCTTCTGCTGCTGGTTCCGTACATGTATTTTGTGTTCACCTTCCTGTCGCCAGTCAGTGTCATCGAGCGGATCTGCAAGGATGCCTATGGAGTCATCCAGAAGGTGCATGGTCGGCACCTCTCCCGGAACCTCTTGCGGCCCTACCACCTGGACGATCGGTACATGGAACGGGATCAACGGCGCGTGCTCGAAGCCATCGACGAACTGCAGGACGTCACACGCAGTGCCCTGCAGCAGGGTGATCGCAGCATTGCGATGGCTTCCGTCAACGCCATGGCGACACTGATGTTCGACTATGGCAAGGAACGGGCGCGCATGCCGCCTGCCTGGTTTGTGGTGTCCGGTGCGGTGACCGAAGATCCGGACTTCATTGCGCTGGCGCCCGAGTACATCCAGGAAGTTCGCGAGCGGGGGACGTGGCTGGAGCAGAAGATTTTCCGCCGGTATGTTGCATTGATGGGTCAGGCTTCGCCGCACTCCAGGGATGTGGCTTACCTGATTGGCATCAATACGGGGCGCATCGCCATGGAACTTGGCAATGACAGGCCGGAGCTCCTTGAACTGGCACTGCGCACGTTCAACAGCTATCTGCGAACCACCATCGGCAACCGGGATGTACGGACAGCCTATTATGTGATGCATCTGTACCGTCAGATCGCCGGGCATCAACTGGGGCTGCGCCAGTCCATGACCAGCGTCGAGATTGCGACGTACCTCGCCGATTATGGACGCTTGGCACAGAAGATGGGCCTGACCTTCCTCCTCGAAACTGCAGCCCATGATCTGGTCGAACTGATCGAGGAAGCCGCAGACAGACAGCTTGATGCGGTTGACCCGCTGCTCGATATCCTGCTGACACTGGATGAAGAGGCGCGTGCCGAGGATCAGGTGGAAAGTCTGCTCGGCGTGCGGCGTGCCCAGATTCAATTGGCAACCGGGTTTCTTCTGCGTGGCTGGCACGCGCGCGCAGACCGGGTGGCCGAAGATCTTGCAACGGAGCGACCCGAACGTCTGGAACGCCTGCGTATCGGCCTGGAAACCGATGATCGTCAGCAGTTCTGGGAACTCACCGATCGTGGGACAAACTTCGCCTGGCTGTCACCGGCACGCCGACCGCATCTGCAGTCACTGTTTGCCACCTTGTCGGAGCGTGCTGCACAGAAGGCGCGCGACAAATCCGGATTGACACCCTTCTGATCCGGACCATCGACAATTGCCGGTTTTACGGTACCTTGGCGTGATCGGCTTCCCGGAAGACACAGCCCATGACCCTTGAATCACTGCAGGCTCGACGCGATCGCGTGCTTGGCAAAGGCGCTCCGCTGTTTTACGAAGAACCCCTCCATATAGTTCGGGGCGAGGGTGCCCATCTGTTTGATTCGGAGGGACGTCGTTATGTCGACATGTACAACAACGTACCCTGCGTCGGGCATGCCAATCCGGCTGTCGCCTCCGCGATGTACCGGCAGCAAGGCACACTCAACGTCCACAGTCGTTACCTGCATGAAGGCATTGTCGACTACGCCGAACGGCTTGCCGCCCTGCATGGACCGAACATCGAGTCCCTCGTGTTCAGTTGTTCAGGTACCGAGGCCAACGAAGTGGCCTTGCGGATGGCGCGCATCGCGACGGGCCAGCGAGGTGTGATCTTCAGCAATGGCACCTACCACGGGAACAGTGAGACGGTAGGCCAGCTCAGCGGAGGGCGGCGCAAACCCGGAAACAGTCCGGAGATTGCGTCGTTCCCTTTCCCTGACCTGTATCGTCCTCTGGTGCCTGGCCTTGATGAAGATGACCTGGTGGACGCCTATCTCGAACAGATCGACGCTGCGATCCGGAAACTCGAAGACAGTGGTGCGGGTGTGGCCTGTCTCATTGTGTGTTCGATATTCGCCAATGAAGGGCTGCCCGACGTTCCCGCACAATTCATGGCGCGTGCAGCAGCGAAGGTTCGGGCTGTGGGTGGACTGATCATCGCCGATGAAGTCCAGGCGGGGTATTGCCGAACAGGTCGCTGGTGGGGCTATGAAGTCACAGGTTTCACGCCTGATATCGTTGTCACCGGAAAACCCATGGGTAACGGGTTGCCATTGGCTGCAACCGCCGCCAATCGCGACATCGTCGAACGCTTTCGGGCTGCCACGGGTTACTTCAACACCTTTGCATCGTCGCCCCTGCAGGCCGCCGTCGGCATGAGCGTGCTTGATGAAATCGAGCGGCTTGACCTGCGTCGTCAGGCCGCAGCGATCGGATCAGGACTGAAATCCAGTCTGCGTGAGCGAGCACCTCGCCATGACTTCATCGGCGACGTTCGTGGCCAGGGTTTGTTCATTGGTATCGAGATGGTGCGGGACAGGGCTGACAAGGAACCGGACGTTGCGCGTGCGCGCTGGTTTGCCAATGAACTCAAGAACCGTGGTTTCCTGACCAGCAACGCAGGTGCCCTTGGCAACATTCTGAAGATCCGACCACCGCTGGTTTTTTCGCAACAGGATGCATCCGCGTTCCTGGCAGCCTTCGATGCAACACTCGAGCGGGCCAGGTGACGAATATCCAGGGCAAGGATGTCCAGATCGAAGCGCGCTTCCGGTCAGCGGCGGAAGACGCCGTCGGCTGCTTTCCGATTTCGGTTCATTCTCTGGACCTGGTCAATGTGTCGGAAAACGTGACCTGGCGTGTCACCGACCGGACGGGTGAGCGTTATGTCCTGCGTCTGCACCGACCTGGCTACCACTCGCTTGAAGAGTTGAATGCCGAAAGACTGTGGATACGTGCCTTGCGCGCAGCTGGCATCGATGTGCCGCAGGGCATTCGCAGTGTCGGCGGCGATGAGTACGTGACGGTGCGTATTGGTGACTCACGGGAATGGCGCCATGCAGGGCTGGCTCACTGGGCAGACGGCGAGGTGCTCGGGGAACAGATCGAATCCCGGGCCGGATTTCTGGATGACCCGGCACTGGTTGATCGCTGGTTCGGACAGCTCGGTGCACTGATCGCTGCTATGCACAATCAGGCCTGCGACTGGCGTCCGCCTGCCACATTCAAACGTCATGTGCTGGATGCCGATGGACTGATGGGTGAACAACCTTTCTGGGGGCGGTTCTGGGAGCACCCGGCCCTCCTGCCAGCCCAGTCAGCCCTGTTATCCGCAACACGTGCACACCTGCACACACGGTTGGGCGAACTTGACACGTCGTCGGGCAACTACAGCGTCATCCATGCCGACCTGCACCCTTACAATCTGGTGGTCCATGGTCCGGCGCTCGCGGTCATCGACTTCGACGACGCGGGTTTTGGCTGGCACGCCTACGACCTTGCGGTGGCCCTGTTGCCCTACCGAACGGCGACGGCATTTGACGAGATCCAGCGCGCGGTGCTGCGCGGGTATCGAAGTTGCCGTCCGCTGGCGGACGTCGTGACATCGATGATTCCGGTTTTCATGCTGGTGCGACGACTCGCCATCGTCGGCTGGTTGATGCATCGACCGGAGCTGGGCCGCTCGCTTGAAACCAGTACGATCGAATCCATCTGCGAGGCGGCAAATGCCGTGCTCTCCGGTGGTACGGGAAACACCGGACGCCCTTCATGAATGACCGGGGAGAGCGACCAGACTCTGATCAGCGCACGGACGCCTGGAGGGCGTCGTCAAAAATGGCCACGGCCCTGGTCCAGCCTGCCGACGCACCACGAATCTTGTGCGGGAAACACGAGACGTAAAACCCGTTTCCTGGCAGCGACTCGAGGTTGTGCAACTTTTCGATGTGGCAGTATCCAATGTCACGGCCTGCCTTGTGACCTTCCCAGATCAGGGAAGCATCCTTTGAGGCGGCATACTTGCCGGCGGTATGCACAAACGGTGCATCCCAACTCCATGCATCGGTGCCGGTGAGGCGAATTCCGCGTTCGAGCAGATACATGGTTGCGTCATATCCCATGCCGCAGCCGGCAGATACGTAGTCCGGATATCCGTATCGCGAACCGGCCCGCGTGTTGATCATCACGATCTCGAGTGGCGAAAGGCTGTGACCGATTCGCGCAAGTTCCGTGGCCACGTCGTCTGCGGTGACAACGTAACCATCCGCAAATCGCCGGAAGTCGAGTTTCACGCCGGGTTGAAAGCACCAGTCGAGCGGCACTTCATGAATGGTCAGCGCGGACCTTTTTTCACCTAACGCTGCGTCCATGGTGCTGTGGAAGTGATATGGCGCATCAAGGTGGGTGCCGTTGTGGGTCGAGAGTTGCACGGTTTCCACGGCCCAGCCTTCACCGTCAGGAAGGTCCTCCTTTCGCAGTCCGGGGAAAAAGGGCGCAATCTGCGCAAAGGTGTTCTCATGCGTGAAATAGCGGATCGATGGAGCCATGCCCGGCGGATCGGAGGCAACATCGTTTTCCAGAAAGATGGAGAGATCAACAAGACGGCGTGGCATGGGCGCTCCTGATTTGAAACCGGATCAGTGCCATGAAGCATAACGGATGTTCAGATGTCGGCGGTTGGGATCATCGAGACTGTCCGCCACTCGCCTGATTTTCAGTGGTGTTTTCAACACCGGTGCGATGGCCAAGGAAACCCAGGATCAACCTGCACAGGGCCTGTTCGAACCTTGTGTCCTGAAGCAGGTTCTCATCGTGCAGGAGAGCGGCACGCAGTGCACCGCTCACTGCACGGGCAAGGACAAAACTCTGGACGAAATCAAGCTTCGGCGTGTATCCGGACAACATCCGGTTCGAAGAGAATGATGTCGTCATGAAGTTCAGACCATGGGTCATGATCTCCTCGTCGATCAGGTGCGCCTGACCGCTGCCGGCCAATGCCTGCAGAAGGCGTTTGCGCGCACGCAGGCGACCGTCGAGAGCGCCGAGCATGATACGTACGGCTGCCTGGACCTGTGTTTCCAGCAGGGATTGCCAGTCCTCGCTGGGTTCCCGCTCGGGTTGTGCTGGCGTTGAAGCGTTCGTTTGCACCGGACCTGCAATCGCGTCCAGGCGTACGAACGTTTTTGCCACCTCCCGTTTCACCAGTGCCAGCAGCAGTGCATCCTTGTCCGGAAAGTACTGGTACAACGTGCCGATGCTCACGCCAGCAACGGCTGCAATGCGATTGGTGGTCAGCGCCCCAGGAGTGTCGGATTCGAGGATCCGAAGCGCCGCTTCGAACATGAGTTCGAGCTTGGCAAAAGCTCGATCCTGACGTGGAGACCTTCGTTTAACTGATTGATTGGAATCAATATTCATGGGCCTTCGGAAGTACAGAAAACGCGAGTTTGTAAATGTGAGCATTGCTCATATCATGAATGAATCGTAACCTGGATTGAACAGGGCTGCCATGGCGGAACTGACCAGCGTCCTGCTAGTTGCCGGACCTTTTGTACTGCTTGCGTCGCTCATCGAAGCCGTGGTGCTTACCTTGCGCGCGCGACGGCTGCGCGCTCGGTTCACCGTCGCTTGCGCGAGTGGGGACCGCTCATGCCACAACGAGGAATCTGCCGGACTCAAGGGTGGGTCCTCAGGTGTGGTATCCCGTGCTCCAGTGACCCCGTTTCCGGTCGAAGATTACGACTGGCGGGCAATGGGTGTCAGCCTTGTCGATCAGTTGGGCCGTGGTTTGCTGCGGCTGGTACCGATCACCCTGGCCGCACCGGCTTTTGCGCTGGCCGAACACCACCGGTTGTTCGAACTCGAACTCAACTCCGTGCATGCCGTGCTGCTGCTCTTTTTTGGACAGGAGTTCCTGTACTACTGGTTTCACCGCACCGCTCATCGGGTTCGGTTCTTCTGGGCCAATCACTCCGTGCACCACTCCCCGAATCAGCTGAACCTCTCTGCCGCTTTTCGGCTCGGCTGGTTTGGCCAGTTTGCAGGTGCTGCCATATTCTTTACGCCGCTGGTGTGGCTTGGCTTCGACCAGACGGTCGTGCTGACGGTGGTCGGTATCAATCTTCTGTATCAGTTCTGAATCCACGCCACCTGGATCCCGAAGCTTGGCTGGCTTGAGTACGTACTCAATACACCTTCCGCGCACCGTGTCCATCACGCGTCCAACCTGCGATATCTCGATGCCAACTACGGTGGTGTGCTGATCCTGTTTGATCGTCTGTTTGGCACTTACATCGAAGAACAGGACGACGAGCCTTGTGCATATGGCTGGGTCAGGCCGATACGCACTTACAACCCGCTGTGGATCGAACTGACGCCGTGGATCAGCCTGTTTCGGGACCTGACGGGTGCAAGGTCGGTCGTTGACGCGCTGGGCTTCCTCATGCGGGCACCAGGCTGGCGACCGGATGGTCCTGGAGAAACTACCGAAGAGTTGAGAGCCCGGGCTGGAATTGTTGAGCGCGCGGCGAGCGAATCAGCGTACCGGGTCCGCAACGCCCACGTTTCCTGAGGCTTCCAGTGTAACAATCCCTGACTTCAGCCAACAGTCTGGCTTGTTGTGAGGCGACGGCGTACAACGCCCATTCTTTACCGTCCTGAAGTGCCCTCATGCCAGATCGTCGTCCGATGGCCCGCCAGCACGCGTCCAGGCAACTGCTTCGGACACTGACCGACAGTCCGGCCCTGCCGGCGTTTGTCCGCCGGCTACCCTCGCCGGTGTTGAAACGGCTGATCGAACACGTCGGCGTACGCGACGCGGGCAGTCTGATCGCGTTGACGACCACACAGCAGTTGCGCGAAGTCTTCGAAGAGTCGCTGTGGCAGACGCTGATCCCAGGTGAGGCGGAAACACTACGGCCCGAGAAGTTCCTGGAATGGCTGGACGTGCTCCTGGAAGTAGGTCCGGCGTTTGCGGTTGAACGACTCATGGCGCTTGGGGAATCGTTTGTCGTCCTCAACTTTTCCCCGCTTGTTACCGTGTTCGAGGCGAGTGTTGCTGCCGATCACCAGGACTCGGCGCCATGCAATTGTGTCCTCTGTGAGCACGCCGAACGGGGCGAGGCGTTTCTCATGATCGGTGACCACGTGGTGGTGGCCCGGCATGAGGACGAGTGGGAGTGCATCCACCTGGTGCTTGAAGGGATGCAGGACGAAGACCAGGATTTCACGCAACGGGTTCTGGCGCGATGCTGCAATGCGCCGACGGTGCTCGGTTACACCGATGATGGCCAGTCGCACTTTGCGGATGAAACGTTCGAGCGTGAACAGAGACGTGAACGCAGTGGCTTTGTGACCCCACCCATGGCCGCACGGTTCCTGAAGTCGTCCCGACTCACCGATTTGACAGAATTGTGCACGCAAGCCGGCTACGACTCGATCAGTCAGCATTATTTCAGGCAAATCGCAACCGCGAAGCCCGGAGAAGGGCAGGCACCGTCCACTGGCAGTGAGGTGGTTCTGGACGATCTCGATCTTCCGGAAGTCTCGAATGTTCAACTCCGTTCGCTTGAAACCGCCCTCATCGACGCGCAGATCGTTGGTGACCAGCAGTCGCTGCTGCTCACCGGACCCAGCGAAACCCGGCATACAATGCTGCCACTGCAGGCATATCTGGATCGCCTGCTGCTGACCAGTCCGGCGGCGTTCACCCGCTGCCTTGGTGAACTCGTGTTCCTGGCCAATGTGCTGATGGCCGGCAGCTGGTATCAGGGCGCCCGGTTCAAAGAAGCTGAAGCCGCACAGGCCGCGCTGGCTTGTGCCAACCTCGGGCTCGACCAACTGCTCACGGGGCAGAATACCGGGAATCGCTTTGATATCGTCGAGCGATCACTGGAAGCCGAACCGGGCATCATCGGCCTGTTCAGGATTGGCTGGAATCTGCTGCAGTCCCTGCCGGAGCGGGGAGCGCGGGCGCTGATTGCGGCGCTGCGATCGGATCATCTGCGGGAACAGTTGCTGCGCAAACGCTGGATGGTGGACGAGATCGAAACGGCGCTGTACAACCCGGACATCCTCGATCTGATCGAACAGGGGGAATTCGAAGATGTTGGTGACAATCTGCTGCTGCTGAACCTCATTCTCGATGTGCGGGCGTGCCAGTGCCTGCGGACGCTGATCAACGATTTTCCCCGTTATCCGATGCAACTGACCATCGGTTTCAGGCCACCGCAGGCGAACAGCAACGAAACCCGGCACTTGAGTTCGATGCAGCAGTTCGCGAAGGTCATCGGTTTTTTCGAAAGCCTGGATGAGCACCTGAAAATCTAGCGGGCAGTGCACCAGCTACCCTAGACTGCGCGGCTTCCATTGGCCATTCTGGCCGGTTTTTTTTGACACTTGGGCTGTCTTCGACCGGCCCTTCGGTTTCATCTGTCGGCCTTTCGATCCAGTCTTTCGGCCTTGCGGGCCAGAGGGTGGGAGCGTTGTGCAGTTTGCCTGGAGTCATGGATGTCGGATGCAGTACCGCACAGCGCGGCGATCTCGTATCGGCGGGTCTACCTTCTGCTATGCGGCAGCATCGCTGCTCAGGCACTGGGTCAGAGCGCCATGTTTGCCGTCCTGCCATCGATTGGACGCGAAGTCGGCTTGCTGGAAATCCAGGTCGGTTCGATCATCGCGGCATCCTCACTGGTTTTTTTCTTTGCTGGTCCTTACTGGGGACGTGCCAGTGATCGATTTGGCCGGCGGCCGGTTTTCCTGATTGGTCAGCTCGGGTATGTCATTGGCGGTTCATTGTTCGCCGCCAGCTTCTGGTTTGCCCTCGAAGGCCTGATGACCCCGATTTATGCCTGGTTGTGCATGATTGGCGCGCGCATGACCCAGGCTACCCTCATGTCTGCCTCCCAGCCCGCGGCAGGTGCCTATATTGCGGATATCACCGGTGCTGGCAGTCGTGCCAAGGGCCTGGCGCGAATCGGTGCGGCAAACAACCTCGGATCGATTGCCGGGCCCGCCATCGGTGGGCTGCTCGCAACAGTGTCGCTGCTGGCGCCATTTGTACTGGCGGTCGCCTCGGTAGCGATCGCTGCAGTGCTGTCCTGGATCTATCTGCCTTCCGCTCCCCGGGCCGCAAGCCAGGTGCGACGCCCCAAGGTGAAGTTCACCGACCCACGTCTCCTGCCCTGGATCGTACCCGGCATTCTCATGTTCATGGGTGCCGCCGTGGTACAGCAGACCCTTTCCTTCCGTATCCAGGATGCGTTGCATCTTGATGCTGCGGGCGGGGCGAGCGCGTTTGGCTACACCATGATGGCCTCGGCGCTGGCCGGGCTGCTGGCGCAGTCGGTCATTGTCCAGCGTGTCACGCTGTCACCTGCTGCGTGGCTCGGCATCGGGCTGCCATTGATCGCTCTGGCCCTGCTGCTGATGGCACTGTTTGCTTCCTTCAATACGTTCATCTTCGCAAACGTCTGCATGGGGTTTGGGATGGGCTTCGCAGGTGCCGGTTTCAGCGCCGGGGCTTCCCTGGCGGTAACCGCAGAAGAACAGGGCGCGGTTGCCGGTGTCAGTGCCGCGTGTTCGTCGGCTGGCTGGATTGTCGGACCATTGCTGGGGCCAGGCCTGTACCGACTGATGCCGGAACTTCCATTTCTGCTGACCGCCCTGATGGTGGGTGCGGTTGCGGTCCAGGTCCTGCTTCGCGTTCGACGCTCATCGGGCAGCAATCGGACGCGGGACCCCGAGTGAACAGGCGCGGTCAGGCGACTACCGGATCGGGCGACAGGCGCGTGTTGAAACTGCGCGTGGCAGTGGCTCTGTTGCTGATGGTGGTGGCTGTTTCACCTCTGGTGCAGGCGCGACACTCGGGTAGCATGCGGGCACAGCCGATCGACATGATTGTCCTTCACTCAACCGGTGGACCGTTCTGTGATCCGGCAAGCGGGCGGCCGATCTGGGTGCTGGCGGGCAATCTGGCAGACAACATCCGCCAGATCGAAGCGCATCCGGTACTTGGCATTCACTACATGATCGATCGGGATGGCACCAGGCGAGCGAGCGTCCCTGAAGACCAGCTGGCGCACCACGTGTTCACTTTCAGTGGTCGGTCCATTGCCATCGAATTGATCAATGACGGTGATGGAGTCGATCCTTTTCCGGATGCCCAATTGTCTTCGCTGGTGCTTCTCCTGCGGGACATCACGTCCCGGCGTGCCATTTCGCGCGAAGGCATTGTGCGTCATTCAGACCTCGATCATGGTGTGCTGCCTTGCGACCGGTCACAGCGACGCAAGGTGGACCCGGGCGCTGCATTCCCATTCGAGATGGTCCTGGCACGCGTATTCGACGAGAGGACATATCCAGGTGACTCCCGGAGTGGCGCAGACCCGGCAGTGTCAGATTCGCAGTGACCGCCGTTGTTCCCATTTGCTCGGCAAGCTGAGCCAGGTGTGCTCCTGATGATAATATCGCGTCCTTTTCCACAATCAGGGCAGGCGTCATCGTGTCAGTCATCCTTCAGTCTCTTCCCGTTGGTGCCAGGGTTGGCATCGCCTTTTCGGGCGGTCTGGACACCAGTGCGGCGCTTCACTGGATGCGGGCCAAAGGAGCCATTCCCTGCGCCTATACCGCCAATCTCGGTCAACCGGACGAAACCAGTTACGACGACATTCCACGAAAGGCAACCGAATACGGCGCCGAACTTGCGCGTCTGATCGACTGTCGTTCGCAACTGGTCGCCGAAGGGATTGCCGCGATCCAGAGCGGCGCCTTCCACATCACCACGGCTGGAGCGACCTACTTCAACACCACGCCCCTTGGCCGGGCCGTTACCGGTACGATGCTGGTCGCGGCCATGCGCGAGGATGACGTCCATATCTGGGGGGACGGCAGCACCTACAAAGGCAACGACATCGAACGCTTCTACCGCTATGGATTGATGGTCAATCCTGATCTCAAGGTTTACAAACCATGGCTGGATCAGACGTTTGTCGACGAATTTGGTGGTCGGGCGGAGATGTCCGCCTATCTGCGTGCCGCCGGATTCGACTACCGGATGAGCGCCGAGAAGGCGTACTCGACGGATTCCAATCTGCTGGGAGCCACCCACGAAGCCAAGGACCTCGAGTTTCTCGACAAGGGTATCCGTATCGTCAATCCGATCATGGGGGTGGCCTTCTGGAAGGATGAAGTGGAGGTGAAGCCGGAAACTGTCAGCATCACTTTCGAGGAAGGAGTGCCGGTGGCGCTCAACGGTGTGACCTATACCGACCCGGTTGCCCTCATGCTCGAAGCCAACATCATTGGCGGGCGTCACGGCCTCGGGATGTCGGACCAGATCGAGAATCGCATCATTGAGGCGAAGAGCAGGGGGGTGTACGAAGCGCCGGGCATGGCATTGCTGTTCATAGCCTACGAACGTCTGGTCACAGGCATCCACAACGAAGACACCATCGAGCAGTACCGTACCAATGGTCGGCGACTTGGTCGATTGCTGTATCAGGGCCGCTGGTTCGACTCCCAGGCGATGATGCTGCGCGAGACGGCCCAGCGGTGGATCGCCAGTGCCATCTCCGGCGACGTGACGATCGAACTGCGTCGTGGCAATGACTACTCGCTGCTGGATACCCGCAGCGCGAATCTCACCTATCAGCCAGAGCGATTGACCATGGAACGCGGCGAAGGTGCTTTCACGCCCGCCGACCGAATCGGACAACTGACCATGCGGAATCTGGACATAGCAGACTCGCGTGACAAGCTCTTTCTCTATGGGCGGGCTGGACTGTTGAGCGATGGCAAGGATGGAGTTGCCCGCCTGCTGGCACCCAAAAGATCATGACAGGAGAGTAAACGATGCCGGCGCGGCGACAGGGGTCCCTCACACATCGGCGTGGGCGCCAGATCGTGTCCAAAAACCTGTCAACCGTGCTGCTTCTGTTGTGCGTGCTGGCAGGCTGCGGAGGTGCGGATGGACCGCCGCCTGCATCCGATCCGGTGACGATGCGAACGGTCGAGCAGGGCAAAGTGGTGGGTTACGTGCATCCGGAGCGCGCGGTACACGTCTGGAAGGGCATTCCATTTGCAGCACCACCCGTTGGTGATTTGCGCTGGCGCGCGCCATTGAAGCCCGCCGCCTGGGACGGAACGCGCGCCATGTTGACCTCCGCCAGCGAGTGCCCCCAACTGGACATGCCGGACTCGACCAAGGTGAAAGGCAACGAAGACTGCCTGTACCTGGATGTTTATGCGCCGCCACTTGCTGTTGACGCCATCCTGCAGGAAGAACACCGCCTGCCGGTGATGGTCTGGATCCATGGTGGGGGCAATTCGCTGGGCAGTGCGCAGATCTACGATGCTTCGCGGCTGGCTGCCACCGGCAACGTGATTGTCGTGAACGTGCAGTACCGTCTGGGCGTACTCGGCTGGTTCAGTCATCCGGCGATGCGCGAGCAGGCGGCGAACGCAGAGGATGCGTCCGGCAACTACGGAACCCTCGATACGATCCGGGCCCTTGCGTGGGTCAGAACCAACATTGCCGCGTTTGGTGGCGATCCGGACAACGTCACGATCTTTGGCGAGTCCGCGGGTGGAGTGGATGTGTATGCGCTTCTGTTATCGCCGCCCGCGAAAGGGTTGTTTCACAAGGCGATCGCACAAAGTGGAATCCTGATGAGTACGCGACGCGCCGAAGCGGAGGGTTTTGCAGACGATCACCCGCGGCGGGTCCCGGGTACCAACGAATTTCTGCTGCAGTACCTGCTGGCGGAAGGCAAGGTGAAGGGTCGTGCGGCCGCGAAGACAGCCATCGCAGGAATGTCGAATGCGCAGATCGATGCCTGGCTCCGCAGCAAGACTGCTGCCGAACTGCTCTCGATCTTCAGCGAAAGTGCTGGCGGTGCGATGTACTACGTTCCGCAGGTCATCCGTGATGGACACGTCATAGTCGACATGGACCCGCTGGCTGCCGTAACCAACCCGGATCTGTACAACGCCGTGCCCTTCATCGCCGGAACCAACCGTGAAGAAACCAAGCTGTTTGATATGGTGGTGTCCAAACATGTTCGTCGGGTGATGGGCATCCCCGTTGGCATCGTTGATCAACGTGGGTTCGATCTGGAAGGTGAGTACGGCGGCTTGTTATGGAAAGCGCAAGGTAGCGATGAACCGCTCGCGCGGATGCGGGCCAGTGGCAGGGATGAAGTTTATGGCTACCGCTTCGACTGGGATGAACAAGGCAAACTGGCGTGGCTTGACCTGTCCAGGCTGCTTGGTGCAGCCCATGCCATGGATGTGCTGTTTGTGTTCGGCTTCACCGACCTCGGCTGGTTTACGGACGTGATGTATGACGATCTGCGTTCGACTTCCACACTCTCGGCACAGATGCAGTCGTACTGGACCCACTTTGCTCGCACAGGCTCACCCGGTCGTGGATTGAATGGCGATCTGCCTGAATGGAAGGTGTGGGGCGACCCACCCGGAGATGACAGGTTCATGGTTCTGGACTCGGTGTCCGGTGGTGGTGTGCGGATGTCAAACGAATCCGTGACCATCGAATCCGTGGTTGCAATGCTCGATGATGATTCCCGAGTGCTGGATGCGAAAGAACGATGTGCGCTGTTCAGCCGATTTGTCCGCGGTTTTTATGTAACCAGGGTTCTCGACTATGCATCCTTTCAGGATGGAGCCTGCTTGCAGTGGCCGATTGAAACTCCCGTGTTGAGAGGGGAGGCTCCTGGGTGAGTCAAGGGAGCGGCGGCTCCAGGCGGTCGATCGGATAACCTGGCGGGTAATTGTACAGACGCACTGGGCGATGCAATCTGGTCCTCACCAAACAGCCCGGAGAGATCGATTGTCCATTCGCTTGTTGCTGTTGTTCGCAGGCATCACCGCATTTTCCGTACTCACGGTCCTGGCGCTGCTCGATGTCGGTTTCCTCGGCATCCTCGAGCCGCATTTCCAGAGCTGGGGTGGTGCACAGGTTTTTGTTGATCTGGTCATCGTGTGTGTCCTCGCCTGTGTCTGGATGGTGGACGATGCACGTTCCCGGGGTCTCAACGCCTGGCCGTTTGTATTGGTGACGTTGGTCGCGGGTTCGTTTGGTCCGCTGTCTTATCTGGTGGTTCGCGAATGGCGGGCAAGGGCCTGATCAACCCGGCCATGCACCTCATGGCTGTTGCACAGGCCGTCTGTGCAGACGGCGAATACCGGCCTCCAACCGCTCCTCCATCACTGCAGTGGTGTCGGAACGATCAACGCCCTGAGCGCCGCTGCGACCTGATACGGAGGTGGACCGGCACCGGCAGAGGTACAGGCAGCGGCTCCTGCGGCAATGGCCCACCGCAGATGTTCTTCGGCACTTGCCGTGGAGTGAAACGAATACAGGCTGTGAATCAGGCCGGCGATCGCAGCGTCACCCGCGCCTATGGTGTCGACCAGTTCGATTGCCGGAGGTGGGGCGTGCCAGCCATTCGAGCCGATGTACAGCGTTGCTCCATGCTCGCCGGATGTGTGGAGCAGCCACGCCTGAGGAGCCCAGGCTTGCAGTTGCACCAGACCCTGCATCGGATCGGCACAACGAAACAGCCCGCGCAGATCTTCATCCGAAACCTTGATCACGTCCGCCAGTTGGCACATTCGTTGGAGTGTCCTGTCGTACTGCTGGTCCATCAATGATCGATAGTTAGGGTCATAGCTGATGCGTTTGCCACGGGACTTCAGCTGCTGCGCCATCGCCACCAGCGTGGCGGCGAGTGGTTCGCGGGCCAGGCTGATGCCGCCAAAATGGGCCCAGTCAAGTTCATCAATCCATCCAGCGGGAAGCGCGGAAGGATCAAAAAACAGATCGGCGCTGGCATTGCCAATGAAAAAATAGGCAGGTCCGGGCTGGGGTTCGACCATGGCCAGCAGAGGTGCGTGAGGGACTCTCTGGATGAATCGTGTGTCCATGCCGGACGCTTCGCTGGCACGGAAGATCTGGTTGCCCAGGACATCGTTGCTGATCGAACCGGCAAACGTGGCGGGCAGGCCAAGACTGCACAGGGTTCGCGCGACATTCCACGAGGCTCCGCCGGGTACTGCCCACCACCGATCACCTGGCTGCCGCAGCATGTCGGTGAGCGCTTCGCCAAAGGCGATGATGCGGGGCAGTGGTGGTGAGGGCTGTGTCATCTGGGCTGGATCAGATCAAGATCGGCGTTTCCCTGTCAATCGCGATCTGGGCATACTTCGCGGATGGAGTCCGCGGGGGGGCTCCTGTTCAGGACTGTGCCAATGCCTGTTCCAACCCTCTGCCAACCCCTCTGCCAACAATAGGGATGTCATGAGCACGAATTCCGATTCTTCAGGGCGCGACCGCAGCGGAGCGGAAAGCCTCGTACAGACGTTTGTCGATGCCGGTGTCAACGTCTGTTTTACCAATCCCGGAACTTCCGAGATGCATTTTGTAGCCGCTCTGGATACCAACCCCGGGATGCGGTGCGTACTTGGTCTGTTCGAAGGTGTGGTCACCGGCGCAGCGGACGGATATGGCCGAATGACCGGCACGCCGGCGGCAACGCTCCTGCACCTCGGACCAGGGCTCGGCAACGGGCTCGCCAATCTGCACAACGCCAAGAAGGCGCGAACGCCGATCGTCAATGTGGTGGGGGATCATGCGACCTATCACCGCAAGTATGACGCGCCGCTGAGCTCGGATGTGGAGGGCATCGCACGCCCGGTATCCGGCTGGGTCAATGTCTCCCATTCAGCGGATGACGTAGGTGCGGACGGCGCACGTGCAGTGCAGGCTGCCTTGTCACCACCGGGTCAGGTCGCGACCCTGATTCTGCCGGCGGACACCGCGTGGAACCGTACCATGGCAGTTGCCAGACCATTGCCACGACGTGCGCCACGGCCGGTGGATTCCCAACAGGTTGATGCAGCGGCGAAGGCGCTGCGGACTGGGGAACCGGCGGTGCTGCTGATGAACGGGCTGATCACGGCTTCGCGGGCGGCACTTGCCCAGCGCATTGCCAAGGCGACCGGGGCACGCGTGCTGACTGACACCTTTGTGCCGCGCATGGAGCGGGGTGCGGGTCGTGCCGAAATTCCCCGGCT
>JBGSHJ010000071.1:0-165145 GCA_041752315.1 Pseudomonadales bacterium
GGCAGCGCTTCGAAGCGTAAAAGAGTTCTGAATTCGGCACCACCCCGATTAGGCAATTTCGTACGCCAATTACAGTGATCTTCCTGTCTCGTGCTCCTGCCATCTCGAGCAAAGTCCGTTTAACTACAAATCGACGGCGAATCGCCTCCTAGCACGAACCTTCGCATCGCCGCACCTTTCACTTTTTGTGTCTTCCTCATGAGCTTACCCCCTCAATTAAGTAGTTCCATGTTATTACCCGGCGAAGTTGCCGCAGAGTCGCGGCGAAGCGGCTGAGTTCCATCCAGCACGTCCATGGGCTAGTCAGTCGCGACAGGACCATCGATCTCCCATCAAGCCCAGTAATCACCGACACTTCGACCATCACGTGGCTGATCTTCAAACGTCTTCAGACCATCAAAGTGATCGATGGGAATATGCAGTACGGGGTCCGGTTCGGTCAGTCGAAGGTTCACTGCCATCCGCAGACGGCTGCCCTCCTCCAGTATTTGTGATCGCCAGAACGCGATGCAGCTACAGGTCGGGCAGAAGTGGAACTCGACCATATTCCCCCGGATATAGGCCCGGGTCGGCCCTGAAACATGGATCCGCTCGCCTTCAAAGTCATAAGCCCACAGCGCGCCATAGCGGCGACAGACCGTGCAATTGCAAGCGGTGGCGCCTTCCGGCATTCCGTCGAAGCGCCATCGAACCAGTCCGCAGTGGCAGGAACCTTCGATCATTTCAGCCTCCACCTCACGTGAGTCGTCGTAGTCACGGTGCGGCAACAGCGTAACCGGCTTGCAGTCGAATTCAAATCTCCTCCTCATGACCCCATCGCAGGAGGTAACCGCCGAATGATCTTGGGTGGATCCACGCGCATACGGTTCACTCTCTTCTCGGCTTCCTGCAGGTGAAGTGCAACGGCTGCCGTCACGGGCACCTTGAGGCCTTTTCCTGCAAACGTCGTGGCTTCTGTCCCGTCTGTGGCGCTCGGCGCATGATCGAGTCCTCGGCTCACCTCGTCGATCATGTCTTCCCCTCGGCGTTATCCGAATCGGAATTCAGACCATTCACGGAAGACACCCGCTAACCTCCCTGTTCTCCCCAACGGATTCCCTCTGGCAGCAGTCGCTGGGCTGATGAGTTTAGGAATTCTCACGATGTTGGCTGCAAAGCTGGTCCAACCCGACCGCGGGGTGGTGGTCCTTTCACGGCGGAGGTTACTGACATAGCCCTTTTGTGGGACTTTGGGTGACCATGGCAGGCAATCCAAGTCAGCTCGGCCGGGCATGAATATTGCTCAAAAAGTCAAAGAACTGCTGAAGCTGTCATTGGTTCAATGCCAACACTTCTGCCATTTCCAAACAGGAAGCCGAGATCGCCCGACCTCGGCGCTGGAGCAGATGACTCGTGATAGGCTCGATTTTTCCAGACGGAGAAGGAGGAACGTGTGCGCTACCTTGGTCGTATGAGTTGTACGGTCCTGCTGATTACCTGTGCAGCCGTGTTACCGATCACCTCGGTACGTGGCGAAGCCCTGGCAACAGATGAAGTACTGCTGCTGGATGTCGCAAGTGGACTGGATTTCCAGGGAGGCGTCAGTCTGACGATGTCTCCTCCGGCAACACTTGAATTCTGGGTCGCGGCGACCTGGATCGAGGAGCCGGCCTACGACCCTTGTCTGTTTTCCCTGGAGGGAGAGGACGGCGTTGCGTACTCCGTACATGTCCAGGCAGACCGCAGGGCCATCGGTTTATATGCCGGTGGCGGGTACGCAGCCCTCCCGTTTGATTTCAGCGACGGGCGCATGCACAGCGTGACCCTGGTGTCCTACTCCCGACACTATCCGAGTTTTTTGTAGACGGAAATTCGGTAGGCGTGATCCCGCTGGGTACTGCGGGAATTCCGGCGGAAATGTTTCATCTGGGTTCGGTGAATGGTTCCCAGGCACCGTTTACAGGACTGCTGGCTCGCTTGCGGTTCTGGCAAGGTGTGCCGGTCTCCGGCCTGGAACAAAGCGACCTGTTGGCACAAACAAACATCGAAGGCCAGAACTTCTCGCTGCTGATGTATGCCGAGCCAGATGAGGTAGAACTCATGGATCGGGCCGCGATCCTTATGGGGACAATCGAAGAAGATGGTGAAGCCCCCGCCGATTCGAATCGGCGGACACTTGCGCCAATCCAGTCCCTTGCAGACTGAAGGAAAAATCATGCTGCGACGATTCGAAAATCTGCTCGGTTTGCTGGTTGTGGTACTGCTGTGCGCTGTTCCGCTAACGACATTCGGCGGGGGCGTGGGTGGAGCAGGTGGAGGGAAGACCCCCAAGCAGCAGCCTCACAAGGTACCGAAGAGCGTCCCGAACTCAGCCCCCACTATCTCGCGCCCGACACAAATCGCCCAACAGACCAGTAGTGATCCGGCGAAGGTACAAGCTCACAAGACTGCGAAAGCAACGCTCGTCCAGGCGAAGAAAAGTCTCAGTGAGACCGATCTCGAGATCTCGAATCTGGCAAGACAGCTACAGATTGATCCGTCACACAGAGAAGCGTCGCAGAGGCAGAACAGACTGACCTCCCTGCGTACTCAACGAACAACGCAGGCAGCGACAGTGCAGCGGGCGATAGTGAATGAAGAGCAAGCCATGAATGACCTGATCGCTGACGTCCAGCGGCAGGCCGTCAACCTCCCGATGGCTGGAGCCCCACGAGGTGTCGCCGCGCAGGTACAACCGCCATCCGATGCAACGGCGAGCACCTCCAATAATCCGCCACCGCCAATCGCAGTGAGACGAGTCGCCGCGGCTGAACAAACTACGGCCCGACCGACACCAGGCAACCGCCCCAGGAATGGCGGAGCGCTGGTCAGTGTTGCAGAACAACCTCCTGAAGCAGCCGTCACCCGAATGCTGCGCTCAGCCCCGGGCCCGATGGTGCAAGCCAATACTGCCCTCCCTCTCCTTGCTGCGCAGGGAGCGCAAGCCGCCGCTGCCGCAGCCCGGCGCCCACAAGTGACCAGTGGTTTTACCGCGGTCAGGCAGGTGGCTGTAGATCCTGCTCGGCCTGCAGGCGTCAATTCACCACTGCAGTCTGCGAACCGGAGGGTAGGCACTTCAAACGTTGTGCCTCTGCAACGACTCACTCCCGAACAGCAGCTGACGAAAAACCGGCAACTCGCCTCGGGCCGTCGGGTCCAGGACGGCACCCCATGGGGTGGCACTCCGGGGACTGTTGCCCTCGACGAGCGCTACGACTACGAGTTCAAAAGCACAAATCACCTCTACGGAAGAGACGTCGAAGCATTCGAGACTCTCTGGACACAACTGGGCAGACCAGGGGCTGACTTTGAAGACTGGGTCATACGTGCCGGGCGGGATGAACCAGTTACAGGCAAGGATGAATTTACGAGCCTGCGGCAAAGGTTCGGAGCATACCCCTCGCCGGTGACTTATCTGGATGCAAACCAGAGTCAGGCGCACAGACTGCGCCTCGACAACGGCAGGATCGGAATGGAGTCGAATCAACCTTTGAATCGGGGTAATCGCAAACCGGTGGCATTCGTGGTTCATCCAGATGGAACGGTCCTCGTGGGCAACTACGAGCGCGGTAAATTCCACCACTCCAGTCTTCGCAACGGAGGAAACGTTCGTGGGGCTGGGGAACTCTATCTGAACGGCGACGGCACCCTGAACTCGATAAGCGACAAGAGTGGTCACTACATGCCAGACAGGCTGCGCATGCTCCAGGCACTGGATGCCCTGAAAACTGCCGGAGTTGCTCTCAAGGGTGTGGCCTTGATCATTGGAGTAGAAACGGTGGGCACGGCCGAACACTTCCTGAACACGGAAGGGTGGCGATTGAATCCGGTCAATCAAGGGAAGATCGACCGCATAACGGCAGAAGACCACTTGCGTTCAAAACCGGAAGGTACGTGGTTGTTACGGGAAGGTGGGCCAGGACAATTCAGGGACCAGGGCGTCATCTCCAGGGTTGCAGGCGGGAAGGTAGTGCATACAACCTTCGCCCAGGTCCTGGTCGGCCCGGCTGGACGACAGCGGCGGTTCAATCCCGACACCGACGGCGCGCAGCTGGAGTTTGTACAACAAGCCCTTGGTCTGCAGACTTCCAGCCTCGAAAGCGTATTGCCTTCGTTGCAGGTTGTGAACGCAGTTTCGACAGCTCAGTGAGCCGCCGATTCGTCAATCTGTTAGGGGGACCTGAGTTCGACTGGACAAACGGGCAACAGGCGATCAGGGCAACAAGTACCGGGTGACACCCGTAGTGCGGAAGAACAGCTGACGTGAACCAGACAGCTTGCTCATAACTTGAGGACATGCATGAATTTCCAGCAGAATGTCCCTCACCACGATCATCCATGGAACGCCCGTGAAACCAATCGTCAGACCCTCGATCCTGTTGGCGTTGATCCTGAGCCTGGCAGGTCCAGCCCAGGCCGTCGACAACACCGGCGACGCCCAGGCAGCCGCAGTCCAGTGGCTGGCACTGATCGATGCGGGCGACTATGACGAAAGCTGGAAACAGTCGGCAAGTCTGTTCCAGGCTGCACTGCCAAATGAACAATGGGACCGTACCATGCAGTCCATTCGTTCCCGGCTGGGTGCAACCCGAATGCGTACCGTGAAGAACCTCCAATATACAAGGACACTACCGGGAGCGCCCGAGGGGGAGTACGTGGTCATTCAGTTTCAGACCGATTTTGCCAACCTGAGTGGCGCAACGGAAACCGTGACGCCAATGAAAGACCAGGATGGAACCTGGAAGGTATCCGGATACTTCATCAAGTAACCATCGCGTGATTCGCCGCCTGGCCAGGTTGACACTCATTTGCCTGGTTGCCTGCGGCTGTGTGCCGGAAGCATCGGTCGCTTGCGCAAACAAGCCACCTGAAGGGTATGCCGCCTTTCACTCCCCAACCAAGGTCACCATCGAAAACTACGACGACGATGCGATGGAGCCGTTCATGTCTCGGGATGGGCGCTTCCTGTTTTTCAACAACAGCAACGACCCACAGGTGGACACCAACATCCACTTCGCCGAAAGCGTCAGTGCTTCGAGGTTCATCTATCGAGGTCTGCTGGAAGGAGCCAACAGCACCGCGCTTGACGGTGTGCCAACGATGGATATCGCGGGCGCTCTCTATTTTGTGTCGACACGAAGTTACGACCAGTCTCTGGAAACGATCCATCGTGGCAACTTCAGCGGGCAGTCGTTGTCCGGTCCGGTGCTTGTCGAGGGCATTTCACGACGCCAACGAGGGTGGCTCAACTTTGATGTGGAAGTGAGCGCAGATGGAAGGACCATCTACTACTCGGTAGGGCTTTTCACCGGTGATCCCGTTCCACACGAAGCGGATCTGGCCGTGGCTCATCAGTCAGGTGATATGTTCAAGAAGGAAACGGGCACCGTGTTCGAAGCGATCAACACGTCGGACCTTGAATACGCAGCCGCCATCTCGAAAGATGAACTGGAGCTGTTCTTCACACGTTTCAGCCAGGGTGGACTGGCGATCTACAGGGCAACCCGACCAACTGCCAACCAACCGTTTGGATCCGTGCAACCCGTGAGTGCAGCAGTCGGGCACGTTGAAGCGCCAACACTGAGCCCTGATGAACGGCTGTTGTATTATCACCGGAAGGGTACTGATGGCAGATTTCGAATCTACTCGGTATCCCGATAAGTCAGCCTCCCCGTCCGCAAACAGGAGTACAAGATTTGGCCAGATATCTGTTCGTTTACCACGGTGGTCGAATGCCTGCGACCATGGAAGAAGGCCAGCAGGCCATGGCCGCCTGGGGGCAGTGGTTTGGATCCCTGGGTGCTGACGTGATCGACGGCGGCAATCCAGTGGGGGCATCCACCACTGTCCTCCACGACGGAAGTGTTGTCAGCAACGGTGGCGCCAACCCGACCACCGGCTACAGCGTGGTCAATGCCCGGGACCTCATTGATGCCATCGCCAAGGCAAAAGGCTGCCCTATCCTGCTGATGGGTGGTTCGGTCGAGGTGGCGGAGACGTTTGAGCCGTAGATCCCCTCGACGTAGATCCCCCAGGCACACATTGCAGGCGAAGTCTGTGCGAACATTCCTACAAACTGGCCATGTGTGTCCTTGTGGTTGTCCTGTCCTTGTGGTTGATCCTTGTGGTTGAATTTTCATGACAGGATCATTGCCGTCCAGACATGCCGAATCGTGGTGGCAGAAAGTGCTGCGAAAGCGGCGCGAAAAAAAACTGTTTGCGTCGTCTTCGACGGACCAGATCTTCGAGTGGATCTACCGGAACAACAAGTGGGGCGACGTCGATTCAGTGTCTGGCAGCGGCTCCAATCTCGCTCAGACATCCCGATTGCGGGCAGCGTTGCCAGCACTGCTGAAACGCCACGGTGTCCGCAGTCTGCTGGACGCACCGTGTGGTGACTTTCACTGGATGGCGCATACACCGCTCGAACTTGACCAGTACGTTGGTGCGGACATCGTTGCCGAGCTGGTGACTCGCGTGGCAGAAAAACATGGTGGACAAGGCCGCGAGTTCATCTGCCTGGACCTGATTGCCGATGCTTTGCCGAGGATGGATGCACTCTTGTGTCGGGATTGCCTGGTCCACCTCGACTACGAACGCATCGCTGGCGTGATCGGCAACATGCAGCGCAGTGGTATTCCACTGCTGCTGACCACCTCACACCGCAGACAACTGGAGAATGAAGACAAGCTCACCGGGCAGCATCGATTCCTGAACCTTCAGAAACCACCCTTCAACTGGCCGGAGCCCATCGACATGATTGAAGAGGACATCCCGTCGCCGAAGCGGGATTCCGGGAAGATCCTCGGACTGTGGCGGGTGGCCGATATTCAAGCGCCTCGATTGTCCTGAGGCGCAGTGTGGTCAAAGGCTGTCCAGTTCGTGGTTCCTTGAACTCACCTGCTCATTCATGGTCCAGAAGTCATAGATGATCCCGATGCCAAACAGGCCGAGAGTGAGCAGATAGATGATTCCAGTGCCGATCTTGCCCAGATAGAACCGATGCACCCCGAAGATGCCGAGGAAAACCAGACAGACCCAGGACACCGTATAGCTTTTTTCACCGGCGAGGAACCTCCGTTCCGCCTTCGCTTCCAGTCCTGGCATGAGAAACAGATCCACAATCCAGCCAATAAAAAACAACCCCAGTGTGAAAAGGTAGATCGTGCCGCTCACCGGTTTGCCAAAATAAAAGCGATGTGCGCCAAGGAATCCAAAAATCCAGAGGATGTAGCCAACGGCCAGGCTGTGCGTGTCATTGTCCGATCGCGCAGTGCCATGCATCAATGATGTCCTCAAGGCTGGATGACGTAGTACATGTTGAACGGATTGTCGTAGTCAAGCCGATCGAAGCGCGTGAATCCTGCCGAGGCGGACATCGCCCTCGCGACCGGTTCGCAGAAGCCCAGCGTGCCAAGCCCTGCGCCACCGGGTGACGACAGGCCCGATGACATGCAAACCATGATCGAGAAGCCATACAACAGGCCAGAGAGGGGCTGTTTGGCGAGGTTTTCCGCGAAGGTTGCATAACTTCGAATATCCTCACACAGCCAGATGCCGTCCTGCTTGAGCGAACCCTTGATGGCCTGGATCAGCTGCGCGGGGAACAGTGTGTCGTGGATGACATCAAAAGTCGTCACGAAGTCATAGGTTGCTGCATCGGGCAGCGGTTCCTGTCCCGCATGGGCAAGACGTACGTTGGGCAACCTTGCTTCAGCCAGATTGGCCCGTGCACGTGCCAGTGCATGTTCGGATATCTCGTACCCGACAAACTGCGAGGCTGGGAATGCCCTCGCCATGGCCAGGGTGGACAGCGCACCACCACAACCCACGTCGGCCACTGTCGCCCCCTTGCGCAGTCGTTCACCAAGGCCTTCGATCAGCGGCAGCACCTCATTGACCAGCGCCTGCTTCTTGCTGTACGCACCCAGACGTTCGATGCCGCAGGCACAAGCGGCCCCATGATCATCGTAGGTCATGCCGACACCTGTACGAAACGCCTCGACAACCTTGGGCACCGCTGGCGCAGCAGCGAGCACTGCGTCGAAACCACCTGCCAGAAAGGCCGGGCTCTGCGGATTGCCCAGCACCATGGCAGCCTCCGGACAGATGGAAAACCGATCTGTCCCGACGTCATAGTCAAGGTGGCCGACTGCCGTCTGGTGTCGCAGCCATTCACGCAGCCAGCGTTCCGAAAGCCCGGTGCTTTCCGCAAACTCATCGCTGGTCACGGACCCGGCTGCGGTCAGTGCCTTGTACAGACCGAGCTTGTCGCCCGCGGAGCTGATCGCACAATTGAAGCCCGCAGCCACAGTGCCGCCGACCAGCTTGATGTAGTGAGTCAGCTTGTCACGATCTATCGACGGCATGGCCTGTCCTCAGTCAGTGGTGATGTTCACCGCATTCTGAGGGTACGGGCTCGACTCGATCAATGCCTCTTGACGCTGATGGCATTGCGTACTCCGAACGCCGTCACCGCGAATGCAACGGGCCGGAACTGCATCGGAGGAATCTGCGAAGGTGCCGACTGCGGATTGCCTTCTCCGGAGAATCGAAATTCAGGCGCCAGTCCAACCAGGGAAAAGCCGCCACCAATTTTGTGAGTGTGGGAAGTTTCAATCAGTTTCATGCCGTCTGCTCCGTTTGGGATACCGGCATATTGCCGCTTGCTCGGGTCGGTGAAGTACAGTGATTGTCCCACCAGAGCGCAGGTCAGTTATGATCCCGGCCGTCAGCATCTACGGAAAACCAGACTCATGACCTTCCCTGCACCAACACTGATCCCCGTCAACGGCATCGAACTCGAAGTCTTTTCTGCCGGTAGCGGCAAGCCCGTCGTGCTTTGTCATGGCTGGCCGGAACATGCATTTTCCTGGCGACATCAGATCGAACCACTGGCGAACGCCGGCTACCATGTCATCGCACCCAATCAGCGCGGTTATGGCAACAGCACTGCCCCCGCGTCAGTCACCGACTACGACATCGAGCACCTGTGTGGCGACCTGGTCGGCTTGCTGGATCATTACGGCTACAAAAAGGCGGCCTTTGTTGGCCATGACTGGGGCGCCATCGTGGTCTGGGCGATGTCGGTACTGCATCCGGATCGTGTTGAAGCCGTCATCAACCTGAGCGTTCCGTACCTGCAACGGGGCACCGCGGATTGGGTTTCCGTCTGGGAAAAACACCTTGGTGCGGACTTCTACATCGTGCATTTCAATCGACAACCCGGTGTCGCCGATGCAGCATTCGGCGCCAACACCCGCCAGTTCCTGCGCAACCTGTACCGAACCAATCAATGGCAACACCCTGCCACTGATCTGGGGACTGGCATGCCAATGATCCGCATAGCCGAACGAAGCAGCCTGCCAGGGGATCCACTGATGAGCGAAGAGGAACTGGATGTCTTCGTGGCGGGCTTCGAGAGAAACTCGTTCACACCAGGCATCAACTGGTACCGCAATTTCACGCGCAACTGGGAAATACTCGGCCGGGTGGAAGAACGTGTGCGGCAACCTTCGCTGATGATCCACGGTCAATACGACATGGTACGAAAGTCAGACACGCTGCCCCAGGTGGTTGCAGATCTCGAAGTGGTCACTCTCGCCTGCGGACACTGGATTCAACAGGAGCGGCCACTGGAGACCAATGCGGCGATGCTGGAGTGGCTGGGGCGTCGTTACCCTGCGTGAGCCGGTTTGTCAGGCTGGATCGGTCCGCGTGACCTGGAGCATATCGACAGATTCCTGCCGGTACGTTGACAGGTCATCGCCAGGCCATGAAGTGGCCTGTTGACTCGGCGAGCACCACTTCATCTGCAACCCGGACAACCTTGCCTTCCATGATGGCCAGTCGTCCCTTCTGCTTGATGCAACGCCCTTCCAGACGCACAGGGGTACCAATGGCAAGCTGTTCCCGGTAACGCACTTCAGCCTTCGCGGTGAAGCAGTTGGTTCCCTTGATGAACCACCAGTTGGCCATCACATCGTCGAGCAATGAAAACACGATGCCGCCATGGGTTACGCCGGGATAGCCCATGTGGCGCTCATCGGGAGTGAACTCTCCGAGGCAGACGTCATTTTCCATCCGGAAATGCGCATGCAGACCTATCGGGTTCTTTTCACCACAGACAAAACAATGGTGGGCATTGCTGCGGCTGACGATCGGTGAATCGCTGAATTCGGAAATGATGAACCCCGGTCTGTCGCAGGCTTAGGGACGGACAGGTTGGCATAACACATCGACAAGTGGAATGGACTGGCCAGTACGCACACGCAGCAGCAGGCAGTGGCCATCCAGAGTCTGGAGCCGGAACTGTTCCGGGCGTCCGGGCATTCTGGCCTGTGTGTCTGGCTTCCCGAAGCCGGCAAAGGCACCCGGCTCGAGCGTCAGCAGGCTGTCGCTGCCAAACGCGTCCCTGGCAAGGTTGATCCTGGGCACACCAATGGCTTCCTGCATCGCCGTCTGGACACGGGCCCTGGCGACAACATCATCCTCTCCCAGTCGGGCGTCCACGGGTTTTTCAGTGACAGCCTGACAGCCGCCATGCAGCGCAAGGACCAGCATCAGGGTCCGCAAACGACGAATCACTCTCGCAACACCGCGCCCGGGAACGGTGGTTCGACCAGTAGCTGCCCATCGTCCCGTGCTTCGTATTGACCAGGCTTGTCGATCGCGATTCCATCGGGATCTTCCATGGCCTGCAGTCCAACCGGACAGCTCCCCGTAGCAGCCCAGGTCAACGCCGTCGAGAGAAGCCGTTCATCGGGATCCCCAAGTTCCCTGGAAAAATCATCACTGACGCGACAGCCGGCCGTCTGCACAGCCCCTGCGGTCTGGCCGAATCCATCCGGATAGTCCCCAAAGCCAAGCGCGTTCACACCTTGAAACTGGATGGAAAAATACGTCGTCCCACAATTGTCCGTGGCATAGAACCCAAACGGTTTACCACAGGTCGTGTCACCGATCTGAATCACTTCCACTGCAGCACCCCGAAGACCATTGATGATCGATTCACTGGCCGAACAGGTGCGCGCGGTGGTCAACAGAAACACGCGAGGCAGATCGAGCGCCGGCAGCAACACTCCTTCCGGGCCTGAAAAACCCTGCGTCGTTTCATGAAAACGATCGGGTTGAAGTTGTGCACCGGTCACGGGATTCGTGACCGGATGCTTGTCATTGAACCGGATCTCCTCGAAGACCTTGTCCCTGGCATTGGCGCCCGCAACCATGAAGGCCGTTTCGTTGGCAATGTCGAGAAAGCCACCACCGTTGTAGCGAAGATCCAGCACCAGATCGTCAATGTTCTGTGCTGCAAGGAAACGAAACGCATCAACCAGCTGGGCTTCGGCTGTGGCAATGTGGCTGTTGAAGTGCAGGTAACCCACATCACTTCCCGACACATTCAGCACCTTGACGTTGTCGACGGGATCCACGGTGACCTCGGCTGATACAAGCGTGACGCCCCGCACCACCGTTTCGCCTGGAAGAATGACCTCGAAACCATGCGTTTCGCCTTCTCCATCGGGAAACAGCCCACCATTGAGCGTGTCGACATCCGAAGTGTCGGCAACGCTGGCGCCGTCGACCGAGGTGATGCGTGTCCCGCGTACCAGGCCTGCCAACGCAGCGGGGCCGCCTGCTGAAATGAACGCCACGCGCACTTCGCGGGGCGGGAGATTCGAGGTGATGACAAACTTCGCACCGTATCCCGCTTCGATTCCAGACTGGGACAGCGCCTCGTACTCGGCCGTGGGAATGGTGAAGTGGAATCGGTCCCTGGCTGAGCCTGAGCCGGTCAGTGCCGAGGTCTTCATGCGGTCGAAATAATCGGGCGTGGTAAAGCTGCGCGGGTTCTGGTCAGTGATTTCGTTGTACCAGAGATAAAGCTCGTTGCTCCAGGAACGCAGCCAGTTGTTCTCATCCGTGGTGGTGCCAGGACGGTCGGGAATGCCGGAGCCGGAACGTGGAGCTGCACACAGGTTCTTGAACTGGGAGGAGGGCTGAAACTGGCCCGCATCAAAACCGGCGGGCGCTGGTGCGGCAGCCGGTGGCACACTGCCGCCACCACCTCCACCGCCGCAGGCAACCAGTGCGCCGATCAGCGCGGAGGTAACACCTGTCCGGAAGGCGCGCGCCAGGTTGTCCATGATCACATCCCCTTCCTTGACCATTTTTCAACCGGTTCAGACACACCACCGGCTGGACGGCTGCAAACTTCCGTTTTGTGCGCCGCAAAATCTACACCAGCCTTCAGGTTGATGAAACTCGGCATGATCGATGCTCCGGACTTGCTGGAAGACTCCACTCGCAGAGGCGAACCCTCGTTCAGGCGGTTATGATGCACGGTATCTGAGACCGCTTCGGATAGCTGTTTGTTCCAATTACCCGATATTCGTGATCGCTTGCTGGTACACAGTGCGACCTTGGTCACACCGGCGGTGACCACCCGCCAGGCAGCGGTGGCCATCGTGTTGCGGGAACATCACGGTCATCCCGAGGTTCTGTTCATCCAGCGTGCGCAGCGTGATGGTGATCCCTGGTCCGGACATATGGCGTTTCCAGGTGGACATCGGGACCCGATCGATCCGGGGCTGCGGGAAGCCGCAATGCGCGAAACCCTGGAAGAAATTTCCCTCGACCTCACCCCCGCCCGCTATCTGGGTGCGTTGAATGAAGAGCGGGCCCAACCCCGTGGACGCGTGCTCGATATGCTGATCGCGCCACACGTGTTCGAAATCTCCGGCGATCCGGTGTTTGCACCAAACTACGAGGTAGCCGACGTCGTGTGGGCACCCTTGTCAGCAATGGCGCGCAATGAACTGCACGACACCGAAGCAAGACCCATCCAGGGAGAACTGACTGTCTTCAACGGGTATCGATTGCAGGGTGGACACTTTGTCTGGGGACTGACCTACCGGATCCTCAAGTCGTTTTTCACAACACTGGACCCACGTTGGCAGGGGCCACCGGAACGCTGACGGCCCACAGGACATCACTGCGAAAACGTCAGCCCCTTGTAGTTGGCAATCGCCAGGCCGGCGGCCACGCTGGTAAATGGATCGTGCAGGTCCACACGACCTGGAAACCTCTGTTCAAGGATGCGCGTCACCGCCGGAATCAGGCTCGAGCCTCCCGTCCGGAGCACCACGTCTATCTGATCGTAACGCAGTCCTGCACGCGTTACCGTTTCATCAACAACCTGTTCCACCTGCTTCAGCTGTTCCACGATCATTTCTTCAAACGCGCTTCGGGTCACCTTGAGTTCGATGTCGAGTTCAGGGATATCCAGTATCGCTTCGGTCTGTTCTGACAGCGCAGCCTTCAGATCCTTGAGCCTGGCAAACAGGGAATAACTGAGATTGTTCTTGATGATCTCCCGCAGACGACGGAATTTCTGCGCTGCAGGCCCACCCTGTGCGATGCAGTCCATGACCGGCGTGGTGTAACGGTTCTGGTTCAATGTATATGTCACTGCCCAGTTCACGAGCAGGTCTTCGTAGTCCTCGAACGGAAATCGGGTTTCGATTTCACGGTCCATTCCCCGTCGACGCCACATCTCGCCCTTGCCAAGCAGCGGAAACAGCAGTTCCCTGAAGAGAATCTGGTCGATGTGATCCCCCCCCAGTCCGACACCGTGGGTGGTGATCACGTCAAAACCATCTGCCTTGCGACGCAGCACACACAGATCCAGCGTGCCGCCACCAAAATCAACCGTCAGCAGGGTTTCACCCTTGAACGAGCCCGTTTGCAGATAGCTCACTGCCGCTGCAATCGGCTCGGGATAAAACGACTGCTGCTGCACACCGGCATACTTGTAGGCCTCTGACAAACGAGACAACGCCAGCTGGTTGCGATAGTTGTCGCGGCCTTCAAAGTTGACCGGGTGGCCCAGATGCGCACTGCCAACCGGCCCACAGCGGGCATCGATACTCTTGCGAATGCGCAGAAGGATAGGCGTGATCAACGCCACCAGCCGGAACGGATGATCAAACACCAGCAGCCGACGTACCCGCTCGTCACCGAGCAACCTCTTCGTTCCACGAAACAGCCTGCCGGGCAATCCACTGTCCGTCAGCGGCTGTCCGTAGAATTTCTGCGTGACGGTTTCGACAGGCACTGGATTTTCTTCGTCGTCATGTTCAACAAACTGGCTCGACTCGGAAATGATCTCCGGCACCAGTTCAACGGTACGACCCGTGTTTTCCTCGATGTATCGATCGATCGCAAGTCGACCGGTATCGGTCTGCAGGTGCGCATCGATGTAGGTTGCCGACGGCATGATCGAGGCATCCCGCTCAAGCTGTACAAGCTCGAGCTTTTCTCCATCAAAAATGGCTGCGGCCGAATTTGTCGTACCAAAATCGATGCCAATACCAAGACGCTTGACCATGGCTCGATTATTCCGTCCGGCCTGACTGGACCACTGGGGGGATGAGCTTGAACTGGATATACGCCCGCTTGTCAAAGCGTCCCCCGAGTTTTGAACCAAGATCAAACAGGACCATCACAACCCCATACTTCGATCGCAGTGCACGAAGAGCCACGTCGATGTCCTGCCGCTCGGTCAGTACGGTCGCACTCGCGGGCACATACTCTCCCTGTGGGTTGCCACGAACATCACACCGTGCTACCTCTGCACGTGCATTGTTCCGAATACGTTTGATCTTTCCGGAGTCCTGGGCACTGAACGCAAAAAAACGATTCTCGCCAGCCGCAAACCAGATCGCCGTCGCCACAGCCCGGCCATCCCTGCGGAAGGTCTTCAGCGAACAGTAACGGGCTTGATCAAGATCGGACATGGCGAGGCGGTGCCTTGGAAAACGGGGCGCGAGTTTAGCAGGCCCGGATCAGAATTCGTAAACCCCCCTTGGCCCTGCGCTCATGCTTAAATCGGCACATGGGCGATGTCATCAAATTCAAGCGACCGAGTCTCAAGGAAAGGGCAAAGGGTGTGACCCTGTGCCGCAATGGTCATCACAAATGGGTCATCGACCAGCGCAAGCAGTTCGACGTGCAGTCCGGCAAGCTGGTCACGCTGCACCGCTGCCAGCGGTGCACCGCAACCAGGACCACCCTCGACTGAGCACCGGGGCTCATGGTCAGCTGACGACGAAATTCACGAGCTTTTTTGGCACGACCACTTCCCGCCGTATCGTCTTGCCTTCCAGATGGCGCGCCACATTCGGCTCGGCACGGACAAACGCCAGCAGCGCCGCCTGGTCGATGCCAGCATCCACTTCAACGGAGGCCCGCATCTTGCCATTGACCTGCACTGCGACCGTGATGGTGTCGAGCCTGAGTTTGTCTTCATCATGTTCCGGGAACGCCGCATTGCTGACGCTGTTCTGGTGACCAAGCTGCGCCCACAACTCTTCAGCGATGTGCGGCGCAAACGGGGCGAGGATGCGGACAAACGCATCGAACCACACGATGGGCACCCGCTCGGCGCGGGTGGCTTCATTGACAAACACCATCAGGTCCGACACCGCGGTATTGAACTTGAGTGAATCGACGCTCTGGCGCACCCGCTTGATGGCACCATGCAGCGCCCGCTCCATGTCTGGTGCATCGACAACATCTTGCGTGAGCTTGTTTCCCTCGCTGACCAGACGCCAGACCCGGTCAAGAAAACGTCGACATCCGGCAACGCCTGCCGTCTCCCAGTCTCCACCATCTTCCAGCGGGCTCATGAAAACTTCATAAAGGCGCAGTGAATCGGCGCCGTACTCCCGGCACATGTCTTCCGGATTCACCACGTTTGATCTGGATTTCGACATCTTCTCCCGTCGGGTCTGCACCGCGGTCCCGTCCAGGGTGAACCACTCGCCTTCTCGCTCGACCACCTCTTCACGCGCGTAATACTTGCCCCGGGCATCGCGATAGGAAGTGCCGTGGATCATTCCCTGGTTGACAAGGCGCTGGAACGGCTCACGGGTTGAGACCAGGCCAAGGTCGTGCAGTGCGTGATGCCAGAATCTCGAGTAGAGCAGATGCAGTGTCGCGTGTTCCGCGCCACCCACGTACAGGTCCACCGGCATCCAGTATCGCTCTTCTTCCGGGTCCCACGCCGCCTGGTCGTTTTTCGGATCAATGAATCGCAGGTAGTACCAGCATGAACCAGCCCATTGCGGCATGGTGTTGGTTTCCCGCAGTGCGGGCCTGCCGGTTTCCGGATCAGTGGTCCTGAGCCAGTCCGTTGCCCGGGCGAGCGGTGGTTTGCCATCGCTGGTGGGGCGATAGTCATCCATGACGGGCAACGTCACCGGCAACTGGTCAAGTGGCAGCAGCCTGGTCTGGCCGTCCACATGAATGACGGGCACCGGTTCACCCCAGTAACGCTGCCGACTGAACAGCCAATCGCGCAATCGATAGTTGATGGTGCCTTCGCCATGGTTGCCGGTACGCAACCTCTCGATGGCGGCCCGCTTGGCAGCGGCGTTGTCCAGGCCATCGAGAAAGCCTGAATTGATGTGCGGACCGTCACCGGTATAAGCGGCCTCCTGGACATTGCCGCCGGTCACGACCTCGATGACCGGCAAGCCGAACTTGCGAGCAAACGCATGGTCCCGCTCATCATGAGCAGGACAGGCGAACACCGCACCGGTACCGTAGTTTGCCAGCACGTAGTCGGCAATCCAGACGGGCACACGCTCTCCATTGATCGGGTTCACCGCGTAGGCACCGGTGAACACGCCGGTTTTTGGTGCGTCCGCGGCATCACTGGTTCGATCCCGGTCAGATCGCCTGCCAACGGCTTCGCGATAGCCAACAACAACATTCTGCTGCGCGGCAGTTGTGATGTCTGCCACCAGCGGATGTTCGGGTGCCAGTACGACATACGAACATCCAAAGAGCGTGTCGGGACGTGTGGTAAACACTTCGATGTTCTGGTTTGAACCATCCACCGCAAAACGTACGAGTGCGCCTTCGCTGCGCCCAATCCAGTCCACCTGCATCTTCTTGATGCCTTCCGGCCAGTTCACGTCCGGAAGGGTCGCCAGCAGCGATTCCGCATAATCGGTGATCTTGAGCATCCACTGCCGCATGTTGCAACGCTCCACGGGATCGCCGGTCTCGATATAAACACCGTCCTTCACTTCCTCGTTGGCAAGCACCGTACCCAGCGCCGGACACCAGTTCACCGGCACCTCGGCTTCGAAGGCGAGGCCTTGCTCAAAGAGTCTGGCAAAAATCCACTGAGTCCATTTGTAGTACGCAGGGTCGGACGTGGCGAGTTCACGGTCCCAATCGTAGGACAGTCCAAGCATGGTCAGCTGGCGCTTGAACGTGGCAATGTTTCGCGACGTGACTTCCTGTGGCGATATGCCTTCCTTTACCGCCTGCCGTTCGCTTGGCAAGCCAAAGGAATCCCAGCCCATCGTGTGCAGCACGTTGTAGCCAAGCATGCGTCGCGCGCGGGCAACCACATCGGTTGCCACATATCCCTTGGGGTGGCCGACATGGAGCCCCACACCGCTGGGATACGGAAACATGTCGAGCACGTAATACTTCGGTCGTGTGCGGTCGCTCGGAGTGGCGAAAGTCCTGTTGGCTGCCCAGTAGGCCTGCCACTTGGCTTCGAGCGCACGGTGATCATAACCGGCCATGGAAACACTTCTGACTGATGCTGGAAGGGCGCGAAGTCTGCCTCATGCCCGGCCAGCCCGGCAAATTTTCAGGCCCGGTATTTCGAAAACGGGCGTCAGTCCTGCTCAGGCGTCGACCAGGAGGCCAACCGGACAACTCACGCCTGTGCCACCCAGACCACAGTACCCGTTAGGCACCTTGGCGAGGTACTGCTGGTGGTAATCCTCGGCATAATAAAACGGCCCAAGCGGCAGGATCTCCGTGGTGACGGGTCCGTAGCCCGCCTCTGACAGCGCCTTCTCGTAGCCTGCCTTCGAAGCTCGAGCCGTAGCGAGTTGTTCGTCCGTGAAGGTGTAGATTCCGGATCGGTACTGCGTGCCGATATCGTTGCCCTGGCGCATGCCCTGTGTCGGGTCATGGCTTTCCCAGAACACACGCAGCAGATCCGCATAGCTCAATTGAACGGGATCAAAAACAACCAGAACCACTTCGTTGTGGCCGGTGAGACCGGAACACACCTCCTGATAGGATGGATTTGGTGTCAGGCCGGCACTGTAACCCGCAGCCGTCGTATGGACACCCGGTGTTTGCCAGAACTTGCGCTCCGCACCCCAGAAGCACCCCAGTCCAAACACAGCCTGTTCGAGCCCGACCGGGAACGGTGCGCGCAGTGGTCGGCCGTTGACAAAGTGCCGGTCCTTGATGGGTACGGCTACCTGTCGACCCGGCAGCGCCTCTTCAATCGTGGGCAAACGCAGTTTTGATGAATACGCCATGACATGTGTCCTTGTGCAGGTTTCGGGTGCTGATCTTGCAGGGTTCAGATCTGGTCCGGTCGGAATGCAAAAGCTTGATGCGTCAGCGACATCCGGTAGACAGCAAAATACTAACCCAGTTCCCCAGCCGCAACGCGGAATGCTGTAAAGTCATACCATGCGCGCACTTCTTTTTTTGGCCTCCTTCTGCTTGCTTGGCCTGCTGGCCGCCTGCCAGTCGGCACCCATACCCAGGGACCATGGTGAACTTGCCGCCCGTGTCAATGCGGGAGAACTCGTTCCGGTTGCAGACCTGCAGCTGGCGCTGGAACACGCTGCGGATATCGGTGATCGGTTCAGTCGATTGCAGGACCTGGAAGAACAGGCTCTGGCGCTCATGGTGGACGAGCCCCTCAAGCTTGGTGCCATAGGCACTGCCATACTGGATGAATACTACGGCAGCCTCGCGGGGCATATGGCGATGATCCGGTTCTATGATCATGTCGATACGCAGGACGCAGCCGTTCCCCATCGGCAGTGGCAGGACAGGATCGTTGCACGCATTGAGGAAACTGCAGGCACTTCCGAAGCTCCCTACCGGGTCACGGGACGCGCTGAAGCCAGGGCGCACCTGCTTCATCGACAGCTGGAAGCGGTGGGCGGCATCTACCAGAGTGACACCAGCAATCCACTCACCCTCGCGCTGCTTGGCAATCGTGAAGGTGAGGCTGTCACCAGTTCGTTCTACACGCTGGCTCCCATGTACGCCGCCATGCGGAGCCGTTTTCCAACCGAGCCTGAAAACGAAGAGAGCGCTGCTCTGGCCATCATCGGCATCCTTGCACGGGAGTCGGACGGCGCTGCACAGACATCAGTAGGTGCGTTCCTGGCTGCCCGCAAGCGCACGGAAGATGCCATCGGCTGGCTGCGGGCCGCATCCCGCGATGGCAACATCGTGGCCAACATGCTGCTCGCAGGCATCTTCCGCGACCAGATACGGGATGCCGAGAACGATGAAGCCCGGGAAGGATACAAGACCGAGATTCTCGACAATTACATGCACGCGATCGCTCTGGGATCCACGGACGCGATGTACGCACTGGCCGTTCTTTACCTGAATGAACAATTTGGCAAGGACAATGTCGCCGCAGGCATACCGCTGCTGGAAAGGGCTGCAGCGCTTGGCCACAGCGATTCAATGACCTATCTGGGCCATCTCTACGCACAGGGAGATCACGTCAAACCGGATCAGGCGTTGGCAGCACTGAATTTTGTGAAGGCGGGTGAACTCGGCAATCCACGTGCCAGCTATGCCTACGCCCGACTGCTCATCAGCGACTCCAGCAGGATCGAGCCGGACAAACGAATCTTCACCTGGCTGGAAACACTGGCCGACGCCGATGACACAGAGGCCATGGTTCACCTGGGCAATCTCAATGCCCGGGGCATCGGCATACGGGGCAACCCCGGGCGCGCCCTGCGCTGGTACAAGGCTGCCATCAAGGCCAATCCGGATGACGCAAATATCGTGAACGAGATCGCCTGGACGGTGACCGTGACCGACGTGAAAGGGCTCCAGCAACCAAAGTACGCCAGGGCTGTCATGGACTCGCTGATGGAACGGGACGCCGAGGCACGCCAACGCCCCGAGTATCTCGATACCTGGGCTGCCATTCATGCCGCCAACGGAGAATTTGACCGGGCCGTTGCCCTGCAGAAAGAAGCCCTGTCTCGAGCCAAGGCCGAAAAGCGGGACGATGTGCTCGAGATCCTCGAAAAACATCTCAGGACGTTCCAGGCCGGTGAGGTCATCATCGAGCGTGCCCCGTAATACTTCCGTGCCGGCGGACTGGCTGGCTCATCAATGCCCTGCCATAGACGTCCGCTCACCGGGTGAATTTGCTGCAGGCCATATCCCCGGCGCGGTCAATCTGCCGATACTCGACGATCACGAACGGGCCCAGGTGGGCACCACCTATCGCCTTGACGGGCCTTCTGCGGCTCATGCGCTTGGGCACCAACTGGTGTCGGGTAGTGTGCGAGACACGCGTGTGGCCAGCTGGACTGCCTTCCTGCAGCTCCATCCGGAAGCTTACCTGTATTGTTCGCGGGGTGGCGCCAGGTCGCGCATCGCCGCCCAATGGCTGGCTGACCAAGGCTTCACGCCCGTTCGGGTTGAAGGTGGTTACAAGGCCCTGCGCCAGTTCTGCCTGCAAACCCTTGAGGTCACACCGGAAACCACCCGCGACTGGTGGCTGTTGGGAGGCCGCACCGGAGTAGGCAAAACCGTGCTGCTGCATCAACTTGAACCCTGCATTGATCTGGAAGATCTCGCTGAACATCGTGGTTCCGCCTTTGGCGCAAGACCAACGTCCCAACCCGCGCTGACCACCTTCGAAAACCGCGTGGCTTGCGCATTGCTCGCACGGCAGGGAATGCCACTCATACTCGAGGACGAAAGTCGCACCATCGGCCGACTTGGCATCCCGGAAGCTGTGCACCGCGCCATGCAGCGCGCGCCGGTGGTCCTGCTCGAAGCGGACCTTGTTTCACGCCTCGTCTCGATTCAACAGGAATATGTCGATATCCCTCTGCAGACAACCCACCCCGAGTTGGTGGAACGGCGATTTCAGAGCGCACTGGCGCGGATACAGCGACGCCTTGGCGGGTTCCGCTACAAGGAGCTGTCCACGGAGATTCACGACGCGTTCAACTCCGGTGAACATCACCGGTGGATTGAAAGACTGTTGACTTGGTATTACGACCCGATGTACGACTATCAGCTGGAGCAGAAGCAAACGCGTATCCGGTTCGCCGGTCCGGCGGCAGCCGTAAAGTCCTTTCTGGAAGCACAGCGCCGGTTTCCTTCTTCCAGCCAGGAAAAACCAAAGCAATAGCCCAAACGGGCGTTGGTCGGCGATGTCGACCTCAACTCAAGGAGTTCACGATGCAGATTTCAGGCAGCAAGGGCATTTTTGTCGGCGGCGCGTCAGGCATGTGCCGGGCAACCGCCGAGATGTTCGCCGCGAAAGGTGGCAAGGTTGCCATCCTCGATCTGGAAAAATCAGACGGCGCAAATGTCGCGAAAGCCCTTGGCGGCACCTTCCACACCTGCAACGTGATGGACTACGCTGGCATGGAAACGGTCATGGGAGAAGCGGTCGCCGCGTTGGGTGGACTGCACTTCGTGGTCAATACTGCGGGTGGTGGTTCAGCGATCCGGACAGTTTCCAAGGATGGCACCAAACATCCTCTGGACGTGTTTCAGCGAGTCATCGACCTGAACCTCATCGCTTCATTCAACATCAATCGCATTGGCGCCGAAATCATGGCGAAAAATGAACCCAATGCCGAAGGCGAGCGTGGGGTGATGATCAACACGGCGTCCATCGCGGCCTTTGAGGGCCAGATCGGACAAGTTGCCTACACCGCGGCAAAAGGTGGCATAGCGGCGATGACACTCACCATGGCAAGGGATCTTGGCGGGGTCGGTGTACGAATAATGACGATTGCCCCAAGCCTCTTTGATACCGGATTGACCAAGGGTATTCCCGAAGCGGGTGCCATCCAGATGACCAAGGACGCCGCATTCCCCCGCCGGATGGGCAAACCGCCGGAGTTTGCCATCATGGCGATCGCCATTTTCGAATGCGCGATGATGAATGGTTCGACCATCCGCGTGGATGGTGGCCAGCGCTTCGCACCACGTTAGCAATCTGTTCGGATAACACCCAGGCAAGGATTGTCCGGGTCTGCGTTGCAGTCGATCAACAGACCGCAGCGCAGACTCCTGGGACTGCTGATGGTCAGTCCCGGTGGAGCTGGCCGTGAGTGTGGGGGTGATGGTCATGCCCGTGTTCACGGTCTGCAAATTGGTCGACCAGGTGCGCGAGTTCCCCACGACTGACAATACCCTTGCTGTCCAGCAGATCAGCCAACGCATGCAGGAAGTGTTCGTAATACGCGTACGGTCGATCCGGATCAACCGTCACGTCCTTCAGCTCGTCGATGAGCGCTGACTGAAACTCTGACCACGCAAAGATTCCGCGTTCGGCCAACGAACTGGCCAGTACAAACACACGACCCTGCCAGGGTGCCTCAAAATCGAGCTCGCCATTGCGCAAGGGTGGAGCCGCCGCCGCTTCGAGTTCGTTGACACTCACGCGATTTCCTCGACACCAATCAGCGAGTTGCGGGTGATGGCCAGCATGCAGGTGCTCTCGTCCGCATCGTTCAGTCGCGCGGGACGTTGTGGCAGCACCATGTAGCGTACTTCTGCGCTGGAATCCCAGACCCGGATGAGACGTTCGGCGCCGATCTGCGTGCCAAATTCCTTCAGTACGTTGCGCGGTTCACGAACGACCCTGGAACGATACGCGGGATCCTTGTACCACTTTGGCGGCAGGCCCATTACAGCCCATGGATAGCAGGAACACAGGGTACACACGACAACGTTGTGTACTGCATCGGTATTCTCGACCACTACCAGCTTTTCAATCTGTCCTCCCACAAATCCGTAGGGTGCTATTGCCTGGGTGGCGTCGGCCAGCAAAGCAGCCTTGAACTCCGGATCGTTCCACGCGCGCGCAACAACACGACCGCCGTTCATCGGGCCAACCCGTTCGTTGAACAGCTCAATCAGGTCATCAATGGCTGAGGACGTGACCAGCCCTTTTTCTATCAGCAGTGCTTCCAGTGCCTCGGCCCGGAGAGCGGCTTCATCATGATCATGCATGGGATGGTTCCACCAGGGACAGGTAGGATTCAAAAAGGTCGATGCAGAGCTCCGCGTGACTGTCTGCAAGTTCGCCCCACAGGCAGTCACTGCTGAATCTGACCGCGTAGAGGTGCTCGGGATTTTCCCCAAGTCCATGCGCGTTGGTGTCCGGGAACACCCAGGCGCCATGCCACGCAGTGATCACGCCTGCACGACCTCGCACATACGCCGGCAGTCTTGTATGTCCAGGCTTCCCGTTCAATCGTGTGATCACGCGCTGTCCGACGCCGTAACGAGGAGGCGACACAACACTGCGTTCAAAGCCAGATCCGCCACGCGGATAGTCAACCGGGTCCGGATGACTGGACGGTTGCGCGCCGATCAACGCGTCCCGGGGCAGACCCAGCGCTTGCGCGTAGTCATTGATCTGCTGCGTCGTCAGAACACCGCTTTCCACCAGCAGATTTTCCAAGCCGCCGGTCCATCGACCGAAATAACCGTGCTGCAGATAGGCCGCTGGCACAACTCGTTCGATCGCATGCCTGAACTGATCGATATTGCCGATCAGACCGGCCTGAAACGCGCAATTCACCAGCGCAAACAGGCGTCCTTCCCAGGCTTCGCTCAAGCTTGCATCGGCCCCGACATCAACCTTGCCAAAGCCCTGTTTGCCACCCAGATCGTGAATGCCGTCCATGCTTGCGCTCAGTAGGTTTCGGACAACATGGGAATCGGATCGGCATCGTTGGTCAGCAGACGGTAGTCGTGTCGACCAGCGACCACGTCGTGCTCGCTGCCATCCGGCAGGACAACCCGTGCCGTACAACCACACGGGACTTCCAGATGGAGGTTGAACACACCATTCAACAGTGACCAGCGAATGAGGTAACGACCGTGCAGGGAGTTGAACTCGAAATCCAGCGCGTTCAAGGGTGAACCTTCCGGAAACAGTTCTCCAAAGGGGACACAGGGACGTATGACGACGCGGCGAAAGGCATCGCCTCCTCCTGCAGAGGGCTGCAGTCCTGCAACGTGCCTGTAAAGCCAGCCAACAGGAGCGGCACTGGTGAGGGAAACAGGCAACTCGTCGATGGTGTGGCCATCGATCAAGGGCGCGAGCCATGCTGGCGCTGCGGTCTGCAGCATCAATGCATAGGCAAGGTCGGGCCGACCGTGTTCGGTCAGCACGCCAAGCATCCTGTCCACCAGCAAAGGGTGAACCGGTGATTGAAATCCGGCATCAAGTACCATCTGCGCAAACCGGTTGAACGCCTGGGGAACTTCGTTCTTGTCCAGCAGTGCTCCGGCAAGCGCCAAGGCGTAGGCGTTGGCGGAATCGGTCACCAGCAGCCCGCCCTGGGTGACATAACGCTGGCGGAACGCGCCACGAATCCGGTCTGCCAGGTCGCGAAAGGAATCGGCCTCACCATCAAGGTCAAGCCAGGCTGCAATGCGCACTGCAATCCGCGCGGCCGCACTGAACAACGCCGTGCCAACAACGTCCGCATCCATGTTGTTCAGCTGCCATACGCTACCGTCTATGGGGCGGATCAGATTGGGGTGCAGAGCTTCGAGGGTGAACAACAGTCGACGCACGTAAGGAAACACGCTTTCAAGTGCCTGTCGATCACCGTAGTGGACATACAGGGTCTGTGCGACGTAAAGCGCCATCTCACTGAGCCGCCGCGGATCCCCGCCGGTAGGTGAGTGGAAGGTTTCGGCGCTGCCAATACCGGCCACGAGTCTGCGGGCATGGCGCAGCGGTGGAACCGTTTCGGGCAATCCCGCCGGGTTGCATTCCCCGGTCAACATTTCCGCAAGCCAACCTCGCAACCAGACACGCAGATCAAACTGCATGGCCAGCGTATCGAGAACCGGAAAGAGCGAGAGATAGTCGCCCACCCTGCTGCCCGGAGCAAATCCGGACCAGGGAACCTCCTGCAGCAGTTCGAGATTGCGCCGAAGACAAAGGGCGTGGAAAAGCTCCAGTAGCGGATGCTCGCAATGCAGACCAATGGACGGCTGCAGTGACTGCCGTACCGATAGTGCCTCAACCTTGAGCAGTCCGTCTGCTGCAAGATCGCCGCTCAGTTCAACCACCTGGAACCGATGGCGGACAAACGGCGGCACAAACGCCTCGCTCGGGCTGTCACCGCTGAGTGTGTAGTCGTCCTGTAATTCGGTCGAAAAAAGCGGCGCGCCGGAACAATCCATTGTGGCGGCATAACGCAACCTGATGTGCGTGCCAGACAAGCCCTGAACTGAAACCTGTACACGTCCGAGCATCACCTCGGGAAAGGTGATCCACCAACGTCGTTCACCGGCTCGCAGCGCACCCTTTCGTTGCACGGTGCCGACAACCCGTTCGTCCATCGGTCGGACGCCGTCCTGTGCCCAGGGCACGAGCATGGCATCCGTTGGCGGGAGTGTTTCGACCGGCAGCCACTGACGTTTTTGTCGCAGATAGTCGGGGTGACTTCCGAACGCCCGCCCATCGATACTGGCGCCCTTGCTGATATCGGCACGCATCAAGGGTGAGACTCGCCACTCCCATTGTGAATCCGAGACAATCCGGACCGGTTGTCTGTCCGCGGATTCAATCTCGAGCTGGGCAAGCAGTTGCGGTCTTGAACCAAAGTGTTCACGCGTGTCACCGTCAGCAAAACCGGCATGCCAGCCATCAGCCAGCAGTACCGTCAGCGAGTTGGCACCCGCCTTGACAAGACCGTCGACACAAAGGGACCGGTACTGGATTCGCTTTCGATAGTTTGTGTACCCCGAAGGAACTTCCGACACATCCAGCTCTGACTCATTGATCCAGATTCGGCAGGCACCCAGTACGGCAATGTAGAGACGCGCTTTCCGGCCGGTTGCCCCAACACGAAAGCGACGGCGCAACAAGGGCACCGGTACGCCCCAGGAGCGGGTGCCATGCACGGGAACCGCTATCCAGTCAGCCCGCCAGTCCCGAGCGTCCAGCGCAAACTCGAACCAGGCTGGTTCACTCCACTCGCTTGACAGGCCGTCGCTGTCAAACGTCCGCACGCGCCAGTAGACACGGGCCTGGGCACTTACTCCCCTGCCACCATAAACGACGGTCAGGTTGTCTGAACCCTCCACAACGCCGCTGTCCCACAGATCGGGCAGCTCTGCCAGCATCTGTTCATTCGACGCCGCCTGCACCTGCCACGCCGTCTGCAGTTCGGCCGGCCTTGCATCACCCGAACACCAGGAAAGGTGCGGGATTTCCAGGGGCAGTCCGACGGGATTGGTCAGAAACTCCGCGCTCAATCTCGCAGGTGCAGTTGTCATGTCAGTCAGTCTGTCACCTGGCCTGAACGGCGTGGCCCAAGAAATTGATCAATATGCGCCACCACCGTATCCAGCTGATCGTGGTGCAGCCAGTGGCCAGCACCTTCTACATCGAGTATCCGCGCGTCGGGGAAATGCCGGATCGTTGAATCCTGGCCAATCCGGTGCGGAAAACCCTGCTTCGCATTGAGGATGAGCGTCGGACTGGCAATGGATTTCCACAGGGCGACCGTATCTGCTTCAGGCATCGGATACAGTGACGGGCTGTGGGTGTAGTTGTCAAACTTCCAGCTGAAGGAGCCATCCTCGTTCTGGTGACTGCCATGCACGGTCAGATGTCTGGCGATCGTGGCATCGAGATTCGGATTCACCTGCTGCATGCGTTGGCAGGCAGCTTCGAGCGATGGGTAACGACGTGGCACACGGTCGGCAAGTTTCAGCATCTGCTGTTCCCATGCCCTGAATTTCTCCGGCGACGACATGCCTTCATGCCAACCCGGCCAGAGTCCGACACCTTCCAGCAGCACCAGCTTCGAAACCATTCCCGGCCAGGCTCCGGCCAGCTGGGCGGCGACGGTCGCGCCCATCGAGTGGGCCACCAGCACGCACCCGTGCAGCCGTCGTTGTTCAATCAGCCTGACCAGGTCGTAGACATGGTCGGAATGTCGGTAGGCGGAGCCTCTGTTCCAGTCCGAGTCGCCATGACCACGCAGATCCGGGACCACCACGTGATGGGTGTCGAGAAATCGGCCGGCGAGGAAATCCCAGGTGTGACAGTGGTCCTGCACGCCGTGGACCAGCAGCATGGGTGGGGCACTGCCGTTACCCCAATCCAGATAGTGCAGCCGCAAGCGCTGGGAAAAGTAGTAGTGGGAACTGGCCCTGCGTTCGTTCATGCATTCATCCCTGCTTCGTTCTGCCCGATTTGCGACTGGTGCATCGGCATCACCAGCAAGGTCGATTCGGGAAATTTCATGGTGTGGAGTTTCCTGAAAAGTCGCACTCAGTTTCCACTCCTGACAAAACCATACAGGGGGTCTGCCAATTCGCTGCGCAGCCAATCCAGCAGCAACTGGGCACGCAGTGCCCGTCTCATCTCTGGCCGCGACAGCAACCAGAAAGACTGGGCGAGATGTGACCGCGAAGACGCAATTTCCACCAATCCCGAGGCATCGCCTGCCATCCAGCGCGGCAGCATGCCCACACCCAGCCCGGCACGCAACGCCGCCAGCTGCTGCAGAACCGACGAACTTCGCAGTTTCACGGCAAGCTCGCTGAAGCCGTCGTCCTGCAGCGCCTGGTCAACATCTTCCCCGAGGTCGGTATCAACCAGGCTCAGCCAGCTGACAGCTGAATCGGGGCGACTGACCAACAGTTCTTCCGCAACATCCGCCCGCGCGTAGACCGCCACCTCTGGCCGTCCCAGCAGGCGCGCGATCAGGTCTGGATCGGGTGTCTGCGTCCCGCGGATCAGGATATCCGTCTGCCTCACTGCTGCGGGTTCGAGCGGATTCACGATTTCGATTTCAATCAAGGGATGCTGGGCTCTGAACTGTTCGAGCCTGGGCAGCAGAATGATATGCAGAGACTTAGGCAACAACAGGCTGAGCAACCCGGCGTCGGCCTTTTCGCCGGCTTGCAGTTCATTTTCGATCGAGAGGATCTCCCGACTGATTCTGTCGATCCGATCCACCAGTTCCTCACCCTGTCGGGTAATGACCAGTCCATGTGCGGTGCGACTGAACAGCGAGACACCAAGCCTGCGTTCCAGATGTTCAAGTCGCCGGGTGACCGTTGAAGGATTCACTTCGAGCTGGGCCGCCGCCGCGCGAACGGAACCGTGATGCACAACAGCAGCAAAGTGCCGGTAGTCGTCCCAATCGGCATTCATGGTGAGGTATCCCCTGCGAGTCTTGCCGCAGCCCGACGGAGCTTATCAGTTCAAGGGGTCGTTGCAAATTCGCAACACCCCGTTGCGTTACCAAGGGTTGCATTGAGTGTTACCCAAGGTAACATGCATTCCATCGACGAGGTCTGGAACGGTAACAAAACAGGAACCCAGAGACGGTCAGGACAGCAGCCAGGATCAAGAGGCAGAACAGGGCACTCGAGATTCAACCAAGCAGTAAACGGCGGCAGTCCAGAGACAAGGTTCACCGTACCAGGACCCGGCAACCAGCCAGTCCGAACAGCAGTCCGGGCAGGCAAAGAAGATGGTGGTTGCAACAGTTTAGAGGGATACCCGGCTTCCCCTCCCCTCCTCCCCTGCGGGTATCCCTCTCATTCAAAGCGGTTCGAGGCGAGTCCATCGCCTCAACCCTTTTTCAGCATCCCGATCCAGAGTTCACCGTTTTCGAGCCAGACTGAAAACGGTGTTGCGATCGAACAATCTGCGCCGCTTGTGCACTGCCCTGAACTCAGGTCAAACCGATAACCGTGCCAGGGACATGCAAGGACGTTCCCTGTCACCTGGCCGGAAATCAGCGGCGCCCCCTGATGCGGACAACGCGCGACATGCACGACGGGCAATCCGGCAATGCTGTGGATGACAACTTCACGACCGGCAAAACGGGTGGCAATCGGCAGGACAAGCGTTTCCATTTCACCTAGACAGACCGACTCGGCGTTGTCCTGCACAGGCAGGATTCTGGAATCGAGCAACACCTGTCGGGCCCGCATCATGGCTGTGTCTTCGTCGTAGAGCGTTTCATAAACACGCGCATAGGCCTGACCTATCCGTTCGCGCAATTCAGGCGCGATGCGCGGTACGTGAAAGTCAACAATGATCTCGATTTCCTGCGGCCCGCGTTCCAGAACGTACGTCCAGATCTCGGTACCGGCAAATTCACCGGAGAGGGTTCGCGTGATCCAGCGCCGCTGAGTGGTATCCAGGCTCAATTCCAGCAGGGACTCCCTGCCTTTTGCATCCAGAACGCGTGCGCGCCAGCCCCACGGACCTGCATCTTCACATGCGATACCGGTGAATGAGGACGCGTGCAGGAATGGCAGGTGCTCCCAGTCCAGCGCATTTTCAAACATTCGCGCAAGGCTGACCGGCAATACCCGCTGATAGGTACCCACATGATCGATGCTTGACCCGGGTGCTGCGGGCACAAACTTGTGTTCAGGCATACCATCTCCGCGGCGCTCGTTCGCCCTCCGTCACCCGACTGACGGCTTCAACGCGCCATCAGTCAACCGTTCGATCGAAAAAACGAACTGCTGGCCATCAAGATCCTCCGCAAAGGCCGAGGCGGTGGGGTCCTGTACGATTTCCAGCGCAAGCGTTTCGCCGCAGATATAGGCCTGGTGCTCGATGAATGCCTGCAACACAGGTGCATCACCACGATAGCGGAGGCGTATCCGATCCGAAACGCGGAATCCGCTGTCCTTTCTTGCCCGCTGAATACTGCGCACGATCTCCCTCGCCTGGCCACCTCTGATCAGTGACTCGTTGAGTTCGCACTCAAGATCAATGGCGATGGTCGCATCCGAGATGATGTTCGCGCCTGGCCGCGGCTTCTGCTGCACATCGATCTCTGCAAGCGAAAATTCCTCACCGTCGACGGCGAGTTTGCCTTCCCGCCTCAATTGGGCGATCGCGTCGGCCGGCAACGCGTTGATCGACGCCTGAAACTGCTTCATGCGTTTGCCCAGCCGCTTGCCGAGGAGGGGGAAATTTGGCTTGGCTACCAATTCGATGTAAGCACCTTCGTCGGCGTCGAACCCGACCTCCTGAACATTCAATTCACGTTGGACATAGGCCATGAGTGCTTCGATCTGGCTCAGGCGCTGGCCAGCCTCACCGATGATGGTCAGCCGGGACAGGGGTGTGCGCAGATTGATCTTCTCCGCTTCCCGCTTCTGTCGACCCAGCAGGATCACCCGCTGCATCAATTCCACAGCCTGCTCGAGTTCTGGCTTGCGCAGTTCCGGAAGGGTGTCGGGAAACGGGCACAGATGCACAGAAGCTGGATCCGATCCAACCTCGGACAACCGTGACAATTCAAGATACAGATGTTCTGAAAGGAAAGGAGCAAACGGAGCCATGATCCGGCAGAGCTCACCCAGCACGGTATGGAGCGTCGCGTAGGCTGCACTCTTGTCGGTGGAATTTCCTTCTTCCCAGAATCTCGGCCGATTGAGACGGATATACCAGTTGGTCAGGTCTTCGATGAAGTCGAGGAGCTGCGGAACCACGGCGTACAGTCGATAGGCTTCCATCTCCTGGGCGATGGCTGCCTTGAGTGTCTGCAAACGGGACAGGACCCATTGATCAAGGATGTTCGAGCTGTGCTGCGGGTCCCGAGACGGTGTCCACTGATCGATCTGCGCGTAGGTACGCAGGAACGAGTACGCGTTGTACCAGGGCAGCAGCACCCGCCGCACCATGTCGCGCACACCTCCATCAACAAACCGCTGCTCTTCCGCCCGCACCAGACCTGACGTAATGAGGTACAGCCGAAGTGCATCTGCACCGTACTCTTCCATGAGCTCGTCGGGCGGAGTGTAGTTCCGCAGCCGCTTGGACATCTTCTTGCCATCCGCGGCGAGTACCATGCCATTGACGATGACATTGCGGAACGCCGGTTTGTCGTACAGCGCTGCTGCAAGCACGGTCAGCGTGTAGAACCAGCCACGGGTCTGGTCGAGTCCCTCGGCAATGAACTCGGCAGGAAAGCCAGCCTCGAACAGTTCGCGATTCTCGAACGGGAAATGCAGTTGTGCGTAAGGCATCGAACCGGACTCGAACCAGCAATCGAGCACCTCGGGGACCCGACGGTAGACTCCGGCCTCACCGGGCTTCGTGAACGTCACGGGATCAACATGTTCACGATGCAGATCATTGACCCGAACACCGGAAAGCGCCTCCAGTTCATCGAGTGAGCCAATGCAGACCTGACTGCCGGTGGTATCGTTGATCCAGATCGGAATCGGTGTCCCCCAGACACGATTGCGCGAAATCGCCCAGTCGATGGCATTTTGCAGCCAGTTGCCAAAGCGGCCTTCCTGCAGATGCTCTGGCACCCAGCGAATCTGCGCATTGGCAGCGAGCAGGCGATCGCGAATCGAGCTGACCCGCACATACCAGGAGGGAATGGCCCGATAGATCAGCGGCGTATCCGATCGATAGCAGAATGGATAACTGTGGCTGATCGTATCGTGCCGGTAGAGTGCTCCAGACGCCTTCAGCCCACGAATGATCTCGATGTCCGCGGCCTTGACATGCATGCCTGCAAAATCCGGCACTTCGTCCGTGAATTTGCCTTCGAGGGTGACGGGACAGACAAACGCATCAATTCCGGCCTGTCGCAGCACACGATTGTCATCCTCGCCAAACGCGGGAGCCTGGTGTACGAGGCCGGTACCACTTGCAGTGGTGACATAGTCATCGGCAACCACAACAAATGCGCCACGCTCGCGCTCGCTGGCGAACCAGGGAAAAACCGGCTGATAGTGTCGACCAATCAGGTCGCGACCCAGACACGTCCGTTCAACGCCCAGCCCCGGATACGCAGCCAGTCTTTCGGTGGCAATGTAGAAGTGCAGGTCGCGAGCGGCATCAAAGACCCGTGAGTACTCGATGTCGGCCCCGACACAGACAGCGAGATTCGAAGGAAGAGTCCATGGTGTGGTGGTCCACACTGCCAGACTGGCATCTTCATCCACAAGCCTGAACAGTACGGTGATCGCAGGATCCTGCACGTCCATGTAGTTGGAAGTGGCTTCAAAATTGGACAATGGAGTGGCGAGCGCCGTCGAGATCGGCATCACCTTCACACCCTGGTAGATGAATTTCCGGTCCCACAACTGTTTGACGACCCACCACACCGACTCCATGTACCAGGGATCCATGGTCTTGTAGTCGTTGTCAAAATCCACCCAGCGACCGAGACGGGTGATCGTGCTTCGCCATTCGCTGACATAACGCTGCACGATGGCCCGACACTGGTCGTTGTAGCCGGCAATACCCAGTTCTTCAACGGCCTGCTGCGCAGACATATTGAGCTTCTTGTCGATCTCGTGTTCGATCGGCAGACCGTGGCAGTCCCAGCCAAAACGTCGCATCACATGATGTCCGCGCATCGTCCAGTAACGAGGGACGATGTCCTTGATGGTACTGGCCACGATATGGCCGTGATGTGGCAGGCCTGTCGCAAACGGCGGGCCGTCGTAAAAAATGTAGGGTTTGCCGTTTTTGGTCTGTTCCAGCGACTGCTCGAAAATCCCTTCTTTTGCCCAGAAGTCGAGCACTGCGTGCTCGGCGTCCACGAACGAAAAAGTCTGGGCAGATCCTGGCGTAGTCATCGGAGTTCGTGCGGCTGTTGGCAAGGCCCGGCATTCTAGCCCGGAATATTGATGAATGATCCGTCGGGACCGATAGCCACTCCAGGACAGGTGCACAAACCGACCGGTTTCGGCATAGTCGATTCAACCGTCCAGCCGACTCCAGGCTCGGCCTTTCCATTCAAACCCGCGAGGTCGATGATGAAATTTGGTGCAGTGCTCCCTCACAATGAAATCGGCACCGATCCAGGGGCCATGAAAGCCTACGTGCAAGGGCTCGAATCGCTCGGAGCGACACACCTGCTGATTTATGACCACGTGCTCGGCGCCGACCCGAATCGACCCGGCGGATTCAAGGGTGTGTACAACAAGGACACCGCGTTTCATGAACCACTGACGACCTTTGCATTCATCGCTGCAGTCACCTCCCACATCGAACTGGTGACCACCATCCTCATTCTGCCGCAGAGACAGGCCACCCTGGTGGCCAAACAGGCGGCCGAAGTTGCCATCCTCTCGAACAATCGTTTCCGAATGGGTGTCGGCATCGGCTGGAACGAAATCGAGTATGAAGCGCTTGGGGTGCCTTTCCGCAATCGCGGTGAGAGGCTCGCAGAGCAGGTCGACCTGCTGCGTTCGCTGTGGCGGGAGGACAGTCTGACGTTCAACGGCAAGATGCATCAGGTCACACTGGCGAGCATCAACCCCAGACCCACCCGGCCCATTCCGATCTGGTTTGGCGGATCAGCGCCAGCGGCGCTCGAACGCTGTGCGACGCAGGGTGACGGCTGGATGCCATTGATGGGTCCATCCGACAAGGCGCGAGCATGCCTCACCCAGATGCGTGCCGATCGCGAACAGGCGGGCTTGTCATGGGATGGTTTCGGGGTGCAGGGACAGGCGCAGTATGCCGGTGGTTCGCCCGATCGCTGGATGGCACACGCCACGAAGTGGAAAGAACTCGGCGCGAGCCATATCGCCATCGCTACCCACAATGCCGGCCCGACCAGTGTCGATGGTCATCTGGCGCGCGTGCAGGAGTATTTCGATTCGGTCGCTTCCATTTCCTCCAGCGCTTCCGGCGGTTGAATCGTTCAGCCAGCCGCAGTGTTTCCACGCGCAAACTGAGGTGACAGCATCCTGCCTGCATTGCAGGCATTGAAAATGAAGTCACAGATGACCGCGCGTGATTGTTTGCCCGGGCACATGGGCTCGAGTTGCGCTTGCAGTGCACGGACCTGACGATCCGCTTCTGCGTGAGAATCGTACGGACCAAGATCGATGCCTTCGCGCGTGCTGAAATACCAGCGGCCTTCGCTGGAAAACACTCGGTCGGAGCGAAACCACGCCCTCGGACGCTCGTTTTTCCGACAACAGTTCATGGCACTTCCTTACAACCGAACACAAAATCATGTTCCACGCCGCGTCAGGGGGCGTCTGTAAGGTCGATGTGCGTATTTGTACCTGATTTACATCCGTACGGACGCCAGCAGGTTGTCCATGCGGGATTTGAGACTCTCGAGGTTGCCGGCCATCAGCGGTACGATCAACTGATCGACTCCGGCCTGCGCGTACTGTGCAACCGTCTCCGGATTGACCGGCTGGCTGTTGGGACCGATATAGACCTTGACGTCCTGGCGACGTCGACCGTGCACTGCAAGTTCGCCGTCGAGAAACGCCAGACGCTCGCTCACGCTGTCCGGACCGAGATTGAAGCCGTACCAGCCATTGCCATGGGAAGCCACCCGCCGCAGCGCTGGATTGCTCTCGCCGCCGAACAGCACCGGCAAGGTTGCCTGTACCGGTTTGGGATTGAAGTGACAGGCCTCGATGTCAACGGTTCGACCGTGCCAGGCAGGACTGTCCTGGGTCCACAGGGCACGCATCACATCGATGTACTCGAGACAGCGGGTAGCCCGATCAGAAAAATTCATGCCCAGCGCATCAAACTCTTCGGCCAGCCAGCCAATGCCCACCCCAAAATCGACTCGTCCTCCAGACAGATAATCGAGATCGGCGACCATTCGCGCCGTGTAGACCGGCTGTCGCTGTGGGACCAGGCAGATGCCCGTACCCAGTCGGATGGTACTGGTGTGCGCCGCAACAAAGGTGAGCGCAGAAAACGGATCCAGCAAGCCCTCCGGCTCGCCAGGGATTCGGCCACTGCGCGAGTAGGGGTAGGTTGAAGCATATTCGGGAAAGAACAACACGTGTTCCGGCACCCACAGCGAATGAAATCCGGCGGCTTCTACCAATCTCGCTGCGGGGCCGATGAAGGCAGGTGGCGTACGATGATTGAACGCCATGGTGACTCCGATCTGCATTTTCTGCTGCTCCTGTCTGGTTCGCGCGGTGCTGCAGGCTAAAGGTATGATGCCGCAGGGGCAACGGGCGGGAATTACACATCAGCGGCATGGCCAGCAGACACGCATTCACGCACTACCTGACCAGTTCAAGTCTGTGGATGGCAGGCATGAGCCTCTATGGCTTTCTGTTCACCTGGATACTGGTGGGCATCCTTGATCGACCTGCCAGCGAAGCGGGGACGGCGCGATTCATCGCCGAAATGCCGCCGCTTGCCCTGCTCCTGCTGGGGGGTGTTCTGGGTGATCGCATGAACGGACGGTCGTTCCTGATCGTCATGAACCTGGCGATGGTGATCCCACCACTGGCTATCGCGGCCATCTACAGCCTCGACCTGCTGAACTACTGGTGGGTAGTCGCCTTTGGAGTGGCCACCGCCAGCATCCAGGCGCTGTCCGACCCTTCCCGGCAGGCGATACTCTCGCGGGTCACACCTCTGGATATCCAGCGGTCCGTTACCGTCATGACGGTTGTGACGACCGGCGTCGGCATGCTTGGCTTTTATCTTGGCGGCCAGCTTGAAGTCCTCGGTCTCGGCCAGGTGCTGATGATGCAGGGCGCTTTTTTCCTGTTCGGCGCAATGGCCGTCAGCGCGCTGCCGGACATGCCTGTGGTGAAGGCGCATCGACCATCGTTGATGGAGGGCCTGCGGGCCACCTGGGAATCAACCCTCGCTCGCAACATGATCGGGCTCAACTTCCTGTCCAGCCTCTTCAATGCCGGCGCCTACATCATTGCCATTCCCTACATTGCCAAGGAAGTGTACGGCGGTGACGCGGCGTTTCTCGCCACTGTGATGATCGTGTTCACGCTGGGCAGTGTCGGCTCGAATGTCATCCTGTTCTTTTTCATGCCTCTGCTGCGGCCGGGGCGCCTGTTCCTGCACATGCAGATTTCACGCATGGTGATCCTCGGCTGCCTGGTACTGACACCTCCGTTGTGGCTGTTCTACGTGCTGCTTTTTTTCTGGGGAATCAACATGGGCGTGACCACGACAATGGTCCGCACCACCGTCCAGGAACTTGCCCCCGTCACCTATCGCGCGCAGATCCTCTCGGTGCTCCTGCTCAGCTTCATGGTGTCGTCACCGCTCAGCAGCTATCTGCTCGGGCACGTGATCCAGGCCTGGAAACCGCTGGCTGCGCTGGTTCCCGGCATAGCCTTTTCTGCGCTCATCTTTGCCATCGGCGTGTGGAAAAGCGGCCTGTGGGACTATCAATCGGAAACCGGAATCAACAGGAACGCTCAGGTCGGGACAGACGATCCGGCAGAGAGCATGCGAGTCAGGTAACCCGCCACCAGTTCCGGATCCTGCATCGGGATGAAGTGCGTATGTTCAGGCAGATAGACGTCCTCACCGTGCGGGAACGCGCTGGCGAGTCCGGGCCAGGTTGGTGACAGCGAGAAGTCCATCCGCTCACCTTCATCGGGCAAACGCGTGAAATCCCGGGCCTTTGCACGCATGACGGTCACCGGCTGCCGGATCTTCGGGATCTTTGCGTGCACGTCGGTCGAGGTATTGTTCATGTAGACCGAAGCTTCAACGATCGGTGGACACGCCAGTGTCCAGTTCCCGTCACTGTCAGGCAGCACACCATATCGGCAGTAGTCCTCAAGCACGTCACGCCGCCACAGCGAATAGGGATGCCGTGTCACAAAACGATCGAACATCTCCTGCCAGCTTCCCCAGACACCACGTCGGCGCGAGACCGGATGATCTTCCACACGATCATACGAATGTCTGCCACCGGCAACGTACAATTCGGGGGACATGATCACCGGATCGATGAGCAACAAACGAGCAAACGCTTCTGGCAACGCATGTGTCACCTGTACCAGGCAGTGCCCGCCCATGGAGTGGCCGGCGCCAACGGCGTGCCGGATTTCCAGCGCCTCCAGCAACTCGATGATGTCACCGGCAAAGGTGGACCAGATATACGGCGCCTGTTTGCCACTGCGGCCATGGCCTCGCAGATCGACGGCAATGATCCGGGCCTCTGCCGGCAGGTACCGGACTACCTGATCCCAGCAGCGTGCATGAAAGCCGGTCGCATGCAACAGCACGATGGTCTGCTGCGACGTGGACTCTCCCCACTCGAAGTAACAAAGTTCAACAGCCTTGCCTGCAAAGCGGCGCTCGCGCGGTTGCATGTGGTATCCGGTTGATGGCAAAGGCCGCGATCTTAGCGCCGACCGTCGATGGATACGAGTCGGACCTCCTGGCGTTCTGATCAGTTCAGCCACACACAGGCTTGACCCGTCCGGGTCGCACTGGAGTCGATTTGGTCCTATTCTCGAGCCCTGTATTTCGACGCGGATCACCCATGAACTTCAAGCACGTGACTTTTGAAAAGAGTGGCCGCATTGCCACGCTCACGCTCAACCGTCCGGAGCGCCTGAACGCCATTTGCCCTGGCATGCCTCGCGAGATCGCCGAAGCCGCGACCCTCGCGAACGAAGATCCCGACATACACGTGGTGATCGTCACCGGTACTGGTCGCGCATTCTGTGCCGGGTACGATCTGGTGCTCTCGGCGGAAAAGAGGACCAGTGGCGAGGCCGGTCCCGCCATGGATCCCCAGGGCCGACCGTGGGACCCGATGATGGATTTCCAGATGATGAACGCCAATACACAACACTTCATGAGTCTCTGGCGCTGCTACAAACCGACGATCGCAAAGATCCATGGTTATGCGGTCGCCGGTGGCAGTGATATCGCCTTGTGTTGTGACCTGGTGGTGATGGCCGATGATGCCAGGATCGGTTATCCACCGGCACGTGTCTGGGGGTGTCCTACCACTGCCTGGTGGATCTACCGTCTCGGTGCGGAAAAGGCCAAACGGATGCTGTTCACCGGTGACCTGATCACCGGCAAGGAAGCTGCCGCAATGGGGCTCGTGCTGGAGTCGGTACCTGCGACCCAGCTCGATGCCCGGGTGGCACAACTCGCTGCCCGAATCCAGGGTGTGCCCCGCAACCAGTTGATGATGCAGAAGATGATGGTCAACCAGGCGCTCGACAACATGGGTCTGGCCTCGACCCAGACCCTGGCCACACTCTTCGACGGCATCACCCGCCACTCGCCTGAAGGGGTCTGGTTCAAGAAACGGGCCGAAGCCTACGGGTTCGAGGACGCCATCGGCATCCGCGATTCCGGAGAACCCATTGCGCCTGGTGTCAGTCGCGTGCCACGACCATTCGAATGATCGAGGGCATGCTGCAGTCACCATCCACGCCAGGAGCACCATGACGGTTATCGACAAACAAGACATCGAACGTGCCTGTGAACAGCTGCAGTACGCCTATGCCCGATTCATCGACTTTCGGGACTACGAGGGATTCACCGAACTGTTCACGCCGGATGGCGTGCTGGACACCGGCGTTGAACTGAAGGGTCGGGAAGCCATCTTCAATTCCTGCCAGAAACGACCTTCCAGCCTGCGCAGTCGGCATGTGATCACCAACAGTTTCATCGACGTACTCGGTCAGGATCAGGCGCGGGGTATCTGCTACCTGACCCTGTATCGCCTGACCAGCAGGGAGCCACCGGGAGCCGGGCCGTTGCCCATGCCTGGTCCGGCGGCCGTCGGCCACTACCAGGACAGCTTCAAGCGTACCGGCGACGACTGGAAGATCACGCACCGGAAACTGCATCTGGCATTTCGGGACGACTCGCAGTTTTGAAAGCAGGCGCACTCGGGTTTTTCCTCCTGCTGCTGACCCCCTGGGTCGGCGCGGATGACCTGGCGGACACCCTCCGGGCCGTACAGAAGAAACAGTCGATACCTGTCATGGGATGGGTTCTGATGTTGCCCGGTCAGGCGCCCCGCACAGAGATCTCCGGAGCCGGTACGCACCCACTTACCCCATTGCGCTTCGGATCGATCACCAAGACATTCACTGCCATCACCCTGCTCGGCGCTGCTGAAGTCGCAGGTATCAGCATCGATACGCCCCTCGATAAAGTTGTCAAGGAAGGGCGATGGCAGAACCGCTTCCCGGCGCCGATCACACTGCACCATCTGGTCAGCCTCACCGCAGGTCACACCGATCTCGGCTTCACCGCATTCAACGACAACACACCACGCAGCCTGGCGGAAAACCTGCAACGAAACCGCGATGCCCTTACGTCCTGGTGGCCCCCGGGCCTCGTGCACGGCTACAGCAATGCAACACCGGGACTTTCGGCGCTGGCGATCGAGGAGATGACGGGGCAATCCTTTGCCGACGCCATGTCGACACTCCTCTTTGAACCACTGGGGCTTGCGCAGGCAACATTGAGTCCGGACCCCGCACTTCCCGGCGGGTTTTCCGCCGACGGAGTGACACCGATAGACTACTGGCACGTTACCTTCCCGGCATTTGGCGCTCTCAACATGTCGATGCCTGACATGACGCGTTTTCTGCAGACACTTCTCCAGGGAGGTCGACAAGGCGATCGGGTGGTCTGGTCAGCCGCAACCCAGGCAGCAATGCTGCGACCAGATTCAGGTCTGGGACATGCATCCGGACTCGAGATCGGTTACGCAGCCGGAATGTACAGTCGGGTTGCCCGTGGGCTGGTCTGGCACACTCACGGTGGAGATGCTGACGGCTATCGGTCGCGATACGCGATACTTCCCGCAGAGAAGGCCGGCTACGCCATTGCCATCAATACCGACAACCCGATCGCACTGCGCAACCTGGAGTCGATTCTCGAACAGCACATCGTCCACAGCGTGCGCAGCCTGACCACCGCACCCCTGACCAGCCAGCCCCTGGTGTGGAAACCCGACGGCGAGTACTACCCCGTGGGAACACGATTCAACCTCGCTGCGTGGCGCGAATGCGCAATGCCGCGGGTATCCATCACGTCATCCAGTCGTGGTCTCGTACTGAACCGCGGCGCACGTGCCACCCGATTGAAGCATGTTGGCGGCAACCGGTTTGCAGCGGAAAGAGACCCGGCTGTAACGGCGGTCATCACGACAGACACTGCTGGAAGTGTCTATTTGCTGGGTGAATACGGTAACTACGTCATGTTGAAGTCGACTGACCAACAATCCGCAGCAGTCATTCCGACTTTCCTGTCGTCCTGCGTTCCGCAATAATCCCATCTCAATCAGGACACCCTGTCATGCCCATCAGATCCCGAGCGCTGGCCTGCGCAACGCCATTTTTTGACCGGATTCGGGACGAAGCTCTGGAGATCGAAACGGCCCGCCGCATTCCCGCGTCACTGGCAGCCGATCTTGCTGCCGCAGGTCTGTTTCGCATGGTCGTGCCGACCATCTACGGCGGATTGCAGGTCCACCCTTCCGAACTTGTCGATACGTTGATCGCCTTGTCAAGAGCGGACGGCGCCGTAGGCTGGAACCTGATGATCGGCAATACAACGGGCCTGCTCAGTGCATCGCTGCCAGACCACTGGGCACAGACCATGTACGGGAACGACCCGTCGGCAATCACAGTCGGCGTGACGGCACCCATGGGTCGCGCGATTCCGGAAGGAGACGGGCTGCGAGTCTCTGGCAGATGGCCATTTGGCAGCGGCTCGCACGTCGCCAACTGGATCTGCGGCGGTTGCCTCGTCATGGAAAACGGTCAACCGCGCCGCAACTCACACGACCTTCCTGAAACCCTGCTCGTTTTCTTTCACAAAAGTGACGTGACGATTCATGACAACTGGCATGTGTCGGGCCTGCGTGGAACCGGCAGCAACGACATCGAGGTCACGGACCTGCTCGTACCTGCCGGTCGGTGGGTCGTACTCGGCGGCAAGCCCCGGATCGATGCACCACTCTATCGCTTTCCCACACTGGGCCTGCTCGCATTGGGTGTGTCGAGTGTTGCCGTTGGTATCGCCGAACACGCCATCGACGAATTCATTCGACTGGCCGGTGGGAAGATACCTACGGGCAGCACGCGTGCGCTTGCCAATCGCTCCAGCGCACAGCAGCAACTGGCTGAGGCCGAAGCCGGTGTCCGTGCCGCCACTGCATTGATGCACAGCACCATCGACGACGTGTACACCATGGCCGAGCAGGGTATCCGGCTCTCTCTCGACGAAAAGGCCCGATTGCGACTGGCGGCAACCCATGCCACCTGGAGCTCGGTGGCTGCTGTCGACAAGCTGTACCACGCAGCCGGTGGCAGCGCCATCTACCAGGAAAATCCGCTGCAACGCTGCCTGCGCGACATCCACGTGGCGACGCAGCACATCATGGTCGCTCAGCCTACCCTTGAAGTGGTCGGTAAAGTCATGTTTGGCATGGATCCCAGGACACTGTTGTAGTGGCCGTCACCGTTCGTTCCCTCCCCGATTGTCTTTCGGTCATCCCGCTTGAGGGTTGCCCCGGGAGACTGATCGCCTATGCGGTTTGATGTCCCGCTATAATGACTGCACCTACCAGCAACCCCGGTACCTGGCGTGGCCGATCCACACGATCACGATCCTGACCATATTCACGACGATCCGCAGCCTGCCGGGCAGCATCAGCACCATGGACGAGCACATCGACAGGAGCCCGGGCATGAACATGGCCATCACCATGACCATGCTTCGCATGCGAGTGAACGTACACTGCGACGTGCATTCGTACTGATCGCCAGTTTCACCCTGGTCGAGTTTGTCGGTGGCTGGTGGACCAATTCACTGACGCTGATCGCCGACGCCGGCCACATGCTCCTTGACGCCACCGCGCTGGGTCTGGCCTGGTACGCAGCCAGGCTCTCCGGGCGCAGCGACAACCATCAACTGTCCTATGGTTACCATCGCTTTCAGGTGCTGGCCGCCTTTGTCAATGGATTGACCCTCGCCGCACTGGTGTTCTGGATCGTGCTCGAAGCCATCCATCGGCTCGGCAATCCGGAGCCCATGGTGGTTTTGCCAACACTGGCGATCGCCATCGTCGGGCTGCTGGTGAACATCGCTGCCTGGAGAATGCTGCATGGCACCGAATCCAACATGAACGTACAAGCCGCGGCCATGCACGTCCTGGGTGACATGCTGGGTTCGGCGGCAGCCATATCCGCGGCCACGATCGTCTACTTCACTGGCTGGCTCTACGCCGATCCCCTGCTCGCGAGCATCATCGCGCTGGTTCTCGCGCGCGGAGCATGGCGGATCATCCGGGACAGTGCCCACATCCTGCTGGAAGGGGTGCCCTCCGGCGTCAACGTTCGGGAAATCAGGGACGCCCTGGTAACGAGCGTGCCGGATGTGCTGGAAGTCCACCATGTCCACGCGTGGTCACTGACCCCTGAAAAACCGCTGCTGACATTGCACGCCAACCTTGCCCTCGGCGCGGACGTCAGTGGCGCTACCTCGCTGATGAAAAAGGTCCTGCAGGATCGGTTCGGTATCAACCATTCGACCATCCAGGTCGAACACGGCCCCTGCCCCGACCACAGGGATTGAACACCGATACGGCACCGATTGAGCACCGATTGAGCAAACCTGGCAAAACCGGCATATCACGCGTCGTCGACGCGACCCGATATTCCCTGAGTGGATTGCGCGCGGCCTGGCGGTTCGAGTCAGCCTTTCGTCAGGAAACCACGTTGGTGATCCTGTTGATCCCGATCGCCCTGTGGCTGGGCACCAGCGCCGTCGAACGGGCTCTCCTCATTGCTGTTCTCGGCATCGTGCTGATTACCGAATTGCTCAATTCCGCCGTGGAAGCCGTCGTCGACCGGGTTGGCGAAGAACATCACGCGCTGGCCGGGCGCGCCAAGGACATGGGTTCTGCAGCGGTGTTCATTTCACTGGTGCTCACCGTCATCACCTGGGGCGTGATCGCGTTCGACCGTTTCGCCTGAGGCCAGGGTCCGCAGACATCAGTCACCGGTACCCGACCAACGCACGCCACGTCGTCCTTTGCCACCGTGTTACCCCTTCGCGCCTGAACTCGATGGTCGAGTCGTTCACCCCTGTGCTGAACCGCAGGCTCAGACCGCGGCAGGTCCAGGGTACTGATCCCGCAGAATGCGTTTCAGGATCTTGCCACTGGGATTGCGCGGAATGACGTCGATGAATGCAACGCCTTTTGGCTGCTTGAACGCCGCCAGCTTGCCACGACAGAACTCGATGACTTCCCGCTCGGTCAGATCCGGACGCCGTCGAACGATGATGGCAAACGGTGATTCACCCCAGCGTTCGCTGGGCTGACCGATGACACCGGCTTCGATAATGTCCGGATGGGTCATGAGCACCGCTTCAATTTCCGCCGGGTAGACGTTTTCGCCACCCGAGATCACCATGTCCTTGATGCGATCCTGGATGTAGATGAACCCTTCTTCATCCGCAACGGCCACATCACCGGTGTGCAACCAGCCGTCCCGCAGGGACTCTGCGGTCGCTTCCGGTCTGTTCCAGTATTCGATCATCACGTGCGGGCCACGTACCAGAACTTCACCCGCCTCACCGTCCTTGCACAACTGGCCGCTTTCGTTGACGAGGCGTACCTCGGTGTGGAAAAACGACTTGCCCGTCGAGCCGACCTTGCGCAGGGCATTTTCAGCGTCCATCAAACAAGCCGGCCCACAGCTTTCCGTCAGTCCGTACACCTGCAGAATCTGTACACCCATATCGAAGTAACGCTGCATCAGCTGGACAGGCACCGGTGCCGCTCCGGTCATCATCCATCGCAGCTGCTGGTACTTGAAACGGGTGAAGTCGGGAACCTGCAGCATGAAATTGAGCATTGCCGGAACTGCCAGTCCCGTGGTGATGCGCTCCCGGTCGATCAACTGCCATGCCAACAGTGGATCGAAGGCGCGCATGACGATCGAGGTTGCTCCACGATAGACATTCACTGCCAGAGGTGTCAGCGCCCCCACATGGAACATGGGCAAGGCCGCGAGGTAACGGTCTGCGTCGCGAAATTCTGCGTTGGCGCTGATCGTGAGGATCGCCCAGATCGCCGTACGATGGCTGTGCACCACCCCTTTGGGCAATCCGGTTGTCCCCGAGGTATACATGATGTACAGCATGTCATCGCCCGTACCACCGAGTTCCGGTTCCCGCGTGTCGCCAGCATTCCTGAAGGCTGCGTAGTCCTGCGCATACCAGGCAGGTAACGAGGGTCCCTTGATATCGGCTACATGCAGCCACTGCTGAATCGGGGTCCGATCACCTCGGCCCTGCAGCTCGGTCACGGTGTCGACAAATTCGTGGCCATAGATCAGTCTGCTGGTGCCACTGTCCTTCAGGATGAATTCCAGTTCGTCCGGTACCAGGCGCCAATTCAGCGGCACGACCACGGCCCCTGCCTTGGCCAACGCAAAGTAGGCTTCCATGAACTCCGCGCTGTTCATCAGCAACAGGCCAACACGCTCTCCTTTCTGCAGCCCCGCGTTGACCAGGCTGTTCACCAGTTGATTGGCTCGGTCATTGAGTTGCCTGAAAGTCAGGCGCTCCTGCGTATGACTGTCGACGTACCCTTCCCGTTCTGGGGTGAGGTATGCCCTTTTCGCCAGGAACCCGCCGAGGTTGTCGTGCACGTTGTCTCCTTTTCAGTCGATTGGCCAAAACGAAAGGCAAACCGCCAATGTGCCTCGTGGACCTGGCCGACGCAATCTTCCTGCTCGTTCCTCGGCGTCCGGAACGCACAGGTTGTCAGGTCGCCGAGGCACAACTCGCAATCGACAACTTTTTTACATCGAACCGTCCCTTTTCGTGTTGCATTGCAACATCAGATTTGTAGAATGCGCTCCTTCGCATCCGGCCTCCCCCGGCATGACGATATCGGCGTGGTGCGGTACCTCTCTCCCTCCCTCCTCACCGCAATGAGCATGTCCTTCGGTCATGCTCACCACGCCTTTCTTTCCCCCTTCACCATCAGCCAGGGCTGTGCATCCCGGTGAATCGTGTTGTACAGCCAGAATCAGGTTGAACAGACGATCTCAGCCGTGTACACAACCTGTACAAAGCTTGGACATCTCCAGCATAGCGGCTAGAATTCCGTACAACGTCTGCAAACGCCACCGGCCGCAAGCACAGTGCAGGAAGATGTCGACTACTACCGCATCGGCACGATAGCCAAACTTACCGGGCTATCTGTCGAACGGCTTCGTGCCTGGGAACGCCGTTACGAGCTGGTTCCGGATCATCGACAGGGCAAGACCCGATACTACTCTCAGTCCCAGCTCGACCGCCTGCAGAAGATCAAGCGTCTGATCGACGCGGGACATTCCATCAGTTCGCTGATTGAACTGACAGACCAGCACCTCGATGCCCGACTGTCGAGCCGCACCACCAGCGCCGCACCGCAGAGTGTGCGGGTTGGGTTGATCGGCCTGAATGTGCTCATGCTGGAAAAATCGTCAGCCGAGCCGGCACGCATCGCCGTCCACAAACGCTGGACCAACATGGATGCCTTTGCTGCCGACGACGCAGCGGGAGGCACCAGCATCGACGTGATCGTTGCCGAAGTGCCCCTGCTTTCGATCGAACCGGTGCGATTCATCAAGGAAAGGTCTGCAAAGGCGCCACAGGTCGTGCTGATTTACCAGTTTGCCAGTGCGCAGCAGGTTGAAGGTGTTCAGGCCGAGGGCATTCCGATTCTCAAGTGGCCGGCAACGTGGGCTGAGATCGAAAGTACCTGCGCACGTCTGACCGGCGCCCCACTCCGGTCCGCGCAGGCGATTCCTGGCTCGTTCACCGACGAGGAACTGATCGACGCAGCGGGTTCAAGCCACGATCCCAACGGTCTGCCAGGTCACCTGGTCGGTCTGATCACGCAACTGAATGCGTTCAGCGAATTTGCACTCGATTGTGCGGATCAGCATCGTCTGGTTGCCGAAGGAGATCCGGCCGCCGCAGATCTGTACGAACATGTCCATGTCGAAACCACTCATGCAAGAGCCCAGCTGGAACTGGCGCTCCAGTCGATGCTCGCCGCCGAACGTCTGCGCTCGCGTCCGCACTGATATCTCTGTACACCCCAACCTGTACAAAAATCCTGAAAATACTGTTGACAGAAAATTTGTACTGTACATAATGCGTACATAGGAAAGGTTTTACGGCGTGAGCGGCTTCTCGATGCAGTCCTCCCTTTCTAGTGTCCTTCCCCCAGAAGCGAAGCCGCGTTCAGTCAACTCCGGTTGCTGACACGCCTTTTTTCCACTCTCACGCAGATCTCACAATCGTTGGCACGCCTGGACCCACGACAAGTTCAACGAATCGTCCTGAATCTCCACCCGTTGCTGCTGCAGAAAGCATCACGTGCCGAATCAGTTGTCTGTGCCAGACTTCCCTCCAGTGAAACGGGAAAGATCCACATGCAGCGACCGTCGCTCATACTGATAACCTTTGCCTCGCTGCTTTCTGCCTGCGGGGGTGGCGGTGGCAGTTCCAGCCCACCTCCACCACCACCCGCACCGGTCAATATGGCTCCGGTCGCGAGTTTCACCATTACCCCGTCCAGTGGCGCCATACCCTTGCGGGTCAACACCGATGCCAGCGCATCGACCGATGCCGATGGCTCGATCGTTTCGTATGTGTGGGACTTCGGCAATGGACAGACTGGCCTGGGGCAGGTGGCTACGCAGACCTATACAACAGCCGGGAGCTTTACCGTCTCCCTGACTGTCACGGATGACGACGGCGCCACCACTTCAACCACACGAACCGTTACCGGCAGTACATCTGCCACGAATTTTTCGGTATCGGGAACGATCCAGATCCTTGCCTCCAGTGCGATCGATTCGGATACCGATGACCGTTTCACCACCGTGGTTGCAAACAACACCTTTGCCCAGGCACAGAACATTGCCAATCCGGTGGCGCTTGGCGGCTATGCAAATCTCCCCAACACGGGTTCCAGCAATGGCAACCTGCGTGCATCAGGTGATCCCGGTGATTTTTATCGCCTGTCGCTGACGGGGAGCGAACGTGTACTCCTGACCGTTGGCGACACTGCCGCCGATCTGGACCTGCGCCTGTGGGATGCCAATCAGAATCTCATCGACACATCGCAAGGCGTTACCCAGACCGAGTCCATCGACATCACGGCACCTGGTGACTACTTCATCGAGGTGTTTCCTTTCGCCGGTGCGAGCAACTATGTCCTGAACGTGGGCAAAGACCTTACCGCCAACGGGTTGCCGGAACCTTCCCGTCGATTGAGTGATGAATTTGTGCCTGGCGAAATCATCCTTCAGACCCGCGAGACCCACTTTTCCGCAGCGAACCTCCAGCCACGATCAGCGGCAGCCTTCGCGGCGCAGACGGACGATCCGCGTCTCTACCAGCTTGATGCCAGTACGGCTTCCGTGCAGTCGTTTGTCAACACGCCGGGTGGGCTTCCTGATGGGGGTGTCGTTACACCAGAACAGCGATTGAAAGTGGCAACGCTCAACGAAGTCAAACGGCTCGGCAAACGCCCTGATGTCGAACGTGTTGAACCCAACGGCATACGGCGCACCCTGCGGACGCCCAATGACCAGTTCTATCGTCTGCAATGGCACTACAACAGTATCAATCTGCCGCTGGCCTGGGACATATCCATTGGCTCAGCCGAAGTGATCGTTGCCGTGGTGGATACCGGTGTGCTGCTGAACCACCCCGATCTGGACGGACAACTCGTTCCCGGTTACGACTTCATTTCCTCAGCCAGTCGTGCCCGCGATGGCAACGGTATCGACAACAACCCCAACGACGAAGGTGATCGTGCCTATGGCGGTTCTTCGAGTTTTCACGGTACACACGTGGCCGGTACCGTCGCCGCGGAAAGTGACAACGGCATCGGGGTGGCCGGCGTTGCGTGGAACACGCGGATCATGCCCATGCGGGCGCTCGGCGTTGATGGGGGAACCACGTTCGACGTCCTGCAGGCGATCCGCTTTGCTGCAGGCCTCGCCAACGATTCAGGTACTGTTCCGGCACGCCGCGCAGACATCATCAATCTGAGCCTGGGCAGCACGTTTTCTTCGCAGACGGAGCAGGACACCATCAATCAGGCCCGGGCTGCCGGTGTCATCATCGTCGCGGCAGCCGGCAATGAATCGACCACTGCCCCCAGCTATCCCGCTGCCTACAATGGCGTGGTGTCGGTCAGTGCAACGACCATAACCAACTCGCTGGCGAGTTATTCGAATCGGGGTTCATCCATCGATGTCGCGGCGCCAGGCGGGAACGCAACCACGGACATCAACGGCGATGGTATCGGTGATGGCGTGGTCAGCACGATGGGAAACGATGGCAATTCCGGTCCGGTTCAGCTGGGCTGGGACATCCTGAACGGGACTTCGATGGCCGCCCCCCACGTTGCCGGAGTGGCCGCCTTGATGAAGGCCGTCCATCAAAATCTCACGCCGGCGCAGTTTGATGCAGCCCTGCAGGCAGGCGAACTGACCGATGATCTTGGCACCGTCGGACGTGACGACCTGTTCGGGCATGGATTGATCAACGCACAGAAGGCCCTCGCACGGGCCACCGGCCTGGCTGCAGGACAGGGTACGGATCCCGGGGCGGTGCTCAGTGCGACCGTTGGCACACTGAACTTCGGTTCGACCTCGACGTCCCTTCCACTGACATTGCTGAACATCGGCACCGGCAGCATCCAGATCACCTCGATCACCCCTTCGGAACCCTGGCTTGTCGTTGGCAACAACGGCGTCCCCGCAAGCGGCATCGGCACCTATGCCATTGGTGTCAATCGATCCGGTCTTGCCGATGGTACCTACACAGCGACCCTATCCATCGTCAGCGACACCAACGACATCACCATCAACGTCATCATGCAGGTGTCGTCCGTCAACATTTCAGCCAACGCTGGTTTGCACTTTGTCGTGCTCGTCAGTGCGACCTCAGGCACGTCAACACTGCCTGCTGTAATCACCAACGCAGTCAACGGCGAATATTCGTTCACGATGAACAACGTACCGAGCGGTCAGTATCGTCTGTTTGCCGGTACCGACTCGGACAACGACGATCTGCTGTGTGACCCGGGCGAAGCTTGCGGTGCCTACGTCACGCTCGACTCCCCGGAGATCCTGCAGGTCAACGCCAACCGTTCAGGTCTGGTGTTTGCCTCCGGGTTCCGGCTCAACCTTGGCACCTTTGCAATCGATTCAAACGACAGCAGCAGCCAGAACGATGCGGGGTATCTGATTCAGAAGCCGGATCTGACCCACAAGGAAGTACAGCGGTGACGTCGAATCAGGCAGGTCTGTGCGTTCTCCTGTCACTCGGTGGCGCCGCCTGCTCGACGGCATCAATCCCCGTAACCGAACTGCTGAACAACGGCAACTGCAACGGCCTGGAAGCCGGTGTGCAAGCCGTCACGCTGGAGGAGGTCGCCGGGCTGCGGGGACGAAAAATGATCGTCTCGTCAACCACTCCGGCTGACAAGCCATCCGAAACCCAACGCCTGATCGCTATTTCTCGCGGAGAGCAGCCCACCGCCGGCTACGCCCTGGAACTGGTTTCGGTACAGACAGCCACCGGTGAAAGGATCGAGGTGACGGTACGGTGGCATGAACCTGCGGCTGATGCAGTGGTTGCACAGGTCCTCACCCGTCCCTGCATGGTGCTTGGCCTGCCCGATGCAGCCATTGGCCCGGTATCGGTCAAACTGGAAGACGGGTCACCACTCGGTGGGTTGCCCGCCCTTCAATGAAGGTGTCGGCTCAACTCTCCAGCAACTGCAAGGCAGCCACGGCACGATTGCGGACGCTTGTCTTGTACGCCTCCAGGTCCATTCCCCGCTTCTCTCCCATCGTGCCCATCGCCCCTACCAGATAGCGTTTGTAGACTCCCTGGCCAATCGCTGCCAGACGCCAGTGCGAAAACGCGCGGTAGTAGTTGATGCCCGACAGATCGCGGCCAGTAGCCGCGCAGTAGCGTTCACTAAGCGTCTCACGTGTCACGAAACTTCCTGCTGTGGTCGGGCCCATTTCTTCGGTGCCATCCTCGGGAAGAGTCCAGGAGTTCAACAGATATCCAACGTCTGCCAGGGGGTCCCCCAGGGTGCACAGTTCCCAATCGAGGACGGCGAGAATGCGGCCCTGCTCCACCAGCATGTTGCCGAGGCGGTAGTCTCCATGCACGATCGCCGAGCCAAGCTGCTCTGGCATGCGCTCGGACAGGAGCGCCCCGACCTGCTCCATCTCGGGAATTTCGTGGGTCTTGGAAGCGACCCACTGTTTGGTCCAGCGACTGATCTGGCGTGCCAGGTAGGCTTCCTTTCGCCCCAGGTCACCAAGACCCACATCGTCGGGGTTCAACTGGTGCAGCCTGGCGAGCACATCGATCACATCCAGACCCAGTTCCGCACGAGCCTGCGGGCTCAGTTTCTCGGCTACCCCCCGATCATTGAGAACGAGGCCATCAACATAGGCCATGAGATAAAACGGTGCATCGTTCACGGATTTGTCCAGACACAGTCCGAGTGCTGGCGCGACCGGCACGCCGCTGGTCGACAGCGCGGAGATGATCTTGTACTCGCGAGCCATGTCATGTGCGCTTTCCAGCACATGGCCCAGTGGTGGCCTTCGCAGGACCAGCGAACGTCCGCCGGCATCATCTGCACGGAAGGTCAGGTTGGAATGGCCGCCGGCGATCAGCGTAAACTCGAAAGGCGGTGTCAGCCCTTCAACATTCGCAGTGAGCCATTGCGTGACCTTGCCCGAGTTGATCCCTTCAATCACGATCTCTCCACTTTGCTTTGGCCTGGGGGTTTGCAAAAGCAGAGCTTATCACCGTTGATTTGCCGATCGCAGGCGTGACACGTCGTCCGCAGACAAGTTGCGCAGTTTTCGAGGAGAAACCGAGATGACAGCAAGATCCTGGCCGTTCCTGCCTGGCCGGAACATCGAAATCGTTCGTGCAGACGGTATCTGGCTGCACACCTCATCGGGCCAGCAGATCATGGACGCAGCCGGTGGCGCGATTGTGGCCAACATCGGTCATGGCCGGAAACGTGTCGCTGATGCCGTGTATCGGGCGACCCTTGATTACACGTATGTGGTACCGCCCTGGTTGACACCATCACGCAAGGCGCTGGTTCAGGCACTGGACGGCTGGCTGCCTGCGGAACTGACCAGAATCCACATCACCTCCGGCGGTTCGGAAGCCAACGAAGCCGCCTTGAAGATGGCTGTCCAGTATCAGGCTGCGATTGGACAACGTTCTCGAACGCAGGTGATCGCACGCGACCTCTCGTATCATGGCACCACACTCGCAACGACCTCTGCGAGTGGCCATGCTGGCCGTCGGCGTGGCCTTGAAGGTGCACTCACCTCCTACCCTGTCTCGCCAACTCCGTATCCCTTAAGGTGTCCGTTGGGGCCTGACCATCCTGATGCTGGACAGTATTACGTCGATGCACTGCGGGAGTGCATTGTACAGGCAGGACCGGACACCGTTGCGGCCCTCCTCGCCGAGCCCATTACCGGGTCTTCCGGCGGGGCCATCGTTCCACCAGAGGACTATTGGCCAGGGGTGCGCAGACTGTGCGACGAGTTTGGCGTCCTGCTCATCCACGATGAAGTGATGACCGGATTCGGCCGTACCGGCCTCGACTTCGCATTCCAGCACTGGCGGCATGCGGGAGTGACACCGGACATTCTGGTCAGTGGCAAAGGCCTGGCGGGTGGTTACGCACCGCTCGGTGGCGTGTTTGCCAGCGAACGAATCGGGCAAGCACTGGAGGACGCAGGTTTCGCCGTCATGTTCAATACCTTTGGTGCTCATCCGGCTGCCTGCGCGGCGGGTGCCGAAGTGCTGACCATCCTGCGCGAAGAAAACCTCGTCAATCGGGCGGCTACGCTTGGGACAGAACTCTCCGCACTGCTTGCCGAAGCATTTGACGGTCATGCACACGTTGCGCAGTGTCGCGGGCGTGGATTGCTGCAGGCCATTGAAATTGTTCGCGACCGGCATTCGATGGAACGATTTTCCGTCGACGAAAACATCACCAACCGGGTGGTTGCGAAGGCATTGACCAAGGGCGTGTTCTTTTACGGTGGTGGCACCGGCGATATACGCGACATTGTCTGCATGGGACCGCCATTCATTACCAGCAGCAGTGAGCTGGCCCGAATGGTCGAGGTACTGCGGGACAGCGTGAATGAGGTTGTCCGGTGACTGCAAGCGATGGCGTGAGTGCGTTCCTTGACGGCATTCGTCTGCTGCGACGCAGCCGCGTCGGCCTGTACCTCTGGCCACCTGCGCTGTTGAGCCTGTTGATCATCGGCGCAGGTCTGTGGCTTGGCATGGCGTGGGTGGATCGTCTTGGCATCTGGGCAAGGGACCTGCTCCCCGACTGGCTCGATTTCCTGTCGTCGGTCCTGGTCCCGCTGCTGTATCTGATGCTCGGTTTGATCGGCACCTGGTTGTTCGGCTTTCTCGCCGTCGTGCTGTCGAGCCCGCTGCACGGCAATCTTGCCGCCGCTCTGGAGGCCGAGCTGGCTGGTCGTCGGCCAGCAATCGAACAGGACAACTGGCAGCTGATCATTCACACATTGCGCAGGGAGGGGCAGAAGTTGCGTTACCAGATTCCGCGACTGCTGGGCGTGGGCCTGCTGTCCTTCGTTCCCGTGGTCAACGTGATCGCTGCACCACTCGCCTTTCTGCTTGCCGCATGGCTGCTGGCGGCCCAGTTTGTGGATCTGCCCGCCGAAAACAGGGGTCTTGCGTTCACCACAACGCTTGAGAATCTGCGGACTCATCGAACGGCCGCGCTATCGTTTGGCGCGTGTGTTGTCCTGTTGCTGGCGGTGCCCCTGGTGAACTTCCTGACGGTACCGGTAGCGGTTGCTGGCGGAGTTGTCTTCTGGAGCCGCCTCAGATAAGACACCGGAGCACCTGGCAGAGGCCCGGACCATCCAGGCCCTGCCAGACTGCGATGGATCAGGCCGTCGGATTCACGAAGAGATCCTTCACCTGCTGATCATCAGCCTTCAGCAGACGCTCTACCCAGCCATGAAAACGCTGGCCGCCTCCTTCGTTGCGGCCAAACAGGACGTGATCCCGACCACCCGCCTTGAGCGCACGCTGCTGGCGAATGCCGGTAGCGTAGTCTTCGATTTCCACGACATATTCCAGCAGCTTGAACTGCTGCTCGGCCTGCAGCGCTTCTTCTTCGCCAGGCACCTTTTCCATCAGGTAGTACTGAGTGGTGTAAGACTCTTCCGGTGTCTCACCCGGGAACAGTTGTGACAGCATGATGCTGCGGCCACCCCCCCAGAAAGAAGCGATGGAGATATGCGGGAAGATCGTCCAGACACCGGTCATCAGCACTTCGGTCGGCCACTGGTCTTCCGGCAGATTGCTCAACTGTTCGTGACGCGTTGGTGAGACCACGCGCTGGTGCGGTCCCCATGACCAGTACATCGCCTGGTTCGACATGTTCGGTCCGAAGGTCTCCCGGTGCAGTACCGGCAGATGGTACAGATCGAGATAACCGTCGTACGCGATCTTCCAGTTCGGCCCCTTGATCGTGCGTTTCTGGAACAGATGCCAGCTCTCGAGGCCAAAGTGAGAGAGCATGCTGTCATAGCCGGACAGGAAGGACTCGATCGAAAGCTCCGACTTTGGATCAAGGATTCCGAAAATCAGACCCGCTCTTTCAAGCACGGGAAGTTCTGTCAGACCATAAGCGGACACATCGATATCGCCAAAGTCGTTTTTCGAGGCGATGCCGACCAAGGCACCTTTCTGATCGAACGTCCATCCATGATACGGGCAAACAAACCGGCTCTTGTTGCCACATCCTTCCAGGGCCACGCCGGTACCACGGTGCGAACAGCTGTTGATGAAACCACGCACCACGCCATCCTTTCCTCGGGTCAGCAACACGGGCATGCCGACAGCTTCCATCGCCTTGTAATCACCAGGCTTGGGTAACTCCGCAGTCGGCGCGAGTACCAGTGGCATGCGTCGGAACACCTGGCGTACTTCCAGTTCGAAACGGGCAGGATCGTAGTAATTTTCCGCTGGTATCTTCATCACCGATGGGGCCCGTTCTATGGTCCCGGCTTCGGCGTGGGCGATATTCGACTTGGCGATTTCGATCAATTTCAGTTTGGACATGGGTCTGTACCTGGCTGCGATGGTCCAAGATTACTCTTATCTGCCGGCCGATGATCACGGTTTGCGACTTGCCGGCCCCAAAATGTGGTCAATGTCAGGTGCAGATCGGTCGGCACGTTGCTTGCCACCACCCCGGCCATCAGCGAGGATCGCGGCCACGATCCGTCGAGACCACTGATGTCAGCCTTTGTTACCCAGATCGCTCCGGCCGCAACACCCGCCATCTCCCTCGAAATGGTCACATTCGACCATTTTTCCGCCTGGGTGGACCGACAACCCCCATCGGCCCGTCCCTGGATCGAACGGACCGGATTCAAGGCGAAATCCGGACAGTTTGCCTGGCTGCCCGACGCTGACGGACAGCCGAACCGGGTCGTTGCCGGGTACAGCGGCAAGTTCGATCTGTCCACCCTGGGCGACCTGCCAAACAAACTTCCTGAAGGTGTCTACGCACTGACTTCGAAGCTCCCTGAAATTGCGCTGATCGGCTGGGGCCTGGGCGCCTACCGTTTTGACCGCTACAAGGCCCGCGAACGCCCTGCGGCCCAGCTGCTGGTTACGGATGATGTCCTGCTCCGGCGTGTGGAGTCGGTGGTCAACGCCTGCAACATTGGCCGCGATCTCATCAATACAGGTGCCGACGATCTTCGGCCAAGCCATCTGGCAAAAGTGGTCCAGTCCATTGGCGCGGAGTTTGGCGCCCGGGTTGAAGTGATCACTGGCCAGGCATTGCTCGATCGTGGATTCCGCACGATCCACGCCGTCGGACGGGCCGCCGAAGACCCGCCGTGCCTGATCGACCTGCGCTGGGGCAATCCTGCTGCACCCAGACTGACCCTGGTTGGCAAGGGCGTCTGCTTCGACAGCGGCGGACTGGACATCAAACCTTCAGCCGGCATGCGCTGGATGAAAAAGGACATGGGAGGCGCCGCCATCGCACTGGGCCTCGCGCGTCTGATCATGTCGGAGCGCCTGCCTGTCTGCCTGCGGCTGCTGGTTCCGGCCGTTGAAAACGCGATCGCCGGCAACGCCTATCGACCCGGCGATGTCATCCGCAGTTACGGAGGCATCACCATCGAGGTGGACAACACCGACGCCGAGGGGCGTCTGATCCTTTGTGATGCGATGAGTCTGGCATGCGAGGAACACCCGGATCTGCTGATTGATTTTGCGACTCTCACCGGGGCGGCGCGCAGCGCCGTGGGAGCCGAGATCTCCGCGATGTTTGCCACGTCCGACCAGACGGCTGCAGACCTTCATGCTGCAGGTGTCCGACAGGATGACCCGGTGTGGCGCCTGCCATTGCACCCGGCCTACAACGACATGCTGCGCTCCAGCGTTGCCGACGTCGTGAACTCACCTTCGTCGCCGTACGGTGGTGCAATCACGGCGGCCCTGTTCCTGCGCCGATTCACCGGTGACACGGAATGGGTGCACTTTGACACCAACGCGTTCAACACCCGCTCGCGTGCCGGCCGGCCGGAGGGCGGCGAGGTCATGAGCCTGCGTGCAACATTCGACTATCTGCGGAGCCGGTATGGCGCTGCTGACTGATCTGGAAAGGGCCAGCAATGGGCATGCTGTGCCACTGGCAGACGTGCTGGCGGCACTGCCTTACAACACCGATGGCTTGATTGCAGCCATTGCGCAGGATGCGGACAGCAAGGCGGTGCTCATGCTGGCGTGGATGGATCGGCAGGCCATCGAGATGACGCTGACCAGCAGGTTTGTGACCTACTACTCGCGCAGTCGTCGTGCCTACTGGCGCAAAGGCGAAACATCGGGCCATCTGCAGGAACTGGTCAGCATGCACTTTGATTGTGATGGCGATGCCGTACTGCTGGGTGTTCGCCAGACCGGCGCAGCCTGTCATACGAACCGGCCTGCCTGCTTCTACCTCGAAGTGGACGGACAGACTGTCCGTGTGCGCGGCAGTCAATTGTGAAACCCGCCAACGGCAGGTTTCACGAAGAGTCCCCGAAGGGTCCCCGAAGGGTCCCCGAAGGGTTACCTGGCAGCGGGTGACGACATGGGCTGCCATGCATGATTTTCACCAGCCTGTATACTGCCACGATGAAATCCCTCAATCCTGATAGTCGCCTGTCCGAACACGGCCCCGTGCCGTCTGTCCTGCGTTGTTGTTGTCACTGACCTGGCAGCGACCGTTCTGCCGTCTCTGCACGAGCATCTGACCTTCCGACCATCCAAATTTGCAGGACAACCCATGACCACTGACATCAGGCTGCACAATACTGCCTCTGGAACAAAGGAAACCTTCGCCCCTCTTCAACCGGACCGGGTCACCATTTACGTCTGCGGTCCGACGGTCTACAACTACGTCCATATTGGCAATGCACGGCCTTCGGTGGTGTTTGACGTGCTCGTGCGCCTGCTGCGGACACGATATTCAGAAGTCATCTATGCGCGAAACGTCACGGACGTGGATGACAAGATCAACCGGCAGGCACTGGCAAACGGTGAACCGATCCAGGCACTGGCGGATCGTTATACGCTGACCTTCGAAGCTGACATGGAGGCATTGTGGGTTCTGCCACCCACCGTTTCGCCACGGGCCACGCACCATATTCCGCAAATCATCGAGATGATCCAGATCCTCATCGCCAAAGGTCATGCCTATGCAGCCGAAGGGCATGTTCTTTTCAGTGTCACCACCGACCCGGCGTACGGTCACTTGTCACGGCGCAGTCTCGACGACATCCTCGCCGGAGCCCGGGTCGAAATTGCGCCGTACAAACGCGACCCGAAGGACTTTGTCCTGTGGAAACCCTCCACGCCAGAGTTGCCCGGCTGGGACAGCCCCTGGGGCCGGGGTCGGCCTGGGTGGCACATCGAATGCTCGGCGATGAGCCTGAGCCACCTGGGCCCGCAGATCGACATTCACGGTGGTGGATCCGATCTGGTCTTTCCGCACCATGAAAACGAGTCTGCACAGAGTCGCTGCGCGCTCGACACGGAGCGCATGGCCAGGTTCTGGCTGCACAACGGGATGCTTACGCTTGGTTCAGAAAAAATGTCGAAGTCGGTAGGCAACATCGAACTGATCATTGATCTGCGTCGGCGCCACCCCCCTGAACTGCTTCGTTATGCCCTGTTGTCAGGTCAGTACCGCTCACCCCTGGCGTGGTCACCCGACCTCCTTGCCCAGGCCAGGGCTTCGCTCAACAGACTGTACCAGGCGCTTCGTGATGTCCCGGGTAACGACACCTCCATCGACTACGAACATGCAACGCAATGGCCAGACGGTGTAGTCAACGCGCTGGCGGATGATCTCAACACACCTGCAGCGCTCGCCGAACTCCACGCCATCGCTTCGTCGATGAACCGGACCGACGAGCCCGCGCAGGCGCAGCAGTTGCGGCAGACTCTGCTGGCTGGCGGCTGGCTGCTGGGCCTGCTCAGTCAACCGGCGGAAGACTGGTTCAAGGGTGCTGACGACGGTGTGCTTGACGCGCATGTCATCGACAGTCTGATCGAAGCACGCAACGAAGCGCGTCGTGGGAAAAACTTCCAGCGCGCCGACGAAATACGGCAGGAGCTGTTGTCCCGGGGAGTCGAGCTGGAAGACTCTCGGGAAGGCACTCGCTGGCGACGGGTGAACGAGCAGGATTAAGGTTCAGGATTCGGACAGACCAGCCCATGCGCGTACGGATCATCGGCCGAGGACTGCAGGCTCGTGTTGCCGCGTTGTGCTGTGCTCATGCCGGCCTCGGTGACATTCGCCTCATGGATACCGGTGAGCCGGAGGATTTGCCGGTGGTCGAGCTGCCACCCAATGCCACTCGTGTACTTGTTGCACTGGAACTGCGGGCAGCTCTTGACGAGATCGCCTATGTGCCACTGTCCGAGCTCTACCGCACGGCTGCGACCGGGTATGGGCTGGCTTATCGCCCGATGGGACCGTTCGCAGAAGCGCGGTATGGATCACCCCACTTCCATTGTCTCGCCGGGACGCTGTCCCACCTGCTGGATCGCGCGCTGGCAGACAGAGGGGTCACGATCGAAGAACAAGACCCTGACCCATTGGAACCTGCCGATGTCGTGCTCATTGCCGCACCCGGCGTTGCTGAAGACAGCGGTTACCCGACGGCAATACAGCCAGATACGACGGGGTCGCCCTCTGCTGTGACCCAGCGACCAGCCCAGTGGCAAACCGCCGTGGCCTGGGATGACGTGACCGGGGGACCGCTGCTCAACTGGAGCGACGAAGGCTGTTATGCCCGGCAGATCCCGGTACGGGAAGGCACCTGCACGGTGATTGTGCGTGACAGGCCGGCAGACTCGGTGCGCATCCTGCGACGCCTGAACATCGTTGCGGACCTCAGCTGGAAGCCCTTCGTGCAGACATCCTGGCATCCTGACTGGCATGCAGGTCATCTGGTCCTCATCGGTGCTGCTGCTCACCCGCTGCCACCATTTGGAGGACAGGAATTTGCATTGGCGCTGGAAGATGCCTGGGTCATTGCCCGCATGCTGGCGCTCCATGATGATCACCTGCCAACCGCAATGAGCGAGTACCAGCGGTTTCGACGACCTCGTGCCCGGCGCATGCTGGCACATCTGCAATCCCTGGCAGCCGGACACGAACAACGCAGTCCCCTGCGACGTCTTGCCTCCAACTGGAGCCTCGCACTGCGCTATCGACTGCTGCCGGAGCTTGCCATGCAACGCGACGACTGGCAGTTCGAGTACGATTGTGTCAAAGGCTTCGACTGATACTCATCGTGCACACCCAGTTCATTGATGCCCTGTGGCGACAACAAATCGTCGGGGTTCTGCAGGACTACATCCGCATTCCCAACAAGTCACCGGCGTTTGACACCGACTGGATCGCCCACGGGCACATGCATCGGGCCGTCCATCTGCTGGCCGACTGGTGCCGTCAACAGCGTGCTATCGCAGGTCTGTCCGTTGCGGTTGTCGAGCTGCCCGGACGAACACCCGTGCTGGTTGTCGATGTGCCGGCGTTTGCCAATGGTCGTGGCAACGTCCTCGTCTACGGCCATTACGACAAACAACCGGAATTCACAGGCTGGCGCACCGGACTATCACCCTGGGAACCCGTGCTCGATGGTGACCGGCTCTATGGTCGCGGTGGTGCAGACGATGGTTACGCGGTGTTTGCAGCCTTGTCAGCAATCGCCTCGCTGCAGCACCACCAGATGCCCCATGGCCGATGCCTGCTGCTCATCGAAGGTTGCGAAGAGAGTGGCAGCTTCGATCTGCCATTTTATGTCCAGGCACTGGCGGCACAGATCGGAACACCTGATCTGCTGGTATGCCTCGACGCGGAGTGCGGCAGTTATGATCGCCTGTGGAGCACCACGTCGTTGCGAGGCATGTTGCCTGGTGTGCTCTCGGTTTCCGTACTAACCGAGGGACAGCACTCCGGCGCTGCAGGTGGCATCGTCCCATCCAGCTTCCGGATCATTCGCCAGCTCCTGGAGCGAATAGAACGCAGCTCGGATGGCGCCTTGCTGCCTGAGCTGCACGTGCAGGTTCCAGCGGAAGCGGCCGCCCGGTTGCGGGCCGTTGCCGAACATCTCGGTCCATTGGTGATCGAAAAATTCCCATGGGCTGGCGGCACACGTCCCGAAACCCGTGATCCGTACGAGGCGCTCATCGCCAATGCCTGGCAGCCCAGCCTGGCGACGACAGGATTTGGTGGCGCGCCGTTGCCACAAGACGCCGGCAACACGCTCCGGCCAACGACCGAATTGAAGCTCGTGTTCCGTCTGCCGCCAACACTCGATGCAGGCATGGCCGCGAGAACGGTTCAGGAACGACTGGAGCGCGACCCCCCCTATGGATCGGAAGTCCGGTTCAGGGTGGAAACACCACAGACCGGCTGGCACGCCCCTTCATTTGCCCCCTGGCTGGACCGTGCGTTGCAAACAGCATCCGTCGCCCATTTTGATGCACCGAACCTCTACATGGGCATGGGTGGGACGATTCCCTTCCTGCGCATGCTGGGTGACGCCTTCCCGGACACGCAGTTCATGGTCACCGGGGTACTTGGACCGGCTTCGAACGCGCACGGACCCAACGAGTTCCTCCACCTGCCCACAGCGCGACGATTGTCAGCCTGTGTAGCCGATGTCATTTCCGCGCTCAATGTCGCAGGCGACTGTTCGAAGTAAAACTGCGCTTCAGAAAATCCATCTGATCGCCGAGTATCCGGCCGGAATTGATCAAGGCCAGGTATTCGGCGAAGTTTGGCGTGTACGGCAACGCCAGCAGTTCGAACCCACAATCCGGCAGCAGACGATTGCCTTTCAGATGATTGCAACGACGGCATGCGGCGACGACGTTATCCCATTGATCCCGTCCACCTCGACTCGCTGGCACCACATGGTCGCGTGTCAGATCGCCATCGCTGAATTGCTGTCCGCAGTACAGGCAGGTGTTGCCATCTCGCACAAACAGCGCCTGGTTGGTCAGGGGCGGGACACCGGTGGGTGGCGGCAGCACCCTGCCATCGCAGGCAATGATGGAATGCACTTCGATGCTGGACTGCAATCCGTCGAATCGGGATTGACCACCACGGATGCGCAGAACCGGTTGGCCGAGCGTCCAGACCACGATGTCTCGGGCATAGAGGCACACGGCTTCCTGCCAACTCACCCAGTCCACGGGCCTGCCGGCAATATTCAGGCGCAGGATGCGCGGCACACGTTGATAGTCGGTCAACGTCGCGGCGGACGGGAAGAGTTCACTCATGATCACCACTTCACCTCATCTCGAAACCAGATGTCGTTGCCGCTTCACGGTACGTGTGATTATGCAAGGACCAGGTTCCCGAATGATGACGAAACCGGACGGGCGACGCAATCCGCGAGGCTTGACAAGCCATCTCACCTGCAAGGTTGACGAGGTGCACATCGGGTCGCCCATTCGTCTGCTGTTGACCGTCAGTGCTCCTTTGACAGTCTTCAGGGGCCAGTGCAAAGTAGCGCGCCATCAACGGACAAGCCAGTGCGATGCCCATGACAGGCCCAGCGAATGCGAGGAAGGTGAATGCCCGGCAGGTCAACGTCGGGACGCATCACTTTCCCGCGATGATGCTGACCACGGTGCTGCTGGTATTGGCCACCTCAGGCATTCGTGCGGCAGAACCCAGGGACGACTGGCGATGTGCCCAGGCACCAGACTCCGGACGCTGGTCCTGTTCACGCGATGGCGTGACCGCCGATTCCATGCTCGATTCAGCTCACGCATCCGCTGCAGAGCCTGCTCAGGTTTCACCAACTCTCCCTGCCATCGAATCCGAGGCCATAGAGCCCGCCGCAACCGACTCGGGCACCCTGTTCGATCCGCAGGCGGGCTTGCCGATAGAGACTGTCGCAGCAGATGCCGTCGTCCCGCCGGACACACGTCCTGCAGAGACACCCCCGACCGAAGTCACGACGTCTGCACTCGCATCACCCGCTTCAACCGAGGTGGCCACCGACGTGGCGACCACAACAGAGCCGGCCGGACCAACAATCGCGCCCGAGCCTGCAGCGGAGCCTGAAGCTGTTGATGACCCGGCAGTGCAGGATGATTCGGTCGCCAATCTCGACGCGACACCCGGACCAGGTTCCGAGCCATCTGCTGAACCATCTCCCGCACCTACTCCGGTGGCAGCACCGGATCTCACCAACGCCCCGGCTTTTCAACGCCTGGCCTATGTACCCGACCAACCGACTTCACTGCTCGATCTGCCGGGAGAATTCTGGGTCGCACAGATCATGGCGGTGTCCAGCAAGGAGTTTCTTGAAGCCTACGCGGAAGAACATGATCTGCGAGGCTTGTCGGCAGCACGAATTGCCAGCGGCGATCGGCTGTTTTTTGTGCTGATTCTGGGAATCTACGAGACGAAGGATCTTGCCGAACAGGCGATTGCCGACATGCCACCGCCATACGACAAGTTCAAACCCTTGTTGCGAACACTGGCTTCACTGCAGCAGGCCATGCGCAAGGCCGACTCGATGACCGGCACTGCCGATTTCTGATCAGTCCCGATCGTCGAGCAGTCCCTGCATGCGCATGGCTCGTACCGCGGATCGCTGCTGGAGACGCTGCAACTCTTCGACAGCGGCGGCATCCGGCTCCCATCCACCTCGGGCATCACGCAGCCCACCGTCCATGACCACATAACTTCCTGACATGAAGGCGCCATCCGGCCCGACCATGAAACTGACCAGCCCGGCGATATCATCCGGCTGACCAACCCGTCCGACCGGTGTGCGCATTTCCAGCGCTCCACGGATGACCCCGTCGCGCTCACCGGCCAGCCCGGCTGCGAGCGGCGTTTCAATGACACCCGGGCCGATGGCGTTGACGTTGATACGGTGTTTGCCAAGATCCTGGGCCCAGCCACGCACCATCATCTGCACGCCCACCTTGGTCGCTGAGTACGCCCACATGGACGCACTGGTGTTGAGAGCGGCAAGCGATGAAATGCAGACGATCCGACCCCCTGAACCGAGCTTGACCATCTGCTGCGCCGCCGCCTGTACCGTCAGGAAAACACCGGTGAGATTCACGTCGAGCTGATCCTGCCAGTCCTTGAGAGACAGTTCGAGTACAGAGCCACCACGACCGATACCGGCATTCGCCACCGCAATGTCGAGGCGCCCCAGCGTCGCCACACAATCGTGTGCCGCCTGCTGGATCTGCACTTGCGACGCCACATTGGCCTTCAGCACCAGAGCCCTTCGACCAAGCTGGGTCACATGATCCGCCGTTTCCCGCGCACCCTCCTGATCGATATCGGGAATGCAGATATCCGCGCCTTCGCGGGCCAGTCGCAATGCCGTACCACGACCAATTCCCGAGCCTGCGCCAGTGATAAAGGCGACCTTGCCAATCAAGGCATTCATGATGCTGGCCTCCCGGCTGATTCTGCGAGCGGTGTATGCGGATCAATCACCCGGTAACTGGGCCGGCTGCGCAACCTTTGCAGGTAGGCCGCCACATGTGGGTACGCGCTCAGATCCATGCCATCCACCGCCAGCACCATGGCTACGGCCATGAAAGGTATGTCGGCAAGGGAAAAGTCGTCACAAAGATACTCACGTCCAGCCAGTTCGCGCTCGAGAAACGGAAAAATCTGCGTCCTCAGCCGTTCGCGCCCTCGCTCCATACCGGCCTCATCCCGTTGTTCGGGCGGTGACCACCACGGCATCCAGATCATCGGCAGATGGGTCGTGAGCACGCCTTCGTCGCCAAAGTTTTCCAGTGCGCGTGCACGGGCACGCATCACCGGTGATTTGGGCAGCAGCGAAGGTTCCGGGTAGGCTTCTTCCAGATATTCGTTGATGACCGTCGAATCGAACACCACGTTCTCGCCATCGGTGATCCACGGGACTTTGCCAAGAGGGTGGAACCGCAGAACCTCCGGCACCTTTTTCCAGACATCTCCCGGTCGCACCGTCTGCACGGCGTACGGCAGTCCTTTTTCTTCCAGCACCACCTTGGTCTTGCTGCCATTGGTCGAGCGCAGTGTTCCGTACGGGTATTCCCGTTCCATCGTGAAGAGCGTGATCACGCCAGTGTTCCTAGTCGCTGGTGACGCCAGCGATCATACAGACCCTCTCCGGAGAAAATCAGCAGCGCCAGCCAGATGCAGGAAAACGTCACCAGCTGACCCGGTCGCAACCGTTCGTCGTAAATCCCGATCGCGACCACCAGCGCAATCGTTGGCGCCAGATACTGAAGAAACCCGAGGATGGTGAGGGGAATCCGCAACGTTGCCGCAGAAAAGGCCAGCAAGGGCAGAATGGTCACCAGACCACCCATGGCCAACAGCGACCACTGGCCAAACGTGTGGGAGACGATCAACCGGCCGTCCGCCAGATAACTCCAGCAGAGGTAACCCAATGCGGCTGGCAACAACCACAGGACTTCGACGGCGAGACCTGACAGCGAGGCCACACCCAGCTGTTTGCGCAGCAACCCGTACAGGCCAAAACTGAGCGCCAGACCCAGCGCGACCCAGGGAATCCTATCCTGAACCACCAGCTCGTGCCCGACGCCAATGGCGGCAATCCCCAGTGCAACCCATTGCCAGGGGGTGGGTCTCTCTCCCAGCACCGCGACACCCAGCAGCACCGTCAACAGCGGATTGATGTAGTAGCCCAGGCTGGTCTCGATCATCCGCTCGTTGAACAACGCCCAGACATAGATCAACCAGTTGCTGGCCAGCAGGAGACTGCTCACCGCCAGTCCGAGGATGAGCCGAACCGGTAGCCGAACCACTGAACGCAGTTGACCCATCAACAGGAGCAAACCGGTCAACAGGAGCACCGACCAGACAATGCGATGGGCCAGCACTTCCGGTGCCGAGGCAAAGGCGACCGCCATGAAATAGATGGGGATCAAACCCCAGATCACATAAGCGGTCGCGCCATAAACAACACCATGGCGTTCATCGGAGGTCACGACGTCTCAGAACCGGTCTTTGCGGCGACGAGTCTCGGCAAACACGGATGCCAACGGTGCACCAACGAGGTCGAGATTGCGTTGCAGCGACACATCCGCTGCTCGCAGAAACGGATTGGTGGCTTTTTCACGCCGCAGTGTCGTCGGAACCGTCGGTTTGCCGTCTGCTCGCAACGCGTTGATTTCCGCGCTTCGCGCAACCAGGTCGGTGTTGCCCGGATCAACCGACAGTGCAAACCGTGCGTTTGACTGGGTGTATTCATGGGCGCAGTACAACACCGTGTCATCCGGCAACGACATGATCTTGCCCAGGCTGTCCCACATCTGCTCTGGAGTGCCCTCGAACAACCTGCCGCAGCCAAGGACAAACAAGGTATCCCCCACAAAGGCAACGCCGTCATCGGCGAAGTAGAACGCAATGTGGCCTGTGGTATGACCGGGAACTTCCAGCACTTCGACCCTGGATTGACCAAACAACCACGTATCACCATCCCGGAGGCGTACGTCGATTCCGGGGATGCGCGCGGCGTCACAGTCGGCACCGACAACCGTGCAACCCCACTGCGCCTTGAGTTCTTCGTTACCACCGGCATGATCAAAATGGTGGTGGGTATTGAGGATGTGGGTCAACCGCCAGCCCTTCCTCGCCAGGGCAGCATTGATGGCCTTCGCATCCGGGGTATCGATGCTGGCGGTCAGACCACTGGCCGGCTCGTGCACCAGATATCCATAGTTGTCGTCGAGACAGGGAATCTGGTGAATCTCCACAGTCATGTGCTGCACAGTCATGTGATCAACCCTCGAGTGGAATGAAAAGGCATTGGCGTGGACGACCGTCGACATTGCGCGACTTGTGTCCGCGTCCGGTCGTATCTTCGGCAAGCAGAATCGAACCGGGACCCAACCGCCGGACGGTGCCATCACCGATCTCGATATCCACACTGCCCGTCAGATTGACCACCAGCTGACGACGCGGCGCCGTATGAAAATCGAGGTCGTAACTGCCCGACACCTCGCGGAACATCACGCCCTTGCCTCGCCACAGTTCGGAGATGCTGCCCATCGGCCCCTGGTCCTCGAGGTGGACGGTCACGTCTTCAAAATGACTCTCACCATCTGGACCCGTATAGACCCGTACAATTTCCACAGCCTGTTCACCGTCATGCAACGTGCACCGAAACTAAACACTGTGGTAGGCCATGTCCAGAACTGTGAGTGATGGGTCAACAGAACTGAACCGCTTTGTTCGCTGGTGGTATCTGCACGAATTCCTGCAGGGTTTTGTGTTGCTGTATCCGGTGTACGCGATCTTCATGCTCGACCGGGGACTGTCACCGCTCGAATTGAGTTGGCTTTTCATCATCTGGTCCGGGTCGGCCATGGCATTTGAGGTGCCTACCGGCGTCTGGGCTGACCGATTCTCTCGCCGGAACCTGTTGATCGTGGCCAATCTCATCAAAGCCGCGGCGTTTGGAATCTGGTGGCTGACACCGGGGTTCGCCGGTTTTGCAGCCGGGTTTGTACTGTGGGCACTGGCGAGTGCCTGTTCCAGTGGCGCAAGCGAAGCCTACGTCCATGATCAGATCTCCCTCGCCCGGCGGCCCGAGCTGTTCGAACGGGTTTATGGTCGGGGCAGCGCGTTTGAGCAGGCCGGTGCCGTCGTGGCCCTGGCGCTGGGTGGTGCCCTCGCCGCGATCGGCTTCGATCTCGTTTTCCTGGCGTCCATCGTGACTTGCGTGGCGGCAGCACTGGCCGCACGTATGGGTTTTCGGGAGATCGGTTCTGCAGACGCGCTCCATGTGTCCGAGCCGGACGTTCGACCGATGCTTTTTTTTTCAACGCTCAGGGAAAGTGCGAGGGTTTCCCTGGCCACTCGCGGCGTCGCCGTGGCCATCGCGATCATCGCCCTCCTGGGAGTCGTCCCGGAAATCCTCGACGAGTACATTGGCCCGCTGCTCGACGAACCGACCGTCTTTTCGGTGACATCGATCGGTCTTTTCTACGCGTTGTTGTCCATACCGGGTCTCGTCGGCACGGCGGTGGCTGAATACTGGAAAAGCGCGACACCCGTTTCGATGTGTGCAGGCTACCTCCTGGTGGGTTTGCTGCTGGTTCAGTCCACATGGTTTGGGCCATGGGGGCTCATCGTGACTCTCGCGACTGTATTTTTCACGCACGGTGTCCTGTCTGTCCTGTTGCAGGGTTTCCTGCAGCGGAGGATCGACAACACCAGCCGCGCCACTGTCACGTCGCTTGCGAGTCTCGCGCAATCCGGATTTGCGCTGCCGCTTTATGGTGTAATCGGAGCCATCGCAGTGAGTCAGGGATTCAGCGGCGCGTTTACAATGGCTGGCTTTTATACCGTCGCCGTCGGCAGCATCCTGCTGGTGATTGCGACCAGAACTCGTGCTGACCCTTCATGAACGTTGCTCGCTTCCCACCTGCAGCCGAACTTTCATGGAGGGTGCGGGTGGGTTAACAACCGGGCGGAAGCGGAAAGCATGGGCAGGACTGGCAACGCAGTACTCGACAACATCCTCGATCTGTTCGCCATCGAACGCATCGAAGAAAACCTGTTTCGTGGCCAGAATCACGACACCGAGCATGTCTTTGGAGGGCAGGTCCTGGCGCAGGCCATGACCGCCGCATTTCGCACGGTGACCAAGGAGCAGCATCTGCATTCGATGCATGCGTATTTCCTGCGACCCGGTGACTGGCGTGTACCGATCCTCTACGAGGTCGATCGAATCCGCGACGGCAGGTCATTCTCGACCCGGCGCGTCGTCGCCATCCAGCACGGCAAGGCGATCTTCAATCTCTCCTCGAGCTGGCAAAAGATCGAAACCGGACTGGCCCACACCACACCGTTTCCAAACGTGCTGCCCCCCCATTGCCTGCGCAGTGATCGGGAACTGTTCCAGGAACTGGCGCGGGAACAACCCGAGGTCGCACGTTACTCGTTCCGGTTTGAGGCCATCGATTCACGGCAGGTAGAAAGTCTGCTGATGGCCAATGAAGATCCACATCTGCCGGTCAAACACACCTGGCTGAAGACCCGCGAGACACTGTCAGATCATGAGGAAGTGCACCTGGCGATGCTCGCCTACATGTCCGACCTGGACTTCATGTCGACCTCGATGCTGCCTCACGGAGGACGGCGCCTGAGGGATCAGATCTATGGCGCAAGCCTCGATCACGCGATCTGGTTCCATCGAAAATTTCGCGCTGATGAGTGGCTGCTGTTTGCCAAGACTTCACCCAGTGCACAGGGTGCCAGGGGATTTGTCCGCGGCCACTTCTTCACCGAGACCGGAGAACTGGTGGCAACGGCCGCGCAGGAATGTCTGATTCGGCCGATATCACCCGTGAAGGCGACCGGTTGACAGACCGGTGCTATCGTCGGTCGGGTCGTGCAGTCACTTCCCGACCGGAACACCGATCAGACGGGATCGTTACAGGCTGGCGAGTATCGCTTCCGCCTTGCTGACTTCCAGTTTGCCCGGTGCTTCGACGGCGAGTTTTTTCACTACCCCGTTGTCGACCACCATGGCGTAACGCTGACTCCGTGTACCCAGACCAAAACCGGAGCCATCCATTTCCAGGCCTATGGCCTTGGTGAACTGGCCATTGCCATCACCCACCATGAGCAGGTGCTCGGCGTTTTTGTCCTTGCCCCAGGCGTCCATCACAAACGCATCGTTCACCGACAGGCAGACGATGCTGTCGACACCCTTGGCCTTGATGGCATCCGCATTGACGACGTAACCCGGCAGGTGTGCCATGGAGCAGGTGGGGGTGAATGCACCAGGAACGGCAAAGACCACCACCTTCTTGCCGTCAAACAGATCGCTTGTCGTGACAGCCGCTGGCTTGCCATCACGCATCGTGTGCAGCGTCGCCGCTGGCAGCTTGTCGCCTTCTTTGATTGCCATGGTCAGGGTTCCTGTAGAGTCCGTGGAGTTGGGACGGCATTGTGGTTACTTGCCAGGGAACGGTCAACGATTGTCACGGTCCAACCACGGAATGCATGAATATCTCTATATCTGATAATAACTTGCGAACGCCATCCCATCTTGCAAGGGTCTTTTTTTGCACGGATACTGCGGACTCGCAGGATGCATGAACCTCTGCGCTACACTCATTCTACGAGCTGGACGAGCCCCCGCAGTATCACGATGACACTGACGTTTCGCGCAATCATTCTGATGTCATGCGTGCTCATTGGAGCTTGCGAGAAGGCACAGCCTTCAACCCGGACCGCGCCGCAGATCGCACCGATGCTGGTTGTCCATCCCCCGGCACCTCCTGCTGTCCCGGCTGGCCCCGCTTACGCGTCCATCGACCTGCCACGCCGCACGGACTGGTCAGTGGAACCACAAACCGCAGTCGAGCCTGAAGAAGCCGAAAGTGGACTGGGCGTCCTGGCTGCCGTTGTCGCAGTCAACAGCACTGCGCTGCCCGCCGCCAACACGGCCGAATTCGATACCCGTGTGCTGGCCGACGGACTGGATGCTGCAACAAACCCGATCTCCTCCGTGGAACCGGTCGACAAACCAGTGTCCGCGCAGACGCCCTCCGCCACCCGGCCGGCGATGCCGACTCCCGAGTTTGTGGTCGATGAGTTTCTCGGCGAACCCTTTGTACCGGGCACCTTGTCACAGCGATTCTGGCAGGCTGGCCAGGATTTCCACGGTACAGAAATCCCGACCCCGGTTCTTGTTGCAACGGGTACCGATGAGGGTCCGACTCTGTGCATCACCGGCGCAATCCATGGCGATGAGCTCAATGGCATCAAGGCCGTGCATTCGGTGATGTACGATACCGACCCGACCCGGCTCAAGGGTCGGATCATTGGCGTACCCATCGTCAATCTCTCCGGTTTCCAGCGTCAGTCACGTTATCTGGCCGATCGTCGTGACCTGAATCGTTACTTTCCCGGCAATCCGCGTGGCAGCTCGGCATCCCGCATGGCGTTCAGTTTCTTTCGCGAAGTCATACTGCACTGTGACGCGCTGGTCGATCTGCACACGGGCTCATTCTATCGTTCCAACCTGCCGCAGATTCGCGGTGACCTTAAAAACGAAGCGGTGCTCAAGCTGACCCGCGGTTTTGGATCCACCGCCGTGATGCACAGCGTCGGCGCTCGCGGCACATTGCGCTATGCCGCGACTGCTGCAGGGATTCCGGCCGTCACGCTCGAGGCAGGTGAACCACTGCGTGTGGACGAAAATGCGGTCGCCGACTCCGTGCGCGCCGTCAACGCGCTGATCCACGCTCTTGGTATGACAAAGAAGCGCACGCGTGTTGGCAGCCCGGAGCCGGTGTATTACACAACGACCTGGTTGCGAGCCGACGGCGGTGGAATCCTGTCAAGCGTGACCAGACTCGGGGAGAAGGTCAAAGCCGGCGAATTGCTGGGCACCGTCACCGATCCGATCACCAACAAGGTGACCAAGATCCGCTCGCCCAAGGACGGACGCATTCTTGGCATGGCGGTGAACCAGTTTGTCATCCCGGGGTTTGCGGTCTACCACCTCGGCCTGCCGGTCCCCCGCGGCGATGTTGATCTGTTGCCACTTGAAGACGAAGCGGATTTCCTCGAAGACGATACCGAACAGATGAGCGAAGCCGATCATCTGGATCCCGGCGGCAATCCGGCAGAGTCAAGAATGGAAGAGCCTCCTGCAACTGCGCCTACAGGGCCGCGCGGGGATTCTCCCGCGGGTTCGTTGCCCATCGATTCACCCGATCCAGATATGGAGTGGGATGCAGACGGGCAGGAACCCCTTCCCCCGATCCAGGATCGGCTCAACGAAACTGAAAGCAACGAATGAAGGATGGGTCCTGACAAGCCGCCGGTGTGGCTCGTTCAGGCGACTCCCGTGCGCGCTGTCAACGCCATGCAAACTGGGGTTGTTCAAAGTGCGCAACACGAGTCGGAAGCCCCAGCAGACACACTTCCCTGAACTGATAGATCATCGCCGCGGTCGGCGCAGCGATACTGTCAGTTCCGATCGGCATGTGTAACACGGGATGCTCGGAATGATCGACCGCATCCAGCCTGGGTGCGTCCACACGCAGGAATTCGGTCAGGGGAATCCGGTGGATCGAGGCAACTTCATCCTCGTTGAGATGAGGTTTCTCCGCGGCGCCGGCCCAGACCACCACAGGGGAAATGACAAAACCTGATCGGGTGACAAAGTCATCCAGCCGACCCAGAACCTGGTCAGGGCTGATGTCGACCCCGACCTCTTCGTGCATTTCACGCAATGCACATTCGATCACGCTCTCGCCAGCATCCAGACGCCCGCCCGGGAATGCCCACTGCCCGGGATGGTTGCGCAGTTTTGCCGAGCGTCGGGTCAGCATGAGCGCGGCATCCCTTGACCACACCTCGTGCACGGGCAGTCCATCAATCCCGGCGCCGAGACCTGCATCAACGATGGCGATTGCCACGGCTGCATGACTGCGATCGCTCACATCCTGCACCTGGCGCGTGGCAAAGTTGCGCAGCTGTCGCAGGACAGACTGTTTGAGAGGATCGTTGCGTAACATGCTGGCCCTGTTTGTCTGCGAACGGTCTGCTGGTACTGCCTTGTCAATGCACGCCTTGTTGATGACTTCAGGCAAGGTGCTGAAAAATGGCTGAATTTCAGGCGCCGGTAAACCTGGGTTTGCGTTTTTCAAGAAACGCACGGATCCCTTCCTGACCATCCTGCGTTCTGACCAGATCCGCAATCGAGCGTGCTTCCAGTTCCATCTGGGATTCCAGCGTTTGTTCGAAGGTTCCGTTCAGCAGCGTTTTCACGGCTCCAAACGATCGAGTGGGACCCGCTGCCAGATCACGCGCAAGCTTCATCGCCTCCGGAAGAACGTCCGCATCCGGCACTACGCGGTTGACAATTCCCCACTCCAGCGCTTCCGGTGCCTTCAGCACCCGATTGGTCAGCATGAGTTCGCGGGTTCGACGATCCCCGATCTTGCGAGGCATGTAAAACGTTGAACTGCCATCCGGGGAGAGCCCTGCACGAGTGTAGGCCATGGTAAACACGGCAGACTCGGCGCAGATGGCAAGGTCACACGCCATCACGAGGCTGAAGCCTGCACCAGCCGCAGTGCCATTGACCGCTGCAATCACTGGGGCGTTCGAGCGTGCGAGACGGGAGAGCCCGATATGCAGGTCACCGGCCATTTCGAGCAGCAGGCGCCTGGCGTCTTCTCCGGCGGCCGCAAACGCACCGAGATCACCGCCGGCGCAAAACATCCTGCCCGCTCCGGTGATGACAATTGCCCGCACGGACGAGTCGGAATCAAGGAGGGTGGCAACCTGTGAAAACTCCCGGGCGCACAGCGGCGACATGGCGTTGGCCGCATCGGGACGGTTGAAGGTGATGGTGGCAACGTGATCAACGATCTCAACCAGGAGCGTCTGGTATTGCATGGTATATCCCGGGTTCAGTAACCCGGGCCTTTTACCGCATTCCATGCAGCCTGCGCAAACAGGGCTTCCACCTGCCTGGGCGTTGGCGCTTCACCAGCCAGCCATCTGCGCACGTAGGATTCGATGGGACCGCTGATCAGAGGCACATAAGCGTGCAAGGGCAACTCCGCAAGTTCGCCTGCGCGAACAAACGGCGCAAAAATCCCGAACACACCCTGGATGTAATGATCGAGCAGTTCCTTTTTGCGCGCACTGCCGGCTGGTGAAAACGCAATATCGCGCGCATGCAGATAACGCATGCTCTTTGGCTGCCGGACGCTCCAGGCAACATAACCTGCGACCACACTGCACACTGCTTCCTTGCCATCCTTCGCCTTTTTCATGCGGCGCAACATCGTGTCGTTGAAGTCTTCAATCAGGGTCAGCCACAACGCTTCAGCCACCCCTTCCTTGCTGTGGAAGTGGTGGTACAGACTGCCCACACTGCAACCCGCCAGCCGCTGAATGTCGCCAATGGTCGTCAACTCGACGCCGGTTGAATCAAAACAATCCAGTGCGGCCAGCAGGATGTCGCGCTTGCGGGACGGCTTCTCGGGTTGTTGATTACCGGTCTGCTGTCTACCAGTGGATTGTTTGCCAGAGAGGGGTTTCGGCGTTTGCATCCAGACATCCTATTACAAAGTTCCAGAATATTGTTCTAGAACTTTGTTCTGTAATTCACTAGTCTTGCCCCCCTTATCTACAGCCAGGGGGCGCCATGGATATCGATCTGGGACCGGATGACCTCGCGTTTCAAAAGGAGGTCGAGAACTTTCTCGACAGCAACGCCTACGAACTTGGCACTGATTACATGGCCTGGCGCTCGGGCTGGTTCAGCAAAGCCGCCGCCAGGGGTGGCTGGGATGTCCCCAAGTGGCCGGTTGAATTTGGCGGTCCCGGCTGGACTCCAACCCAGCACTACATCTGGCAGAAGGCGACCGCGACCCGACAGACCCCACTGGATCTGCCGTTTGGTCCCGTGATGCTGGCGCCGATGCTCATGCAGTACGGTTCCCGGGAACAACAGGAACGTTTCCTGCCCGATATCCGCGCCCGCAAGGTGAACTGGTGCCAGGGTTATTCCGAACCGGGTGCAGGTTCGGACCTCGCCAACCTCAAGACCCGAGCCGAACTGTCTGCGGACGGTCGGCACTACACCGTCAACGGCACCAAGATCTGGACGACAGCCGCGCATATGGCGGACTGGATGTTCTGTCTCACACGCACTTCCGACGATGGCAAAAAGCAGAATGGCATTACCTTCCTGCTGTTTCCGATGAAGCAGGCCGGTGTCGAGGTCAAACCGATCCTCACTCTGGGCGGTGCCCACACGGTGAACATGGTGCACATCACCGACGTGAAGGTTCCCGTGGAAGATCGTGTCGGCGAGGAAGGCAAAGGCTGGAGTGTTGCCAAGGGACTGTTGCAGCATGAAAGGACAGGTATCGCCGGAATATCCAATTCCATTGTTGCCCTGGAAAAACTCAAGGGACGCGCAGCTTCCGTCAAGCGGGGCACCGGCACATTGATGGATGACCCGGGCTTTCGCACAAAAATTGCGGAACTGGAGATCGATCTGCTGGCAACCGAATTCACCGAGCTGCGCAGCCTTGCAGCCGCAGCCGCCGGTGGCGCGCCTGGACCCGCTTCGTCGATCCTGAAGTTGAAGGGTACCGACATGCAGCAGCGCATCCAGAAGCTGACCATGCAGGCCGGTGGTCTGTTTGCAGCAGCATGGGGTGGCAAGAAGACAGGACCATCCTTCGCCCGCGACGGCATGTCTGGTTACCTCGCAAGCCGTGCCTACACCATCTACGGTGGTGCCAGTGAAGTCCAGAAGGATGTGATCGCCAAGAACGTACTCGGCATCACCGGTTCCGCCGCCAACAAAAGGTTTCACAAAAATGAACTTTGACCTCACAGAAGAACAGCAACTGGTGGTCGACAGCGTGCGGCGCTTTGTTGCGGACCGGTACGATCTGGAAAAACGCAATGGTTACATGAAAGGAAAACGCGGCTTCAGCGATGCAAACTGGCAGGCGATGGCCGAACTGGGCTGGCTGGGTCTGGCCTTTGGTGAAGCCGAAGGCGGATTTGGCGGAAATCAGATCGACGTCATGCTGGTCATGGAAGAATTTGGCAAGGGCATGGTTCTGGAACCCTTCCTCGCGTCCGTGGTGTTGGGCGGCGGCGCAGTAAAACGTGGTGGCAGTGCTGAGCTGCGGGAGGCCCTCCTGCCCGGTGTGATCGACGGCACACACCAGCTTGCGCTGGCCATGAGCGAAGAACAATCCCGATTCGACCTGAACGACGTACTCACCAGTGCCCGCGAAGATGGAGACCACTGGATCATCAATGGCCAGAAATCCATGGTGCAGAATGGTGGTTCAGCAACCCGGCTGGTGGTGTCCTGTCGAACCGCGGGCGGCCAGCTCGATGAAGCGGGAATCACGATGCTGCTGGTGGACGCCGACGCGGCCGGCTTGACCCGTCAGTCTTTCCCTACCGTCGACGGTTTGCAGGCTGCGGAAATCACCTTCAAGGATGTTCGTGTCAGCAAGGCCAACACACTGGGCGAAGTCGGCAATGGTCTTCCTCTGCTGCAATCGGTAGTCAACGACGGCATTCTGGCCATCTGCGCAGAGGCCGTCGGTGCCATGGAGGTCCTGTACCGGGACACCATCGAATACACACAGCAGCGAGTCCAGTTTGATCACCCGCTGGCGGATTTCCAGGTTCTGCAGCACCGCATGGTCGAAATGTTCATGGAGACCGAGCAGTGCAAATCCATGCTGTTCCGCGCGACGATGGAAGTTGCCGGAGCTGGCCAACAGGCCAACCGGATGGTGCACGCACTCAAGGCGCTGGTCGGCAAACAGGCCATCTTCGTTGGTGAGAGTGCAGTGCAGTTGCATGGTGGAATGGGCATGACCGAAGAACTGCGTGTCGGCCACTTTTTCAAGCGACTACTGGTCATCGACGCGATGTTCGGCAACACCGACCATCATCTGCACAAGTTCGCCGCCTGACGCACGCAACGTCCGGGTCATCAGGCTGCTGCAGGACAGCCTGATCATCTGCCCGGCCCGTTCCTGCATCCTCCGCTGCATCTGCCAGTTCCTGCTGCCCGGTAACAGGCACTCCCCTTATACTGCCCTGCAGTCAAACAGGGGAAGGAAACATGCAACTCGCCGGTCGAATTTGCCTGGTCACGGGTGGGGCACGGGGTATTGGTCGAGGCATTGCCCAGGCCTGCCTTGAAGCCGGGGCCAGGGTCATGATTGCAGACCTGCCATCCGCCGTTGGTCTCTCCTCCACCGCTCCCGCCGGGCGCTACAAACTGGCTGGCAGCGAGGAACTCGCCCGTACCGTCGAGGAACTCTCTGCGATCGGCACGGTCAGGTCCACAACGGTCAACGTCACGGACGCGACAAGCTGCAAGATGGCTGTCGCCGCAACCATCGACGCCTTTGGCGGCCTGGACGTGCTCGTCAACAACGCTGGCATCGTCGACTCCGGACCGATCGACTCCTTCAGTGAAGAGCAGTGGGATCGTGTCTTCGCCGTCAACACCAAGGGTATATTCCTGATGTCGCAGGCGGCACTGCCGGCGCTGCGCAACGCAAAAAACGCGGCCATCATCAATACCGCGTCCATCGCCGGCAAACAGGGTTATGCACGCATGTCGGCCTACTGCGGTTCGAAGTTTGCGGCCATCGGCATCACCCAGGCTCTGGCCGCAGAACTTGCAGGGGTGGGAATCCGGGTGAACGCCATCTGCCCCGGTATGGTAGGCACCGCGATGTGGCTGGACCATCTGCTGCCCGGCAACGGTCTGGACGCGCAGCAGAAGGATGCTGACTTCAATGCGCAGATGCAGCAGATGATCCCACTGGGTCGACCACAGACGGCGGCCGATATGGGCCAGGCAGTGGTCTACCTCGCCAGTGCAGCCAATGTCACTGGCATTGCCCTTACCGTGGCCGGTGGTTATGAGATGAACTGATGAAGTTCCTCTCCGACCCGTTGATCACCTTCCTCGCCGTTGGCGCTTTGCTATTGGTGGCCGGCAATTACTGGCAGCCGGATTCCGCCAGTTTCAGGATCGACATCACCCCAGCAGAAGTTGGCCGACTGGCGGATCAATGGCAGGTGCAGATGCAGCGCCCGCCCACTGCCGAAGAAATGACTGGCCTGGTCGACGCCTTTGTCCGGGAAGAAATCTATTATCGCGAAGCCATGCGGCTCGGTCTGGACGCCGACGACACCATCGTGCGTCGCCGCCTGGTACAGAAACTCACCTTCCTGACTGAAGACATCGCTACTACGACACCACCGGCTGAGGCAACGCTCGAAGCGTGGTATCAGGAGCACAAGGACCTCTACACCCAACCCGAGCGGTTCAGCTTTACGCACCGCTACTTCAGTGTGGATCGTCGCCCGGACGCGGAAAAGGACGCAAAGGCAGCGCTGCTCGACAGCAGCATCGATGATGATCCATTCATGCTGCAGAAGTCCTACGCGCAGCGGTCAACCCGGGAGATCGGTGATCTTTTCGGTCGTGCATTTGCAGCTGAAATGGCAGCGCTTTTGCCTCCGGACTGGCAGGGTCCGATCCGTTCTGCCTATGGCTGGCATCTGGTGCGCATCGAAGAGAGATTGCCGGCTGCCCTTGCGCCGTTTGCACAGGTGCGGGACCGAGTGCTGGCCGACTTTCAGATGGAAGCCCGAAAAGAAGCCAACAGCGCGTACTACGATACCCTGAAGTCGCAGTACACCATCGTGCAATCCGATTGAACGCGAGCATGCGCGGCCGCCTGCTCCTGACTGTTCCATTTGTGCTGGTCATCCTGTTGACACAAGCGCACGCACACGAAGTCCGGCCGGCGTATCTGGCTCTCACCGAGCGCGGTGATGCGTTGTGGGACGTGATGTGGAAACAGCCAGTGCTGGAAGGCCGACAACTGCCACTCTCACCTGCCTTCACACCTGCCTGCAAGCTGGTGTCTTCGCGGCCACGCGAATTTGCCGGCAATGCAACCCTCGAACACTACACGGCGCACTGCCCTCTGGAAGAGGCGAGTCTGACCATCGATGGGCTGTCGGCAACGTTGACCGATGTTCTCGTCCGTGTGGACCGGGCAGACGGCAGTACGGTCAGTCATCTGTTGCGGCCGTCCAGTCCTTCGATCGACCTGCGCGCCAGTACCCCTTCTGCAATGAGTTACCTGGTGCTGGGCGTTGAACACCTGCTGTTTGGCATCGACCATGTGCTGTTCGTGATTGGTCTGGTTCTGCTCATTCCCGGCCGCCTGGACCTGCTCAAGACCATCACGGCATTCACTCTCGCGCACAGCGTCACCCTTGCGCTGTCAGTGATGGAGCTGGTGCGTGTACCGCAGGCACCGGTGGAAGCCATCATTGCGCTATCCATCCTGTTCCTCGCCAGGGAACTCGCGATGCCTGCCGGGAAACGGTCCATCCTCACCCGAGCCAGACCCTGGATCATGGCGCTGCTGTTCGGGCTGCTCCATGGTCTTGGTTTTGCCGGAGTCCTGGCGGAAATCGGCCTGCCCCCGGATCAACTGGCTCTTTCCCTGTTCCTGTTCAACGTCGGCATTGAAGCCGGCCAACTGCTGGTCATCATCGGCATGCTCCTGCTCGTTGGCGATCTCGCCCGCCTTACCCGTTCGCCACTGCCGCAGACCGCCTGGGTCTGGATGATGGGATGTGTCGCTGGCATGTGGACCCTGGATCGTGTCTCGGGAATCTTCCTCTGACACGTGCGTGCAAAATGGCGCCGAATCATTGACGCGCAACCACAATCCAGCCGTCGGTCAATGACACGGGCGCGGGCACTGCGTGTCCTGTTCACAACCCGCCAGTGGGCTCCTCACAATTGCCCTACACCAATCGTGAAGCGCCCACCTACACTGCACCGCATTCACCGGTTCAAAGGACATTCTGGTGCAAGAGAAAAAACGACGTCACGGGCGTACGCTGGTTACCGTTCTGATCGGCGCAGGTCTTGGTTTCCTTGCGCTGCTGGCCTGGCAACCAACCAGCATGCACGACATCTCCCGCCTCGCGCAGGAACCGCTTGCCACCCTTCCGACCACGGTCAGAGACACCAGCGAAACCATGAACATCGCCGTGCTCGGTGTCGGCGGGGCCGACCATGCGGGTGGGGGTCTTACCGATACGATCCTGCTCGCCAGCATCAACATGATCGAAGGCCGCGCTGTCCTGTTCAGTATTCCGCGCGATCTTTACCTGCAGGGCGCAGACGGATCGGGGCAACGGATCAACGCGGCACTTGCGTCCCTGCAATCCCGGGACGCAGATGCGGCGCAGATCAGAGCGGTGTTCAACGATGTTTTTGCCATCCATGTCGATCACTTCGTGCGCATGGATTTCCAGGCGTTTGTGCAGGTTGTCGATGCGGTCGGTGGAATCGAAGTCGAATTCACCGAGCCGCTGCATGATCCCCACTTCGAAGCCGAGTACGGCGTCCTCGACTATCAGCCAGGCGTTCACCGGCTGGATGGGCGGGCTGCACTCTACGTATCCCGATCAAGAATGACCTCGACCCACGGTGATATCGATCGTGCGGCCCGGCAACGAGCCATCCTGACGGCAATTTCGCAACGCCTGTCCAGCCTGGAAGGACTCGCGACACCCGCTGTCCTGCGCCAACTGGCGCAGGCGCAGCATCAGCATGTGCAGACTGATCTTGGCGTCCTTGATCTGATCAGGCTCTACCAGGTGGGCAAGTCGATGTCGGCCGACGACATTTCGACGATAGGAATCGAGGATAGCCCGGAACCGCTGCTCGATTACGCGACGATTGCCGGTGCCGCAGTACTGGTACCCAGGGACAACAACATGGCTGCGTTTGCACAATTCCTGCATCGTTCAATCGGGTCGTCCGACTCTCCCGGTTGAGTGGCTCGTCGATCAGTTCGCGGCCACAGCGCCCAGCTATGATGCAGTGAACAGTTCCCGGGCAACCATCATGCGAACATTCTGCTCGATTCCGAACGGATACGAATTGAGCTATGAATCACGCCACCAGCTTCGGGCACTCGTGTCATGCGGATGAGGTCGTCCGCGCGATCAAGGAGCGCCTGGCCCGAAACCTGTCGGACTCAAGCGGTCGTAACGAGCCCATTGGCTCCGCAGAGCACACTCAGGCTGCACAGGCTCCCCGCGACCAACACCCGCTTGCGATCACCTTCGCGCAACTGTTCTGGTCAAAATCGCCTGAAGAAGAACTGTCTGGACGTTCGGTCAGTGACGACGTTGGCGTAACGATCGAGAACTGGCGCCTGTTTTCACGAACACCTGACGGCGTTCCGCGTGTGCTGGTCAGCAACCCGTCCCACGCCCGTGATGGCTGGGATTCGACGCACACGATGCTGCGGGTCATCTCGCCGGACATGCCCTTTGTGGTCGACTCACTGCTGATGGTGCTGACCCAGTGCGGTATCACCGCGCACTACTTCAACAACGTGGTCTACACAACCACGCGGGGGCCGCAGGGTGATCTGGTCGCGCTGTCCAGGGAGCCCGCAAGTGCAGCGCGAGAACTGTTCATCCACGTGGAAATCGACCGCTTGCCTGACTCGGAAGTTGCCGGTCTTGCCGAGCTGGTCGAGCATTCACTCCGGGATGTCAAAGCCTGTGTCACCGACTTCCCCGCGATGCGCGGTCGACTGTCCGACTGGATCAATCATCTGCAGTCCCTGCCGGTCAGTCCACAGCAGATCGAAGCGGTCGAATTCCTGCATTGGCTGGGCGACAACCACTTCACGTTCCTTGGTTATCGCGAATTCCTGTATGTCGAGGACACCATTGTCCAGGTTCCGGAATCCACACTTGGGGTCCTGCGCCTGCGCCGGCCGGCATCGGAACGTCGCCTGTCCCAGCAACCTGAGCAGACCCAGGCATTCCTGCTCGAGCCTGCGCTGCTGTCGTTCTCCAAGTCTGGCACCCTTTCAAGAGTCCACCGACCTGCCTATCCGGACTACGTCGGGTTGCGATTGATCGATGCCAGTGGCCGGGTTACCGGCGAATGGGGGTTTCTGGGCCTCTACACCTCAAGGGTCTATCTCGAGCATCCGATCAGCATTCCGACTGTGCGCAGCAAGCTTCAGCGCATCGTCGCGCGCTCCGCGCTTGATCCGAATGGCTTCGATGGCAAGGTTCTGGCCCAGGTGCTGGCCACCTATCCTCGTGACGAACTGCTGCAGATCAGCGAAGACGAGCTGTTCAGGCAAGCCATCGCCATCACCCATATTCACGAGCGGCGTCAGACCAGGGTGTTCACACGCTCGGATCGTTATGGCCTGTTTGTCACCTGTCTGGTATTCCTCCCACGGGATGTCTACAACACCAGCATCCGTGAGCGTGTGCAGAGCCTGCTGGTTAATGCCTTTGGTGCAACGCACGCGGAGTACCAGCCTTACTTCTCCGAGTCGATCCTGGTTCGTCTGCACTTCACCCTGAGGGTTCAGCCAGGTAAACAGCGGAGCGTTGAAACTCGCGAGATCGAGCAGCAGATCATCGCCATGACTCACGACTGGATTGCCGAACTGTCCGGTCATGCAGAAAGTGCATTCGGTGAAAGCCAGGGCAGATTGCTGGTACGCAAGTATGCGGCAGGCTTTGCAGCCGGTTATCGCGAAACCTACACACCCAGAAGTGCGGTCGACGACATCGTCCGCTTCGAGCAGATCACCGAATCGACACCACTGGTCACCCATCTGTATCGGCGCCCGGAAGACGAATCGACCGCGTTCCACATCAAGCTATACCACGCCCATCATGCCCTGCCACTGTCAGACGTGATTCCAGCCCTCGAAAACATGGGTCTTCGGGTGGACACCGAGACCTCCCAGATCATCAATCGGGCAGGCAGCAAACCCATTCATCTGCAGGACTTCGTGGTCCACTATCACGCGCCCGTGGACCTGGCTGTCAGTTCAGAGCCGTTTGCCAGGGCCATGACCGGCATCTGGTTCCGTGACGCCGAAAATGACCGCTTCAACCAGCTCATGCTGGCCGCCACCCTTACCGTCGACTGGATCGCCGTCTTGCGGGCGTATGCGCGTTACAACAAACAGTTGCGGTTCGGGTTCAGCCAGGACTTCACTGCCGATACCCTGGGCAAACATCCACAGGCCGCCAGGCTCCTCTGCCAGATCTTTGCTGCTCGTTTTGACCCCGACTACAACCTCGAGTCCGGCGACGTACTCGAAAGCCGCTTCATCCGCTACGCCGATGGTGTCGAGGTACTGAATGAGGATCGGGCCCTGCGTCGAATGCTCGAACTCATGCTGGCGACAGATCGCACAAACTTCTGGCAGACCGATCGGCGGGTGATCGCACTGAAACTTGCGCCAAACCGTATCTCCCACGTTCCCTCACCCATACCGGCACATGAGATTTTCATCAGTGCGCCCCACGTTGAAGGATTGCATCTGCGTGGTGGTCCGATCGCCAGAGGCGGCCTGCGCTGGTCCGATCGCCACGAAGACTATCGGACCGAAGTACTCGGCCTCGTGAAAGCTCAAACCGTCAAGAATGCCGTGATCGTCCCCACCGGTGCGAAGGGCGGGTTTGTTGTGCGCGATCCAGATCCGGTGGATCGGCAGAGCGAAGGCAGGCGGTGTTACGCTGATTTTGTAGGTGGCCTGCTGGATGTGACCGACAACATCGTGAACGGCATGATCCGGCATCCCGATCGCACACGGTGTCACGATGGTGAGGATGCCTATCTGGTCGTCGCCGCGGACAAGGGTACGGCCTCCTTTTCCGATCTGGCCAACAGCCTCTCCATGGCGCGCAGTTTCTGGCTGGGTGATGCGTTCGCCTCGGGAGGATCCAATGGCTACGATCACAAGCAGATGGGTATTACCGCTCGTGGTGCATGGATTTCGGTGCGCCGTCACTTCGCTGAACTGGGTATCGACGTGCAAACCGAAAGGGTCACCGTGCTCGGTATCGGTGACATGGCCGGCGACGTGTTTGGCAATGGCATGCTCCTGTCGAATGCCATCGCGCTGGTGGCCGCCTTCAATCACCAGCACATCTTCATCGATCCGGATCCGGATCCACTACTTGCATACCAGGAGCGCAGTCGCCTCTTCGGTCTGGATCGTTCCACCTGGGCTGGCTACAACGCCGCACTGATATCCGAAGGCGGTGGTGTGTACCGACGGGATGCCAAGCGCATCACGATCACCCCACGGATGCGATCGCGCTTCGCACTGGAAGCTGACTCGCTCTCACCCGATGAACTCATCCACGAACTGCTCAAGGCGCCCATCGATCTGCTCTGGAACGGAGGTATCGGCACCTACATCAAGGCGGCTCACGAAAGCCATGAGCAGGTGGGCGATCGAGCCAACGACGGAGTACGTGTCGACGCCACGGAACTTCGTTGTCAGGTCATCGGTGAAGGGGGCAACCTTGGTGTGACCCAGGCTGGCCGAATCGTATTCGCCGGGCAGGGTGGGCGACTCAACACCGATTTCATGGACAATTCGGCAGGGGTCGATTGTTCCGATCACGAGGTCAACATCAAGATCCTGCTCAATGAACTGGTGGCCAATGGTGAGTTGACACTCAAGCACCGCAACCGGATTCTCCAGGACATGACCGGCGAAGTTGCGGACCTGGTACTGAAAAACAATGACCAGCAAACACTGACCATTTCGCTGGCGTTGTTGCACAGCGTTGGTCGCGAGGATGAATATCGACGTTTCATCATTGCGCTCGAGCGGGACCTGGGCTTGAATCGTTCGCTCGAAGGTCTGCCGTCTGATGGCCAATTGCAGGAGCGTGCCAGGCTGGGTCAGTCCCTGACCCGACCTGAACTTGCGGTACTGGTAGCCTACGCCAAGATGCACATCAAGCGGGAACTGGTACAAGGTCACTTTGCCAGTGATCCGGCGACGCGTGCGTTGCTTCACTCCTGCTTTCCCGCCTCGCTGACAGACCAATTCGGCCGCGAACTGACCCGGCATCGACTGCGCACACAGATCATTGCCACCCAGGCCGCCAACGTCATCGTCCACCATCTGGGCATCACATCCCTGATGCACCTGCGCGAGATGGTGGGTGGAACCGTTGATGAAGTGGCCCGCGCATTTCTGGCTGCGTACTGCTGCCTCGATCTGGCGGCCCATTGGCTCGAGATCGAACGGGAATCCACCACGGCCCAGGTGAAGTCGGAGATGCGCCTCGAGCTCATTCAGGTGGCGCGACATGCCACCCGCTGGCTGCTCCGGAATCGTCGCGCCGCCGCGTCGATTGATTCGCTGGCAGCCGAATTTGCACCGGTGCTGGCCGCCATCAACGACCGGAGACTGTCCTTGCTCGGACTTTCCCGCGCGGCACAGGCGCGTGCGCGTATCGAGTCCTGGCAGGCAGCCGGTGTGCGCTGCGAACTGGCAACACGAACTGCCGAAGCATCGGCGTGGGTGACAGCGTTTGCCATCGGTGACGCCGCTGCCACCGGACAACTCGATATCTCGGTGGTGGCCGATCACCACGCGACACTCGGCGATGCGCTGGCGCTTGATTCCCTGGCCGAAAAACTGCTCGCCATCGAACCGGAAACCCATTGGCAATCCATGGAGCGCGATATCCTGGTCGAGGACGTGACGGCTGCGCAGAGTCGTCTGGCCGCATCGATGGCTGCCAGCGGCCTCAGCCCGTTTGACTGGCTCCAGGACCACGACTCGCTGCTGCTCAACTGGCAGGCGATCGTGCAGGACCTCACGCAGTCCCAGGGCGGCGAGTTTGCGATGCTGACGATGACCTGTCGAAAATTGAACGATCTGTGGCGAGGTGTCTGAACACCAGGCCTGCACCAGAGTCGGGCACCACGAAACGAGTTAAGTTACCATTCCCCGGGCAGTCATCACCGGAACCGCGACATGTACAGATTCAACCTGGGGGCGGCTGCGCTGCTGCCTGCTCTCCTGTTGTGCACGCCGACAGTCAGCTCGGCCATTCCCCTCGACAACTTCGTGCTGCTGGACCAGAACGGCAAGGCTCAGGAGTTGTATTACCAGGCCGACGTCAAGGTGCTCGCGCTGGTCGCGCACGGCAGCCAGTGTGATCCGGCGACGGACGGTTTCCGTTCGTTGGGAACCCTGCAGGAGCGTGTTGCGGCTCAGGGCGCCAGAATCCTGCTCATCAACAGCGAGCGCGCCACTACTCGTGCCGCGCTCCACAAAGCCGCGCTGGCACAAGGCATTTCGGCACCGGTACTCGTCGATGGTACCCAGCTCATCGGCGCAGCCCTGGGTTTCAGGTCCGCCGGTGAAGTCATGCTGGTGGATACCAACACGTGGTCCGTGACCTTTCGAGGACAACTCGGAGACCTGGGCCAGGCAATCGACAACCAGCTGGCTGGCAAACCGGCGCTCATCTCGAGTTCGGCGGCATCCGGTTGTGCCATCGATTACGAACCTGTCGACAGGACGGTGACCTACAGCGCCGATGTCGCCCCGATCCTGCAGAAAAACTGTGTGGTCTGTCATACCACGGGGGGCATTGCTCCCTGGGCGATGACCAACTACGAGATGGTCAAGGGTTTTGCACCGATGATCCGGGAAGTTCTGCGGACCAAGAGAATGCCACCGTGGCATGCCGACCCTGAATCCGGCAGTTTTCAGCATGACCGGACACTGTCGCGGGCAGACGTCCGGACGCTGATCAGCTGGGCCGAAGCAGGCAGCCCGCGTGGTGAAGGAGCCGATCTGCTGGCCGAAACACCGGTTGAATACACGGAGTGGCCACTTGGCAAGCCGGACCTCATCGTCGATCTGCCCGCTTTTACCCTGCCGGCAACCGGTGTTGTCGACTACCAGTTTCCGCGGGTGGCCAATCCCCTCGACAAACCTGTCTGGGTACGTGCAGCCACCATCGTGCCAGGAGATCGATCGGCAGTGCATCACATCCTCATGGGAGCTTCCGAGCCCGGTGTGCCCGTGGTCGAAGGACGTGAAAACGTGTTCGACAATTACATCATCGGTTATGCACCTGGTAACGAATCTGCGCAGATGCCGGAAGGTACCGGTGTGTACGTTCAGCCCGGAACGGAGTTCCTGTTCCAGACGCACTACACACCTTATGGGAAAGTGACCACCGATCGTTCCCGGGTTGGTCTGTACTTTGCAAAAGCCAATGAAAAACCGGCGAACTACCTGCGCAATGCCGTGGTCATCAATCCGACGCTGCGCATTCCACCGAACAACGCAGCCTATGATGTCAGCGCCTACATCGAGTTCGACAAGCCAGCCACCATTTTTTCGCTGGTGCCCCATGCACACTATCGTGGCAAAGCCTCGCGATTCGAGCTGCTGCATCCGGACGGTCATCGGACCCTTGTCCTGTCGGTGCCCAACTATGATTTCAACTGGCAGCGCACCTACGCATTCACCACACCGCTGGACGTGCCTGCCGGCAGTCGCCTGATCCACACCACGGTGTACGACAATTCGGCGCGCAACCTCCGCAATCCAGATCCTGCCCGGACGGTGCCATGGGGCCTGCAATCACATGACGAGATGCTCTACGGCAACGTCAGCTTCAGCTGGCGTGACGAAACCAGTGACAAGCCGATCCACGACAAGGGACTGGCCGACACCTATCAGTGGGTTGGTTTCCTCGACCACGACATGGACGGCAAGCTGTCCTGGAAGGAACTGCCCCAGGGCATGAAAAAGCGCCTGGTACAAGGCTTCAAGATGGTCGACACCAACAACGATGGCGGACTGGACGCCGTTGAACTCTTTGAGCTCAACAAGCGGCAGGAAAACCAGCAGGCGTCGGTGGCCCACTGACAGGGAAGTCCTGTGTCATCCCGCCTGGGCTGGCGGGCGGGGTGGCAACGCAAACAGGAAGCAGAACGAACCGAGCAATGCCAGCGACGCAAGCAGCGTGAAGCCAGCGGTATAGTTGCCGTAGGTATCGGCCATGATCCCGGCGATGATGGGTCCACCCGACATGCCGAACATCACGATCAGCGAAGAAAAGCCCATGATGGTGCCAAATGCCTGGGTGCCAAAATAGTCGGCTCTGATCGCCACCATCATCGGGCCGCGAACACCCCAGGCAAGCCCATGCAGCGCACAGAAGCAGAACACCGCAAGCAGGCCATCGAAGTAGGTGATCAGCAGCAGTCCGGTGGTATGAGCAAACATGCACGCCATGCATACCAGTCGTTTGGAGACACGATCGCCTGCGTAACCACCCAGCAGTTGCCCGGCCATCTGGAATACCGTCAGCAGCAGAACGACATTCGATGCCTGGACCAGACTGTAGCCTGAGCCTTCCGTGAGATGCGGGATGAGATGCACCATGAGCGCCGAGACGATCAGCAGTGCCAGCGCGTGGCCAATGGAAATCAGCCAGAACGATGCCGTCCGCATGGCATGTCGAGCGGTGAATTGCAGCGCAGGGAGCGGTGGTGCTGTGCTCCCGTTGAGCGCGTAGTCGATGCCGTCAGGCAACTCGCCGTGATCTTCCGGTCGATGTTTGATCAACTGGACAAGCGGCAAACCAATGGCGAGCACGATCAGACCACTCGAAAACGCCACCGCCCGCCAGCCAAAGGCCTCCAGTGCAAGGGCGATCAGGGGGATACAGAGTCCACCCAACGAGTAGCCAAGCTGGGAGAGCGAGATCGCCGTGGCCCGGTAACGATTGAACCAGTTGACCAGCGAGACCATCAGCGTTGCATACCCGCCAAGACTGGTGCCGAGCGCAATCAGCACGAAGGTCGCATAAAACGTGAAGAGCGAGTTCACCTGGCTGAACAGCATGAAGCCCACACCAAACAGGATCATGCCGGTCCGGAGAACCGGCAATGGACCATAACGATCCACCAGCCAGCCCTGCAGCGGTCCCAACAATCCGCTTTCGATGCGGGTCAGTGCAAACGCACCGGAGAGCACCGCCTTGCTCCACTCGAACTCTGCTTCGAGCAGAACGACATAGGCGCCATAGGAGGACATCCAGAGCACTGCGGAAAACCACTGCACGCCTGCTGCACTGAGAACGATCCACCAGCCGTAAAACACTTTACCGGCTGGTCGGATCATCACATCAAATCGTTGTGCTGCCCGCTGGATCACTGACCTTCGGCCAAAATTCGGACCACCACGCTATCCGTGACAGATCATGAATGGTCCAGGCAGAAACGGCATTGCACCCGACATCGACGATTCAGAATCACACCCCGCCCCGCAGGAAAACAAACTGTCCGCTCTCGTGCCCGGCACGTTCGATGGCGCCAAAGGTCGGTGTCTGGTTGATCTCGTCACCATCGACCGTGTATTTCACGCGCTCCTTGAGATAGCTGAACAATTGTTCGCCGTGGATGATGCCCCTGTTTTCACCCAGCACACCGAGCAGCTCGCGGGTGAAAACGGAGTGTTCGGTACCACCACCACCATCCAGCACCGGACCATCGCCTCCCGAGGTCAGCATGGTGCGCGAACGGCTGCGGATCAGATAAGGCAGCATCATCTGCAGATCCTTGGCGCTATAGGTGGTACCACCGGTCGACTCGATTCCGGAGCCTGAATAACAGGAATCCGCAATCACCATCACGTGCCTGGCCGGTATGGTCTTGATCCAGTTGGCAACATCTTCCGAACCCAGTCCGGTGCCGGGCGCTTCTGCCCTGGATCCGACATCCACCGGCAACCAGTAACTCTGTTCCTGCGTGCTGTACCCGTGGCCCGCGTAGTAGATGATCACCAGATCGTCGGGCCCGGTCAGATCCTTCAACTCCGCAATGCCCTGGAACATCTGCAAGCGCGTTGCATTGAGCAACAGCTTCGAACGGAACCCATAATCACGCTGCAGAACTTCATGCAGCGCCTTCGCGTCGCTGCCGGCGTTCTGGAGGGGAGTGAGATTGCTGTAATTGTCATTGCCAATCACCAGCGCGTGATACCGACCGATCTTCGTACCGCCGGGCAGCTTGATCTTGGAAGTATCCGCCACCGCTGAACGGCTGGCATAAGCCTGCCGGCGAAGATTGATCTCGGCAATCTGGCCACGATACTCGTCCATGTCCCGTTGCAACGCGGCGATGCTTGATTCCTGCTCGCGAATTCGCGCGTCCTGCGCCGAAATCTTCTGCTGCAACGCCGTGGCCTCCGCCGGTTGGGCGGTGGCCACGCTGGTTTTCAGAACCTCTCGCTCCTTCGACAGTGTGCCCAGCGCAGCCGTGGCCTCCTTGAGTTTTGCATCCTGCACGCTCAGCAGCTGACGCGTGCTGGCCAGTTCCGCCTCGCTCTTCGCAAACCTTGCTTCCGCAAGTACTGTTGCATTGACCTGGTTATCCAGTTGCGAACGCAGGGCGTTGGCCTCGGCAGCAGCTGACGCCAGCGCCTGCTCCATCCTGCCAAGGTCCGACTGGCGGGTTGCAAGCGTCGTGCTCAGCTGTGCATGTTTTTCTTCCAGCGCCACCAGTCGACGCCTGGCATCCGCATCACGCGCTGCCGCAGCACGCACGTCGGCGAGTTCTTTTGACAAGGCTGCAAACGTGCCGTCGTTTTCACCAACCGATTTGCGCACGGCTGCAAGTTCACTGGACAGGCGCTTGACCTCCTGGTCCTTGGTTGCCAGTGTCGCCATCGCAGCGCTGACCTGCGCGTCGGCTTCACTGTTGACCTGCGCCAATTCTTCCGTCAGCCGTCGGTTCTGGGCTTCCACCTGCTTGAGATTCGCAGCCAGCTGCGCCTCCTGCACTCCCAGTTCACCATCCAGGGAATCGATCTGGTAACGCTGGTCGTCTATCGTCTTCTGCTGGACGGCAAGCTGCGTTCGCAGCTTTGCAAGCTCCGTCGGATCACCTGCCGACAGGGTCGAGATCTTCTGGCGCAGCGCCGCCAGTTCACGTTCGGCAACCAGCATGGCGGAGCGGCGAGTCACCAGATCCTGCTGCGCCTGGGCCAGTGCGGTTCGCGCCGCCGTGGTTTCTTCGCTACGCATTCGCAGTTGTGTCGTCAGCTGGGCGATGCGCTGATCGGCTGAAGTCTTGTAGGCTTCCAGCTCACTCGCCAGCACCAGTTCTTCACCGGCTCCCGTGGCTTCACGCCAGAGATTGACCGCCAGCAGCCCGTCCTGCGGCACACCCAGGCCACGTTCGGTCAGCCGCGCCAGTTGCATCTTGGCCGTGGCGTTGCCGGCAGTCGCCGCCTTCTGATACCAGGCCGCTGCATCCTGGTAACGTGGTGGCGTGTACAGATACTGGTACACGTCACCCAGGCTCAGTTGTGCATCCAGGTCACCACCTTCCGCGAGTTTGGTGAAAAAAGCGGCGGCCGAATCCGGTTGGGAGCGGTCGTAAAACGTGTATTCACCGCCTCGCAGTTCACACTCCCGTGCACTGGTTTCAACCAGCTTGCGGCGCTCGGGATACGTCATGTTGCCCAGCCTGCGAACCCGGGCCGGTAGCAGACACGGCACTATCTGATAGGTTTTGGCGGTCGCCAGCATGTCCGGTTCTGCCGTAACCACGGTGGTGCCGGGCAGCACCAGCAGCGCAAGCCCTGCCGCTGCAACACTCTTCTTCCATCCGAATGCGTCCATCACGCCTCCTGAATTCGATGACTGGCAGACCGATGCCTTCTCTACGGGCAGAACATGAAAGATCGTCAGTGGTGGAACGACTCACCGCCCGCCGCTACACAATTCCACGATTGCATGGCGGTAAGCAACTGTGGCCACTGACGTTCCCAGCAGCAGTCATGTGTAAAGCGCGGATATACGCAGAATCGGCCTCCCGCCGCCGCCGAGAGTCCTGTGGCCAGACCAACCGGCACGTTATCATCCTTGCCTCCCAGCAGATGCAGTTGTGGTATTCGTCTGATCCCACGCAACACCTCTTCCGGTTCTGCCGCACGACTCAACGGTGTATAACCGTGATGGTGTGTCCATGCATCGGTGTCCAGGTTGGCGCCAACGGTCATCAGACCACGCACATTTTCCAGTCTGCTGGCCATGTGCATCGCAATCGTTCCACCGCCGCTGTAGCCAATCAGAGTCACCGGGCGACCGGCCAGCAATTGTCGCGCCGCCACCACCATGCTTTCGACTACGGGTTCTGCGTAACGTTCCGTCGTCCACCAGCGCGAGTCGCACCGATCCCTCCTAGCCATGCCCAGATAACATGGGCGACCCAGGTAGTACGATGGATTGGGGTCCCTGACCATCCAGCGAAGCACCTGCGATCGTCCAGGTGTCGGGTCGGCAGCGACGCTGGTGCGGTTGATGAACGGACGGCCATCACCATCAATGTAGAGGTGCACCACTTCCTGTTCCAGATCGGTCTGAACCTGTGCATAGGCCCCGGACCCGGTCCCGGTCCCGGTCCCGGTTCTCTCGATGACAACATGCAAAAAGTTGGCACCGGGAACAATCCGGCTCTGGAAATCGTAAAACCCCGGAAATGACTGGAGGGAGCAAGCCGACCATGCCGGCAGGAGCAGAATCAGCAAACGTCGCATCAGGTTACAGGAGTTCGGTCCAGCAGTTCGACACAGACAGGATTCTCCCGCACGGCGTTGGCATCGGAGTCGACCAGTTCCATGAACATCTGCTGCAGTCCAGGCTCATTCATCACCTTGAGCCCGGAACAGACCAGACTGATGTGATCTGCCTTGGCATCCGGTTTGTCTGCCAGTGACAACGCCACTCCCTGGACCTCGCGAACCATCCGCAGCACATTGGCACCCGCCTGCCTGCGGCTGTCGGGAGATTCTGCCCGCGTCAGTATCTCGTGATACGGTTTGAACGCCGTACTGCTGCCGGTCAGGAGCGTGAACAACCCGCGTTCGACACTACCCTGCGCAAGATAATCCGTGCCCATCCTGTGAAAGAAGGCTGCCTGCTCCTCCCAGCCGGTGATCTGTTCCTGGTCCGCGATGGCCGACGGCTCCAGCGGATACTGATCCAGCAGATCGTCGATCAGTTCTTCATCGCTGACACCCAGACTCAGGAAATACTGGCTGCCGAGCACTCCGGACAGGATCAATACCACCGCGATCCAGGGCCAGGGTGATGACGCGCTGCCTTGTGGTGACACGGCGCGAATGAACTCGGTGACCGTCGCCGGCCGATCGGCACGCTGCATGGCAAGCGATGCCCTGATCGCTTTCCACTGCCGGGGTTTGAGTCCCGGTGGACGCTTGGGCACCAGTTGCATCGAACGCGCTTCAATCGCCGTTCGCCGGTCATAGGGATGTTTGCCTGTGAGCAGTTCGTAGGCTATGCATCCCAGGGCAAAAATATCGTCCTGCGGTCTGGGTCGCTGGCCCTCAAACATCTCGGGGCTGGCGTACTGGGGAGTCAGCGCACCGAGTGTGTCCGGATCAAAACGGGTTGTACCTGAAGACGCCTGGCTTTCATCCAGGGTTCGCGCGATGCCGAGGTCCAGCACCTTGACTTCACCGTTTTCGGTGACCAGCACGTTGCGTGGTTTGACGTCGGCGTGAACGATGTTCTTATGATGGACGTACTCAAGACCACGGGCGATGCCTTCGATCAGCGGCCATACCTCGGCGAGCCTGTTGCCCTCAGGACGATTGCCGATCAGCACATCGAGTGCCTGACCTTTCAGATACTCCATGACCATGTAGACATGGTCACCTGCACGATCAAAGTCGAATACGGAAACGATGTTGGGGTGGTTCAGGGTCCGGGACTGGGTGGCTTCACGTCGAAGGGCTGCAAACGCCTGGGGATGATCACGGAAGGATGCGCCGAGCACCTTGAGTGCAACAAAGGGGTTCGACTTTTCAGCCTGCCGGTCCCGCGCCAGGAATACCTGGCCCATACCACCCTCGCCGAGCACTCTTTCAATGACAAACCGATCCCTGAGGACGTCACCGACCGTGAGCTGTTCGACCACCTCACGAATGACAACGCGAGTACGATCGTCGTCTGGCGGCTCAACAATATTGCTGTCCGGACTGTCACTCATGCTCGTGCATCGATTCGAAAGGCTGGATTCTCCACGAACCCAGCCGCTCCGCCCCTGTTGCTCCTTGTGGCAGATTGTACTCCACTCACCGGAAAACCTTTATTCACCTCCATCGACAGAAATCCTCCGATGTGCATCGGTGTACGCTGGACTTGCTTAGCCCCTATTACTGAACGATAGTGTCCGTGATCCATCGATCTTCGCGCTTGCCTCCGGCACCATGGCTTGCTATCACCAGATTCAGCCCAGGTTGCTGTTATCCATGCGCAAGGGCAGGTTCGCATAAAATCAAACCAATCGCTCTCATGGAGGAACAATGACAACCCAACGTAATCCGGCAGAATTTGCGCGTCGTGCACTGTATGTCGCCATCAGTGCTGCACTCGTCGCAGCCTCGGGTTCGGTGCATGCAGAGGGTCAGACCGACGTCGGCCGCGACGTGCAGAACCTTGGCGGGAACACACTGCAGGTACGGGCGGGGGATGCCATTTTCGTAACATGTGCGGGGCTCGACGGGGTGCCCGACAAGACCCCGGACGAGCTGGCACTGAACCTGCGCTGTGCCGACATGTCCCAACAGGCCATTTTCCTCAATCCGATCTCCGGTCCGCCCCCGGCCATTCCCGGTGCTGACGTGTTCGGGCTGGCAAACCTTGGTGAGGCAGGCGTGCAGCAGTACTTCAGTCTTCTGCAGCAGTTTTCCGGTGAGGAGGCGTCGACTCAGGGCCGTTATGCCACCGAAGGTTCGGCCTCGCAGTTCAAGAGTCTCGCCAGCCGTCTTGGTGCGATCCGGCGAGGTGGCCGCAACAGCGGGCTGGCGTTCAATCTGCAGGGTGTTGATGTCCTGACGGTTGCCGACACTTCCAATCCGCAATCAGGAGATCGAGCACTGATAGGCGGTGCTGCAAGCGAGAGTGATGCTGATCTGGGCTGGGCCTGGTTTGGCAACGTCGAATATGGTTTTGGCGACCGTGACGCATCCGCCAACGAAAACGCGTATGACGCCGATTCGTTTGCGGCGTTGTTTGGTGTGGACTATGCGGTCAACGAGAATATTGTGGTGGGCGCAGCCATCAACCTGAATCGAACCGATGTCGACTTCGATCGGGAAGCAGGTTCGGGTATTGAAGGTGTTTCCGGCGGCGGTCTCGAAACCCGTGGCGAATCCCTCTCGGTGTTCGCCAACTTTGTGTATGGCCCCATGTACGCAAGCACCATTTTCAGCTATGGGCAGGGTGACGTCGACATGGACCGCGTGATCAACATCGGGTTGCCATCATCAGGTGGCGCTGCCGGTGCACAGCCAACGCTTGTGGACCGCGCCACTTCCGATACCGAATCTGACCAGTGGGCGGCCGAAACCCAGATTGGCTATACCTTCGGAGAAAGCGCAACAACACTCGATCTCTATGGTGGACTGAGCCTCGCCTCCATCAAGATCGACGGCTTCACTGAAGAAGGCAGTGTGCTCGGTCTTACCTTTGGCTCGCAGGAAATCGACTCGCTGGAAGGATTTTTCGGGGCGAGCGTAAGGCGTGCCATGTCGACCTCGTCGGGAGTTTTTGTTCCCTACGCAAGCGCCGAGTTCCGGTACGAATTTGACAACGACGAACGAACGGTGAGTGCAAGGTACAACCTCACGCCGCGCGCAGAAGGTGAAGTCTTCCAGAATGAAATTGACGACTTTCTGATTCCCACCGACGGCTCGGACAACAACTACTTCGACGTCACGGTCGGTGTTGCCGCGCAATACGGCAACAACATGGCCGCGTTCGCGCAATTCAGCACACTGCTGGCTGTCAAGGATGTCAGCGCAAACGTGTTCACGATCGGCCTGCGCGGGTCGTTCTGATCCCGGACTGAATGAGCCCTGCCGACTTTTGTCGCAGGGTTTTCCAACCGGCAGTCTGCCTCGTCTCAATGACCCGGCAGCTTCGGGCCAGGATCTAGGTCTCCGAGCGGGCCATGATCATCGTTTCGGCAGTGCGGTCCAGGATCCGGAGTTCAAGTTCAGGTCCACCGGTGCCGAGGTGAACCACACACTTGGGCGGGATCGGCTCGCGTTTGACCAACGCCCCGTTCAGCAGTGTACCGTTGCTGCTGTTCAGATCCACAACCACCCATCCCGCTCCTGCTGGTTCAAACCGGGCATGGTTGCGGCTGGCGACCGGGTCGAGGGTCGAGACTTCACAGGACGAGTCCCGCCCCACGGTGAAAGGCGAAGTAAAGGAGGCCGTGCGTCGTTTACCCATATCATCCCAGCTGACTTCCAGACCACCGGGGGGTGCTGGCGCTCTGGTCTGGAAGGTGGTCGATATCCGCAGCGCATCCGTCTCTGCGGCGAGATCCTTCGAATCACGAACCACTCCGTCCCGCGTCAGCTCGTAAAACCAGGCGAGTGCAACAACGACTGGAAACAGCAACAGCAGTCCGATGATGATCGCGCGAACCACCCAGTCCGAAGCGCCGAAATTGGGCAGCAACTCGGATGCTCCAAGCGCTGCACCCCAGGCGGACACGATATAGATGCTGGCAACCTGGAAGACCTTTCGCCGTTTCAGCTCTTCGATGAGTTCGAACAGGCGCTGCATCGTCGGTTGCTACATCAGGAACAGCAAGGCAAGTCCCAGGAGAACCACCACTGCGACACCGCCAATGATGAGGCCGGTCTTGCTGCCTCCAGTCGTCGGACCGCTACGCCCTTGTCCAGGGAATTGAATGACACACTCCACAGAACCGATCTTCATCCGATCGCCAGAATTCAAGAATCCCGTCACCACCTTGGAGTTGTTGATATACGTACCATTGGTCGACAGCTGATCAACAATTTTCCAGCGCCCGCTCTGATGAATGATCTTGGCGTGAAAGTCAGACACTCCTTCATCGGCAAAAACGATATCCCTTGCCGGATCCTTGCCGATTGTCCATTCGCTCGCTCCTTGGCCGACTCGCAACGTGATGACCTGGCCGGCAGACTTGCCGGTACCGATCTGCAGGTACGGATCGCTGCCGGAATCGCCCACCGGATTGTACTGACCAGCCATCTTCTGCAGATCTTCGCGCGAAAAAACCTGGGTACCCGCACCGGAAGCCTTGCTGTCCGGATCCGCCCAACTGCCTGGCTTGACGGTGCCGCCTGATACCGGCGCCTCCCTTCTGGCCTCTTTCGGCGGTTCTGCCTTTGGTGGTGCCGCTTCTTTTCGGGCCTCCTGGCGGACCTCTTGTGGGGCTGCTTTGGCTGGCTCTCTTGGCGTTTCTACAGGCGCCTCTTTTGATGCCTCTTTTGATGCCTCTTTGGCCTTGGCCGCTGCCTTCGCCGCGGCCTCCAGTTCCTTTTGCAGATCTGCTGCCGGACGGAGAATCGTACGCTCGAGGTCCGCAATACTGCGAATCACCGTCGCGCCGCCATCGTCGGCCGGTTCGCCTTCAATGATGAACTTGAATCGGGCTGTATCAAACGCCACTTCGTCGCCATTTTTCAGGCGTTGCCCGCCCTTGATGCGACTGCCATTGACGAAGGTTCCGTTTGCAGACTCAAGGTCGGTCAGAGTGACACCTTCCCCGTCGATCGAAAATCGGGCGTGATTCCGGCTTGGATGGCCTTCCGTGAGAACCAGGTCACAACCATCCTTGCGTCCAACCAGGAAAGTGTCCTTGAGTTCTACACCCTCACCTCCGGAATGAGGGCGCAGTATGAACTTGCGCTCCGCGCTCATGTCAGATCTCCTAAATATCCCGTCACCATCAAACCTGTCATCAACAGGGAAATCATCAGCAGGCCCAGGAGCCACCACAGCTTGTTACCGAAGAGATTGCGGTCCTGCTTTCTCCCGGTCAGGGATGATTCTGTCGTTTCCCCTGGCGCGCTGCGAGTAATCGCCCGCCCCCGCACCACAGTGGTCTTCCCTGAGTCATTCGCTTTCACGTGCTCTGCCAACGCGCTCGGGCCATCGTAACGAACCAGCACCGTACTGATATTGTCCCGACCACCCTTTTCACACGCCGTGTTGACCAACAGATCGACACAGATCTGCAAATCAGATTCGGCGCGCATGATGTCACTGATTTCGATGTCCGAAAGTTCGTCATAGAGCCCATCGCTGCACAGCATGAGTACGTCACCCTGTTGCAGAGGACACGTGATCGAATCGGGTACCGGATCACCATAACCCAGCACTTGCGTCACCACATTCCGCTTGGGATGGGTACGTGCCTGCTCCACGGTGAGATGCTGGCGATCGATCAACAACTGCATGAATGAGTGGTCTTTTGTCAGCTGTGTAAGTTCTCCGGCGCGAAAAAGATAGCCGCGGGAATCCCCTACCCAAACCATTTCGCACTGTGCATCGCGAATCCGCAATGCGACCGACGTTGTACCCATGCCCTTCTGGGCATCATTGCTGGCTGCAGCAAGAACGACTGCAGCATGGGCAGCGAGCGTTGCCTCCTGCAAACTCTTGCCGGAGCCGACTTCAGCCAACATCGTATCGCGGGCCACCTGGCTGGCCACCTCGCCAGCGGCATGCCCACCCATGCCGTCGGCAACAAGCCACACCGCCTGCCGAGGGTCGGCGCCCAGGCTGTCTTCGTTGAGTTTATGGACCAGACCCACATTCGTACTGGCTGCTGACCGGATCATGGGCTTATGGTGCCCTTCACAGGCTCGCGAGCGCTGCGTTGCAAGCGGCTCTGAAACTTGCAGGTTTGTACTTCGTTTCGTCTTCGACCGATGCAAACAGCTTGTCGAGAACCGTCTGCAATCGATCGACGTCATCAACGTAGTATGAAAGGCTCTCGATGCCATAGAACGCCTGCTCGGCTGCAGCAAAGTCGTTCAGTTGGCCATCGGCGCCCTGCTTGGCGATCGCTTTGCGAACGGCGCGGATTTCGGCGGCGGTGAAGTTCCGACCCAGCCATGCAGCCTTGCGGCCATTCAGCCATTGCGACAACTCGTTCGCAGCAGCTCGTGTCTGCGGATATCCGGTCTGGCCGGCAATCAGCAACTTGCGGATGTGCGCATCGAGTGAAGCTGCATCACCGCTGCTCACGACTGCACCCACTGAACGCAGCATCAGCATGTGGTTGTCTTGCAGGCGCAGTCCGCCTGGAGCAAGCCCCTGCTTGAGGCGCAAGCCACCCCAGCGCACATCGCTCATTTCGTGATGGCAACTGTGGCAGTCATACAACGAGAGTTCCGGAGCGATGCCGGCGCTTGAGAGCAGACCGCTCTGCAGCATGCCCAGATAGTTCTGTGCCGCCGCAATCTGACCGGTAAGCCACAGTCCAAAACCGACGGTGGAGCGTTTTCGTTCGATGTAGTCCTCATCCTGGTCATAGTGAGCGGGTTGATTGGCAGTGAAAGACTCAAGCTCAAAGACCAGTCGCGGATGACCGGCGCCCATGATGCGGTGGGTGGTGAACTGATCCTTGGTGCCCATGTGACAACTCAGACAAAGCCGGGCACGCTCGGCAGGATCTTCAGACGGATACATGCCACGAGCCAGATTGTCGGCGTGAGTAACACCCGGTTCGGTATGACTTTCTACCCAACGCTCCCCACCACCATGACATGCCTCGCAACCCACACCATCATCCAGCTGGAATTTCGGACCCCTTTTGTCCACCGGAACATTGTCGGCGTGGCAATCCAGGCAGATCTTCGCAGTGTGCGCGGATGGCAATCCCAGATTGGTCGCGATGCGCTTTGATTTTTCGTTGAGGAGAGTCTTGTAGGCCTGATGGTGCCGGTCTTCAGTCGACCAGATGCGAAACTCGTTCATCCACACGTTTCGGTTGGTCTGCGCCGCCTGCTTGCCATGACAGACACTCGATGCACAACTCGCAACCCCGAGGTGGGCATCATCCGAAATGTTGACGGCCAACGCGGCAGGGCTCACGAGTGCCATTTGCACCAGCAAGACAAACGCAAGTGCCAGCGGCGTGCTGGCACCTTGCCTGAAGACCCTCATCAGGTCCGGCCGACGGATCTGACCGAGTCCGAAATCAATCTCCAGAACCCCCTCCTGCCTCTGCTGTCACAACCACAGGGGTTGCAACCGAGCCTGCTGTAGATTTCGCCGATTCGAGTTTATCCACAACAAACCATGGCTGGCCATCCTTGTTGAGGAACAGCCGTCGCATTTCTTCAAGATTGAGGGGACGGGAGCCCAGCCGCCCGAATACCGCAACCTGGCCTCCCGTTTCGTCGACACCGCGGTCACGCTCCAGAGGGCGGGACAGACTGCGAGCGGGTTTGCCCGTGGCGTGACTGGCGATCAGTCTTGGATTGGGCTCCGGGCTGAACCCATAGAACTTGGGCTGCAGTTCAGGGGAGGTCAGTTGCAGGATCTTGAGACCCGCCGTGCCATCCGCGACATACGCAAACAACGAGGCGTTCGTGGTGGCGACGATCACGTCCGATGCGTCAACCACACCTTCGTTGACGGTGCGGAAGGTTTTCATTGCCTCGGGATTCTGCACATCGACGATGACCAGTCCTTCACTGCCAGCTGCCACATAGGCGTAGGTTCGCGACACAAAAACCCGCCTTGCGTCACCCAGCGCAATGGTGTTGTCCGGAATCAGGCGGGCCGCTTCTGGATTCGTGATATCGACGGTCTTGAGCCCGTCACGATCCGTGACAAACAGGTAGCGGAACTGTTGCATCGAGGATGTGCCGCCATTGAGCGGAACCACACTGGCTACCACCGGTTGCAGGGGGTCGTTGATGTTGAGGATGACGAGACCGGCGTCCGCAATCACGTAGAGGTAATAACCTCCTACCGTCACGTGCCGTGCTCCATTGAGCACCCCCCCTTCGTTCCAGGTCAGCGCCCGCTCCAGGAAGTTGTCGCGTGGTTCGCCATCCACGAGCGTGTTGATGTCCACGAGGATGAGGCCTTCCTGACGATCCGTGATGAACATGTAGTTGTAGAGCGGATGGAACGGCTGCTCCTTATTGTCGATCCGCATCAGGTCACCCTGGTTGCGCTCCGGTGCAATGGGTTGAGTGGTTGGCAACGCCACGCAGCTCGCATCCTTCGAGCCCACCCGTGTGTCGTGACCGAGCGGACTGAACGGAGCCGTGATGATTCGCTGCGAGTAGCCCTTGTTGGCAATGTTGGCCGCGTCATAGACCTGAACACCACCGCTGCCTTCCGAAACAAACACGTACTCGCCACGCATCTGGATGCACCCGGCTGTGCCTTTGGTGCCGTGATTGAATGCGGTCTGCAATACCTGACCCTTGTCCTGGTGCGCCTGGAAGTAATCCGGGTAGGCATAGCGGTGCAGGTAACTGCCAATCACCGCCTGCGGTTCGTCCCATTCCGTAACCTGGATGGCACTGATTTCTCCTTCACCGCCAACCCACGCGTTGTAGCCGACGAAGTTGATGAAGTTCGTTCCGAACATCAGCGTCTGCGCCATGATTGCGTTGTTGTCATTGTCCTTCGACAGATGGCAATCACTGCAGGTCTTGGTTTCCGTCTTGCGTTCCGTGTGGGGGAAATGCGGGTTGAACGCCTGCGAGCTGTAGCCACTCGCCGCAATCGGGGGCTGCTGGATGTAGATCTTTTCCCGACTCGAGTTGGTCGATGAGAGGATCAGTGCGGACGTTGAACGAGCCGGGGCGTACTTGGCACCCTTGTGCGGCTCGCGCTTGGCCAGCATGAAGATCTCGTCCCGTGCCACCTGCGGGTTATAGGTGGCGAAGTTTCTCGATTCGCCCCCTTCATAGTGATGGCGTTCCGTTTTCCAGTTCGCCTCGATGGGCAGGTGACAGCCGCCACAACTGGTCGTCCAGGAGGTGTGGCAGGTGTAACACTCGAGTGAATCACTGGAGTGCGCCATGTCCGCAGAGGCAATATCAGGCCCCCATTCCTGGGTCTGTGTATTGCGGCTCATGAGTTTGGCACGTGCCGCCTTTTCGTTGTAGGAAGGACTGGCCGGAGTGACTGAATCCTTCACCAGCGACATCTCCCACTCGAGATCCGGATCCATCACGCTGCGCTGGAACAACTTGTCGCCAACCCATTCAAATCGCCGGCGGCCGTCCGGGGTTCGCAGGGCCGCCATCTCCAGGCCACCATCCAGCGCAGCGGGTCCGGAGGTGTAGAGATTCGGGTACTCCTTCGCCGTGCCGTGACAGTCCTTGCAATCAACCTCGACAGCGGCAGCCACTTCGCCGTGGATGTGGCCGTTACCATGGTTGTCATTGGAAAAGTGACAGTCGACGCAGTGCATGCCCACATCGGTGTGCACTGAAGACAGGTGTACCGCCTTGTCGAACTTCTGCGGGTCTTCATCGCTGACAAGGTCGCCCTTGGCGTCGAGTAGATTGCCCTTGCGGTCACGTTTGTAGATGGCACGGAAGTTCCAGCCATGCCCGTGATAGTCCGCAAAACGTGTGTCCTTGGTCTGGCTGTTCAGTTCGGAAACGTTTTTCAAGAATTCGACGTCAGCCCACTTGCCACGAGCCGCCGCCGCTTCGGGATTGCGGTCGTTGACGGCACGTGTTTCCTCGCTGGTAGGGTACTTCTGCTTTTCCGGCCACATCAGTGGTGCATCGGACTCATAGTCCCACATCGTGTAGCCAAGGTACGTGTTCATGAACATGTTTGGCTGGTGCATGTGACAGATCATGCACTGGCTGGTGGGAATGGATCGTGTGAACTGATGTTTGAGCGGATGACCTTCTTCATCCCTGGGGATCGTCGGGTCTGCGGTCTGCGTCTTGCCTTCATGGCCAAATTGCGCATAGACACCGGAATGGCGTTGGTCACGGTCGTTGGCATACACCACGTGACAGGACGCACAGCCGGAATGGCGATAGTCTCCCGGCTGGTCGTTGGTTCCCATGAACCACAGCAGCGGATCATTCAAACGGGTTTTTGTGATGTTGATGACGGGTACGGCGATCCGCGCGCCGGTACCCGGACCGCGATTCGACTGCCGGATGTCCGGCTTGCCCGGCTCTTCGATCCGCTGCATCAGGCCCAGAGCATTGGGGAGAGCAGTTTCGGGAAACAGGTTCGATATGTTGCGGCCACCCCTTTCGAAGACGCGAAAGATATCGCCGGGATAAATGGTTTCCCAGGCTGGTAACGGATAGAGTCTGGGCAGAACACCCTTGGCCCGCGCTGCGGCTTCCACTTCCGGGGGCAGCTTTGGCCCTTCGATGATGGCACCCGTTCCATCCTTCGTGTATCCCTCGCCGAGCACGTAGTTCTTGTACGGCAGGATGCCATTGTTGTACGACGCCCCACCCCAGAGCATCGCACCGGTTGCGTGCATGCTGCGTTTGCTGGCTTCGATGATCCCCTGGTGACAGGCACCACAGGAATCGTCGGCGGCTCTGAAGTCTGATGGGTTGATGAACCGGATGAATTCGTTGGCTTCCTTGTTGAGCAGGGTATACGTGCGTTCCGGGTTGGCTGAACTCGGGTAGTGCCACGCCTCGGGATATTTGGGCAATACGTGCGCCTGTTCCTTGGCAGCGACGAATGTCGGGTCCTCATTGGCGATGGCTCCGTCATGCGGATTGAGCACCGAAGCATTCCCGCCGTGGCAGTCTGTGCAGCCAAGACGAATCGCAGTACTGACGTGCATGGTTTTCTGATCGGACTCGGTATGGCACGAGACGCAGCCCTCGCTTTTTGCGTCCATGGATTCCGCAGTCTGGTTGGCCGGCGCCGGATCGGCCCGTACCTCGCTGTAGTCCCGTTCCACGGCATGCTCGCCTTCGGAGGCAATCACGCCCATGGGGACGAAGAGCGACAGAATCAGACCAAGCCACCTGGAGAGATATCGAATGCGCATGGTTCCAATCCTTCCTAGTACGCCAGCAGAATGTTGAAGAGGAGATAGTCGCTGTCTTCATCAGGGAACAACGACTTGTACCCAGAGCCGGGAATCAGTCGGGAATACGAGCCACGAATGACGATGTTCTGGGACATCCATGGCCGCCACGTGGCGACGATCGAAACATCGTGGCCAATCTCTTCATCGATCCCCGACTGGTTGCGCGCCACTTCGAGCACTTCGGTAGTATCAAAACGGAGATAGTTCCAGTTCGCCGCAACCCGCAGCTCCGGGGTGACATCGACGTCCACACCAGCGCCCAGCAACCAGATGCCCGGATTTACGAAATTCGACTGGCCCTGTTCCTTGGAAGACCGCAGCGAATTCAGGATGCCATTGCGGCTGGACAGGGAGACACGGCCGCCACCGATGAGCGGCACCGGTTGTCGAATCCAGTAACTCGTGTCGGCACCGGCAAACTGGGGGTTTTCCTGGATGGCATCAAAGCCATTGGACTTGCCGTCAAACGGGTCGTCGTCGCCACTGCCATAGAGAAACGACAGTCGTGGCCTGAACCAGTCGAAGTCCAGGGAAACTTCCGCAGCCGCAAAGAAGGCAGCAATGTCACTCTGTCGCTCGGTGAATACACTTTCCTTCTCTTCGCCAAACGCGCCATAGATCGAGGTCGTGAGATTGAATCGACCGAAGTGCCCATCACCGTTGTAGCCGATATAAAAGACATCGTAGGCTCGCGGGCGTTCCTGGCCGATGGAAGCAGGTCGTGCGATGAACCCGTTCTGATCGAAATAGAAGTCGTTTTCCCGATTGCGGTTGTAGTACAGCGAGAATTGCGACTGGAAGCCCTTCACCAGCAGATCCTGCCAGTACAGGTTGGCGACAAACACATCATCGTCACGAATGGACTCCGTGACGTCGTTCAATCCGCTGTTGATGTCCTTTTCGAGACGCCTGAACCAGGCCAGGTTGTACTGGAAGATATTATTTTCGCGAATGCCAAAAAGTCGGACACCCAACTGGTTGTCGGAGAACAGGAACCCACGGAAGTCAGAGGAAAACGGCTGTATGCCGACACGCAGACTGTCGAAGTCAAAGCGGTCGGAGACGTTGCGCAGGTGCTTGTCGGCAAACAGCGCCTGAATGCCGATGTGATGATCGGTGCGATCATCACCACGCTGGGGCTCAACTTCGAGACCAAGGATCTCGTCGATGTTCACGTGGTTGACGTTGATCACCGGTGTAAACCGGAATTCCCAGTCCGGTGGACGGAAGACCGTATCACCCTTGAAGTAGACAAATTCCAGTGCGAGGTTAGTCGCCAGGATCGCCTGGTCGGACCCGCCAAAGATGTCCAGTTTTCCCGCATCCCCAGTGGACTGGCCACCTACCGGCGTGGCCACTTCACGAATTTCGTAGATGGAATCGAGAATACCGCTGACGTTGAAAAACCACTCGCCGTGGACTGGCTTGTCACCCTTGAGAATGTTCCGGTTGTATGGATCGTACCAGCGTTCCTTGTAACCCAGCGAATCCACGATTCGCCACCGATCCGGCACTGGCACCATGGCCGGGTAGTCGGAGGGGTCCGGACGTGGCACCGGGGAAACCGCATTGCGCGCCGCGGCGCGTCCTGCGGCAGTCCGTCGATCATTGACGTCACCGATCTGGCGTCCTGGACGACGGGCTCCCGGTGTCACTTCACCATCCGCACCCAACTCTTCTTCCGGACAGGGTACACGTTCAAAACCCGGACGCCGACGACTGACGATGCGACCGGATTCATCCTTGTAACAGACCTCTGCGGACCACACGGTGGGGGCCCAGGACAGAGCGAGGAGAAACCCAGCCACAATCGGAATTGCGATCCCGAAATTCTGACCAACCTGCCCGGTGGTCGGCAAACCGTTCCTGATGCGGGGAATCAATGGCATGTTCATCACTTGCCCTCGCAGACGTTGGTGGCATCGGAATCCAGGAACGGTGACTGCGGACACGACACGTAACGCAGTCGTACATCACGCGGCCTCAGTTGATCCGCACGCATCGAAGCAGGTGCATGGCCAATCGCTCCATTCAACTTCTGCCCTGCATTGTGCAGACCAAGGAACGAAATCATGTCGTCCTGATCGATGCCGTCGCCGGATACGCCCACGGCGCCAACCAGAGTCGAACCCCGGTAGACCGGTACGCTGCCCGGAAAAATCTGGATGCCGTTTGCCGAGCGCAATTCGGTGACCGTCGACGCAATGACCGTCGGTACCGGTACACCGGGCAGGACACCGACTCCCGCGCAGTTCTGAGGTACGTCGGAGGATGCGCCCAGCAGGAACAGCACATGCTGCAGCACCGCGTTGATCGACATATCCAGTTGCAGGCCACTCGAAAAGACACTCCACTCACCCGCCGGTTTGCTCAATGGACCGGCCTCGCTGCCACTGATGCCGTCCGGATAAAACGGCCGCGCCAGATTGCCCACAGAGCGATTGGCAAACGCGATTGTTCCATCAACAAGCAGGCCGCTGCGTCCCGTGAATGACTGAACTGCAGAAACGTATTCACCAAGGCTTTGCAAGCGTCCCGAGCCAAGATAGAAGGCGTCAGGCAGGCTGCTGATGAAAGTCGCGGAGTTCACCGCTGAGAATAGTGCCGCAGTGCGAGCCTTCTGCAGAGAGACATCAGAACCAAACACCGGTGCGTCCCGGGTGCGGACCATACCGAGGATGACTCCGGTCGAATCGACGACACTCACCGTTACTCGCGCCTGACTGCCAACCGGTCGACGAATCTGCGCACGCGCCTGGTTGGCCACGTCGAGTGCTTCGCTGAGTATCGCGCGCACCTCATCAGCAGTCAGCGCAGCGGCGCCGGTCAGGGCGGCGTCCGTACCGGCCCGGGGTGGAAACCGCAGATTGTTGTTTTCATCAACAAACACAAAGGCATCGAGACCGGCAAAGTTCTCGTCACCATCCGCGCGGATACCTGAGGCTGCCGTGCCAAAGGCGGTGCCCGAGATGATCGGGCCGTTGGTGTAATCGCGTAATGGAATCAGTTGGCCGTCGGCCCTTGTCAACGTGGCATACGCCGGTGCACTGGAAGGGGTTCGCGACAGGTCGTTGACGTCGACATCGGTAAACCGGAAAGTCTTGCCATCGACTGTAATGCGATCGGCACGACGATCCTCTGGTGGACCAAAGCCAAACGTTCCGGCCACGGCGATCAACTCATCGACATCGTTGTCGAAGTCGCTGATGTCAGGATCGATGCCATAACGGCCATCCGCAATGACACCGACACCACCCACTACAGTACCCCCTTTGTAGAGTGGCAGACCACCGGGATCAGCGGATAAACCCAGTGGTGAGCGTTTTGGACCTGCATCGGCTGTCGTGCCATTAAAACGACGGGAAAAATCCGAACACGGCAACTGGCTGAACTGCACACCGAACAGCGGGCCGCCAGGCTGATTACCCTCTCCGGGATTGAAGTTTTCCTGCACGATCTGGTTGGCGGTGCGTGTCGTGAAGGCATTGCCTTCCGACGACAGGTAAGCGCCGGTGATCGCCTTCGCGACCGCGGCGGCCGCGTCCACACCATTCACGGGAAGGTTGATCCCTTCAAGCCCGGCATTGATCGTCGCTACACCCTGGCTGTTCACGGCGGTTGCAATGTGCACACGCTGCTCAGCCATCTGCCAGATTCCAAGGACGTTGCCAACGCGGTCGACCACCGCAATCGTCGCATTGACATCGCGGCCCCTGGCCTCGTTGACCGCACGCGCGATCACACCTTGCACATCCGCCTCGGTCAGCAGGGTGGAGGTATCCGCGCAACTGCCGGTGCACGCCCGCGGTGTTGGATCCGCGCCAACGGAACTGCTCCTGCTCCCTCCACCACCCCCACACGACGCAAGAACCATGCACGCAGACACCACGCTGATGGACAACAAGGCAGCGGTCCGTAGTTTCGAATATGGCCGGCATCCGACGTTCATTGACTTCGCTCCACAAAATCGAGGGGTTGCTTGCCAATCGGGTGATAGGCATGACACGCGATACAATCCAGAGGCACACTCTGTTCGCCATGTTCGTCCGTGTGACAGGTGGTGCAGTTTTCAAGCCCGGGAATGAGAATATCACTGCTCAACTCTGAATTTGTCGCCAAATGGCACGTGAGGCATGCCTCATCACCCGTTACATCCTTCTGCGTCAGATGCGAATGATGATCGAACTTCGCGGTTGGCATGAAGTCATGCGACAGCTTCACGGGCAGGACGGTGTACCGGTTGTACACATCACGGCCACCATTGTCTTCCACGACATGGCAGGTGACACAACCACGTTCCTGGAACTGCTGCTCCGCTTCGGATGCCGTTCGCTGGATCGCGCACTGGGTCGCACCCAGCGTACAGTCAGTCACTGGTCGGGGGGTGTGAGCCTGGTTGGGACGCCGCCGACGCTCGCGCTGCTTTGGCACCACGGCGCTGCTCGGGTTCGAGTAATAACGAATGAAGTGCGCCTCCATGATCGCAACCGCTTCGTGCGGCTGTCCGTGCGGCAATTGTCGCGCGGGTGAAGCCGCATCGAAGGTCAGTTCATGGCAGTCACGGCAATGTTCTTCCATCGCCACTGGTTTGAAATGTTCACCATCGCCGGTCAGCGTGTGGCAGTCACCGCACACCATGGCGTCACCGGTTGCGGTGGTGACCTTTTTGCCTGCCAGATGCAGGTCGTGGGGGAATTTGAGGTTCGAGGTTTCCTCCGCCGCTGCAAGTTTGGTCTCGACAGTTGACCAGGTGAAGGTCCCATCTGCTTCCTTGGTCGATCGCTCAAGCGCAATCTCGAAGTCAGGATGGTTGGTGTCATCGAACCCGGTGACCGGCATCATGTGCGGAATCTTGTCAGTCAGTTGCCCGGGTTCCGCATGACAGTCCGTACACAGCGAGTCTGCCGTGATCACCAGCAGCGTTGGTTCGTTGTGCTCCTTGTGACAGGTTGCACAACGATCAATGGGCTTGTCAGCCAGGGACGCATGTCCAGGTACAACATGATCGGCAACGATCTTGTGACAAGCTTCACACGCTTCATCCTGTACCCGCTTGAACATCTCGGTGTGACAGGCCTGGCAATCGTTGCCAATCGCCTGGTTGTGGATCGCATGCAGCGGCCCACTGGTCCAGATGGCATCGGTGAGGAGTGATGATTCCGGATTCGGGGTGGTCTCGTTACCGTCCAGCACCAGCCACAGGGGAACAGCCAGACCAAGCACTAGTACCAGGCCAAGCAACAGCCACGACGGCGCCCGCTTGGTCAGCCAGGTGTCACTCAGGCTCGCCTGATAGGCGCTCTCGAAACTCGCGCTGTCGACATCGGGATTGCGCACCAGTTCCAGTGCCGCATCAAACCCGCCCGGGGCGGGGATTCGGGTCAGCCTGTGGCCACCGATTTCGACGCTTGACCCTTCCGCAAGTTTCGCCGACTTGACGTCCTTGCCGTCAACACGAAGGCGGGCGCGCCCTTTGGTGGTGATGCTGACGTCGCTGCCGGCCATGCGGATGGCAGCATGCTGGCCCAATACTCCGGCACCCAGCAATTGCAGCATCTGCCGCTGCCCACTGCCGATGGTAATCGGGTCCCCCGACAGCTCACGATCCCGGAATTCCTCGTTCTGGCTACCCGCACTGAGTCGTTCTCTGAGCAGCACGTCCATGGCGGCCTACCAGTAAAAGAAGGTGGTGATGATGTGCACGATCAGTGCACCAATGAGCGCGATCGTCAGCGGTACATGCACATACAGCCAGATCTGCATCCAGCCTTGCAGCTGGATGTCCTTGCGCAACCTGCGAAGGATGGTCTGACGACGACACAGGACCGACAGCAGTTCTTCCAGCGCCACCACTTCCTGTGCCTTTTCTGCACGGGGTATGAGGTTGGCTACGTAATCGATCGCCATCTGCTGATCAGGATGCGGGACAGGCTTGCCCCCATCCACGGAAATCAGCGAGGCATCCCGCGCAGCGAGTTGCGCCCATACACCACCACCGACTGCCGTGCGTTCGATGCTGCTCGTCACGGCTTGTTGCACGTCTGACGAACACTGCTGACCCAGCGTCAGCCCACGTTCATTGAGATCGTACAGCTCGCCAAACAGTGACTCCCGTGATCCTCCCAGGCGATTGTCCGACAGGGTGCGCGGGTGGTTGATGTAGACATAAAGCCCAAAAAATCCGCTGAAGATCACGAGGCACATCAGGATGTAGGCGAAAGTGTGCACGTTCCAGCCGAACTGCATGGCGCTGTGCAACGAGCCAATGATGAGGCAGGCCGTGCCCAGATAGACATGGGCCGAAGTCCAGCCTCGCACGGTACCCAACGTCGAGCGGTAACTGCGCTTGCGAATGCCGAGCCAGGTCAACCAGACAATCAGCAGCGCGCCGATGGTGCCGAGGGTATACCCCTGCCAGGTTCCACCGTTGGGGGGTTCTGCCCTGCCGTGGGTGACATAGATCCCCACACACAGGACAACCAGCGCCAGTGCCCACCAGAAATACCGGCCGGATCGGTAGCGCAGCAGGTTCTCGTACAGCATTGTGCTACCCCAGAAGGCCGATGAACTGATCAGGGGAGAGTCGCTGCGCGGCGCCTGTGGGACAGGCGGCGACACAGGCAGGCCCGGTCTTCTGGTTGATGCAGGCGTCACATTTGACTGCGCGCTTCCCGCGTGACTTGGACTCCTTGGTAGGTTCGTAACCCGGCTCTTCACCGGGCCCACTGCCCAGTCCAAGCAGGATCCACTGCAACAATCCGGGTTTTTTTGGTGCGGGATAGGCCAGCTTGATCACGCCGTACGGGCAGTTCTTTTCGCAGTTGCCGCAGCCAATACAGGAATCGTTGATGAATACCTCACCATCCACACCCCGCTGCAGTGCATTGGGTGGACAATCCTTCATGCAGTGCGGGTGTTCGCAGTGTCGGCAGGCAATCGGTACGTGCACCCGCGCAAACGTGGCCCCCGCGCTGCGATTGAGCCGGGAGACACCTGCATGCGTTTCCGCGCAGGCTTTTTCGCAGTTGTCACACCCCACACAGAGCGCTTCATCGATGATGAGGGTATCGGTGGCTTCGCCAAGCCCCTGCCCCATGAGAAATCGCATCAGGCTGCTGGATTCCTGCCGCACTTCCATCTGCGATACCGCGAGCAGACTTTCGCTGACCCGTTGCTGCAGACTCTCTACTTTTGCCCCACGCTTGCTCATCAGGGCGAGGAAATTCTTGCGATCAATCTCGATGGTCTCGGTGGCTACCGTGGCAGTCGCGGTTTCCCGCCGCACGGAATCGCCCATCAACGCCATCTGGCCAACCAGTTCACCGGAACGCAGTTCTGCGACCAGCGTGTCGGTCGGGACACCGTCCCCTTTTGGATGTTCCACCGCTCGGCTCAGCGTGACAGATCCCCTGCGCACCAGATGCATGACTGCACCCAGATCGTTCTGTTTGTACAGCGTCTGGCCGGCCCTGAACTGCCGGATGGTACAGGCAAGGGCGATGTCCCTCAGCTCCGCGAAAGTGGCATCGGGTGCAAAGTGGCGGCGCAGTTCGCGTACCACGAAGATCCAGTCGACTCCTGCCCGGACTTCCTCGTTGGAGTTGAGGAGTTTCACCATGGTTCGCCGCGGTGTCTCGATCAGGATACAACCGGCACCGGCCTTGGCGCTGTCGATACGCGGCCTGCCGCTGATGAGGCTCGATTCGCCAAAAAACTCGCCCCGTTCGAGTGTCCGGGTAATGCCGTCGTCCTCGAGCCTGACTTCGCCTTCGATGATGGTGAAAAACGATGCCGCGTACTCACCCTGCCGGTAGAGGAAATCTCCTTCCCGAATGAGGTTGGCCATGCGCGGCTGCGGATTTTTGTCGGCCAGTTTTCGTTTCAGATCAGCGAGTTTTGCCTGGGCTTCGTCCAGCAGCGGTCCGGCTGGATAGGAAACCATCACATTGCTTTCGATCAGCAGCTCGCGGAAGGTCAGCGAATTCAGTTGCCGGAACATCGGAATGCGCTGCTGGAACAGGGTCAGCAGATCATCAACTTCGCGCATGAACGGCATGCTGTGGAACTGGTACTCCAGCAGCGGATGGTCGGCCGGCTTGACCATGTTGCCACGAATGAACTCAACAACATCGTAACCCTGGTTCATGGCCTGCTTGATCAGCGGGTAACCCGCCAGCGCACCGATGATGTACAGGCCTTTGACGTTGGTTTCATAGGTTCGCGACAGTTCCGGGATCGCATCGGGTTTGTCGTTCGGGAAGACCACGCCGATGGCTTCGACAAACTTGCGGGGGGGCACCCCACCCAGGCGCGCGATGACCCGGTGACACGGAACTACCTTTTCACCCTCGGGTGTATTGAACGTGACACAGATCGGTGTCGGTCCGTCCGGTGTTTCGACGACTTCCTTGATGCTGCTTTCATAGAGGCAGTCAAAGGGCAGGTTGGGGTTGTTGATTGCCGCCAGTACCGCGTTGAGATTGCCATCCTTTGCCCGGCTGAATTCTGCGCCACGATTGACGATGATGATGCGGTTCTGCCTGGACAGGCCGATGGCGTTTTCGATGGCCGCGTCCCCTGCGCCCACCACGATGATGGTTTCGCCCTTGAACTCGTCGGGATCATCGAGCTGGTACTGTACCAGCAGGAGATTTTCTCCCGGTGCACCGAGTTTGCGCGGATTGCCGGCGGTGCCAATGCCGAGAATGACGTTGTCTGCGGTGACCGTGCCGCCATCCGCCAGCTGCACCGTGAACAGGTGATCCTTGCAGGTAATCCTGGTGACTTCCGCTTCGTAGCGGACGTTCACTCCCTGCGCTGCGAGCCCATCCTGCCAGCTTCCGAGAATCGACTCGCGCGTACCGGCCTGAAAACTGAAATCACTGCGCAGGTCAAGGAAGCCGGGCTCGGCCATGACATGCTTGCCCTTCTGGTACTGCTGGATGGTCTTGGCGTGGGCGCTGAACCCTTCGAGAAGAATGTGCGTGGGAGAGGACACTCCGCCTTCCCGATCATGGAACTGTGCACGTGCTGCCGCACTCAGACCGCCAGGGCCTGAACCGACTATGGCAATCCGGTAATGTTTGTTGTTGTCGTCCTGGTCCGGTGTCATTCCGGCCTGCTCCCTGCATCCCCCGACGCTCCACAGTCTACTCAATGAGCGCTGTATGTGAAGTCCGAATCTGCGTGACAGGCAAACGTCGTGACTTGAACTTAACTACGGTGCTGTCCCGTAATCGTGCGGGTTGCGTTCGCGACTGGCCCATCCGGGGTTTGCTGGAGTACGCTTGGTCCACGTTGGGAGGACTGGGTCGACTGCTTGCCGACCACTCGCAGATCACCGATCACGGGGGGTGATCACTAAGGGGGGACTACGAGTGGGGGGACTACGATCCAAGCTTCGACAACCGCTGACCTTTGCTGGTCCGCAGACCCGTTCCACAAACTCGTTCCACAAACCAGGCCAATCCACGAGGGAAGCACCAATCATGAGCACGCACGACGAAGCGATCGAACACTTCATGCAGGGTTTGATCCGGCGCAATCCGAATGAAACGGAATTTCACCAGGCTGTACACGAAGTCGCCACCGACATCATTCCGTTCATCGCCGACAAGCCACGCTACAAGGACATGCAGATCCTCGAGCGACTTTCCGAACCGGATCGCATCGTCATCTTCCGGGTCAGCTGGCAGGATGATGCGGGCAACGTGCGCGTCAATCGTGGCATGCGCATCCAGTGGAACAACGCGATTGGCCCCTACAAGGGCGGTATCCGGTTCCATCCCTCGGTGAACCAGAGCATTCTCAAGTTCCTCGGGTTTGAACAGACCTTCAAGAACAGTCTCACCAGTCTGCCCATGGGTGGCGCAAAGGGTGGCTCGGACTTCAACCCCAAAGGCAAGAGCGATGCTGAAGTCATGCGCTTCTGCCAGGCGTTCATGACCGAGCTGTCGCGCCATATCGGCCCGGATACCGACGTGCCCGCGGGTGACATCGGTGTCGGCGCACGGGAAGTCGGTTACATGTTTGGTCAATATAAAAGACTGGTAAATCGCTTCGAAGGAGTGCTCACCGGCAAGGCTCTCGAATTTGGTGGCAGCCAGATCCGCACCGAGGCCACCGGCTACGGCGCGGTCTACATGATGAATAACATGATGGCGCACCGGGGTGAGAGTCTCGACGGCCGAACCTGCCTGGTATCGGGATCGGGCAACGTCGCAACCTATACCGTGGAAAAACTGAATCAGCTGGGCGCGAAGGTCGTGACGATGTCCGATTCCGACGGCTTCATCTATGACAAGACCGGCATCAATGCGGAAAAGCTCGCCTGGGTCAACGAACTGAAGAACGTCAAACGCGGCCGTATCAAGGAGTACGTGGACAAGTTCGGCGGTGAATACCACGACGCCAAGCGTCCTTGGGTGGTTCCATGTGACCTGGCATTCCCGTGTGCCACGCAGAACGAAATCGAGGCCGACGACGCCAGAGCGCTCATCAAAGGTGGCTGCAAGGCCATCTCGGAAGGTGCCAACATGCCGACCGACCCCGAGTCGATTGCCATCCTGCGGGAGGCAAAAGTCCTGCATGCACCATCCAAGGCAGCAAACGCGGGTGGTGTGGCTGTCTCAGGGCTGGAAATGAGCCAGAACAGCCTGCGCATATCTTGGGATCGCTCAGAGGTGGACCAACGCCTCCAAGGCATCATGAAACGCATTCACGAGCAGTGTGTGCAGTACGGTGAAACGAAGGCTGGTATCGACTACTTCAAGGGCGCCAACGTGGCGGGCTTTGTGAAGGTGGCCAGTGCCATGCTGGCATACGGCGTCCTCTGAAACCGGTCAACTGAAATGGCGGAGCTGCTGCTGCGTGGCAGTGGCTCCCGTCATTCAACCATCGTTTTCAACTGCAGTACGGAAGCCTCCATCGCTTTTCGGATGAAAGGTTCCACGGCCTTCGGCTCGACATCGGTTGTCCAGACCAGGCGGGTTCCTGACAGGATCCTCTCGAGGCGAATCGAGGCGCGGTGAGACCGCAGCGGCGGTTGCGATTCGATCACGCCGTATTCGATGCACATCATCCCGTTGTCAATTCGATGGATGCGCTCGGCAACCTCTCCCGCGCCTGCCATGGTCATGCGCCTGATGTCGCCATCAAGCTGACAAGCCGTCACTCCTGGCACCCAGTCGCTGCGTCCAGGTGCACCGACGATCGCCCACAGGACAGCAGGCGCACAGGAAAATTCTGCTTCATGCCGGATGGACATGGATGGCGTACCTCATTCGATCATCGTTGCCCACGCAGCAGCCTTCAGTCGCGGGCCACCCGGAACCCGGTGTTCACGTCCCGCAGATTTGAAGACAGCCAGTTGCGATAGGCAACGCGCAGATAGGATGGATTGTTGAGCCACGAACCCCCACGCAGGATCCGCGATGAACAGTTGCCGGTCAGCCGGGCTGATCCATCTGACGGCGCCGATGCATAACCTTCCTGCCAACAGTCCTGGACCCACTCCCAGACGTTCCCGTGCATGTCATGCAGACCAAACCTGTTCGCGGCAAATGTGCCAACCGGCGACGTACGATCACCATCGAAGTTGCTGCCACAGCCCGTGCAGTTCGCAAGCCCGAAGCCGATTTCATTGCCCCACAGGTAAACCGTACTGGTGCCCGCACGGGCGGCGTATTCCCATTCTGCTTCGGTTGGCAGACGATAGGGTTCACCGGTCTCCCTGGCGAGCCAGGTCACAAATGCGTTGGCGTCTTCCCAGCTCACGTTGATCACTGGTCGATCACCCCGCCCCCAACCCTTGTCGTCAGGTCTTGTGCGACGGGTTGCAGACGCAAAGGCATCATACTGGTCGAACGTAATCTCGTGCCTGCTCAGCTTGAAGTTTTTCACATTGACGGTATGAACCGGCTTCTCTGCATCCAGACAGGCGTTATCCGGTGCACCGCACCCCATGCTGAAGGAACCACCCGCAATCGACACCATCGCAGGCCTGGCACGTGGGACAAGATTCTTGATATCGCTTGCAGCCGCGTCCGCTGCCTTCTGCCTTGCTTCTTCCTGACGCTTGCGTGTATCTGCCTCGGCACGCAGTCGTGATTCTTCTTCAGCACGTACCCGTGCGTCTGCGTCAACACGTACTCGTGCATCCTCTTCTGCACGCGCGGCCTCGGCCAGTCGTTGTTTATCCGGATCAGGCACGGTCACGACCGGCGCCGGTTTTACATCCACCGGCAACCCGGGAGCCGGGGTAACCGCTTCCGCGATCACTGGTTGCGCCTGGTCCGGGTTGACTTCAGTCCCCGCAGCAGCAGGCGCTGTGGGGACATCATCCGCATTCGCGACTTTTGCCGAAGCTTCCTTCTTTGTGTCGGAGATCTTGTCTTTTGCTGACAGGGCTCGCGTATCTTTCGTGGCCAACTCATCCTCGCGGGGAACGATCGCGGGTGTGTCCTGGTCTGCCCGCTCCGGGGTACCAGGCTTCAGGTAGAGCCATGCAGCAGTCGCACCACCGAGCACCAGTACAGCCAACAGGGAAACCAGCGCCAGTCGATTGCTGCCAGGAACCACGTCCGGTTTTGGCGGGGGCAGCACCAGTGTCCTGTCAGAGTTCGCCTGCATGCGGTCCATCGCCCGGTCGAGCCCGGCGATGAACTCCATTGCACTGGGGTATCGATCCTTCATGTCCCTGGCCGTGCCCTTCAGGATCACGCCCTGGAGTTCCTCGCTGATACTGGAGTTGAACGAGCGAGGCATGGGCATAGGGTCTGACAAGCTTTTCAACACTACCGCCATGGGTGTGTCCGCTTCAAACGGCGTGTGCCCCGTCAGCATCTCGAAGAGCACCACACTGAGTGCATAGATATCCGTCGCTGGACCAACCTCCAGAGCCTTGGACTGTTCTGGTGCCATATAGGCTGGTGTGCCGATGAGGTGTCCCGTCTGGGTGATCTTCGCGTCACTGGTGATGAGCTTCGCAATTCCAAAGTCCATGAGCACCGGTCGACCCCGGGTATCCACCATGATGTTGTCGGGCTTGATGTCCCGATGGATCAGACCCCTGTCATGGGCGTAGGCCAGTGCCCCGGCGATGGACTTGATCAGCGCGACACTGCGGTCAATGGACATCTGCCCGTCGCTCTTGAGGATCTCCTTCAGCGAGCGGCCTTCCACCAGCTCCATCACCATGTAATAGCGGTCTTCGCTGGCCCCGAAGTCGTGGATACCGATGATGTTGGGATGCTGCAGACGCGCCACACCCTGCGCCTCCTTCAGGAAACGGGTGCGAAAATCCTCGGACATGCCGAGTTCCGGGCGGATGAACTTGATCGCCCGATACACTTCCAGATCCTTGTGAAAGGCCTTGTAGACTTCAGCCATGCCACCACGCCCGAGGCGTTCGGTGATCTGGTATGGGCCGACAGTCTGTCCGATCAGCTCTGCCATGTGAAACTGCCTTCGTTCAGCATCTTGTTAAACGCATTTCCCGGTGGGGCTTCCCTGCGTGGCGAATCTAGTCAACGACGTCAACCCGCCACTTGTAGCTGCCCAAAGTCCGTCCATTGGCCACCAGCAGCAGCTGGACATCATAGGTGCCGACATCCAGGGATTTCATTTGCGGAATGCGCTGTTTGGACTTGAAAGTACCCGGAGTACGTGTCGCGTTATGGACAACCTCACGCTTCACCAGGGCACCATCGCGTCGCACTTCCACAACTTCTTCCACCATCACATTCCTGTCGGCGTTGGGGCCGACCACCAGCGTAAACGCGCCGTTGTACCCGGCATCACGCGAGAATCTCCCCTTGCCCTGTTTGTCATGCACGCTGACTTTCAGTACGTTGACCTTTGCTGAACCACCGCTGCTCGCCACTGGCGAAGGCTGTACAGAAGCCGGCTCGCGGGGAGCGGCATTGGTCCTGACGGGAGGCTGCGCGGCCTGACGTTGTGGTGGCGGCTGATTCTGTGTCGAAGCTTGTGGCGGTGGAACCGGGGCAACATTGGCCGGTGATTCGGCATTCATTGTTCCAGATGCCGGGTTGATGACGGTACCATCGGCCAGCGTCACCGGCCCAGCCAAAGGTGCCCCTGGCTGCCCGGACACTGGCGCCATTCCGATCATGGTGGGATCAGGCAACGAGGAGTTGCCCGGGCCGATACCCGTCTGCATCTGTCCTCCCAGAACCGTGCTGCCTGGCAACTGGCCTTGAACGACTCCCCCTGGCACGTTGGTGGGAGAAGGTGTCGAGTCCGGAGCGGACGGCGACAAGGCTGCCCACACGCCGACCAGCAGCAGGGCGGCCACTCCCGCGCCTACCGCAATCTGCTGTGGCCGCATGCGCCGCTTTATTTCTGTTGCCACCGGTCGCATGAGGTCAGCCATGCCCTGCGTCGGCGCAGGCAAGACCGTCGTCCTGCTTCGCCCTTCACTGTTCCTGATACCTTCGTTGCTCCTCGCCGATTGACTGGCCCTGGCGTCTTCACTGACAACAACATCGGCCAGTGCCGCATCAAACTCGAGGGCAGACTGGAAACGTTCTTCCTTCTCCTTGCCAAGCGCGCGTTCGACGGTTTGTTGCAGCTTGAGCGGGATTTCGAGATCGGTGACTTCCCGCAGATGTGGCGGTGATTTTTCCAGATGCGAGCGCATCAGCTCAAATTCACTTTCGCCCTCATAAGGCAGCTGTCCGCTCAAGAGTTCGTACAGCACGATACCCAGCGAGTACAGATCCGTTCGCTGGTCGACCTGTTTGCCAAGAATCTGCTCCGGCGCCATGTACGCCGGAGTACCCACCATGCTGCCTGCCCGGGTCATCCGGGTGCCGCCTATGAGATGAGCAATACCAAAATCCAGGACCTTGACCATGCCTCGAGTATCGAGCATCAGGTTGCCGGGTTTGATGTCCCGATGCACCACACCGTTTTCATGGGCGTAGCCCAGGCCATGGAGCGCCGCGCGGATCATCGAGATGGCATCCTGGTAACCGAGCAGATTCCCGTCAGCGGCCCTGCCACTGAACTGGCGCCCATCGATGTACTCCATCACCAGGAAGAGACGTTCTTCGTTGGTAAAAAAACGATAAACCGTGGCGATGTTCGGGTGGGAAAGTTTCGCCAGGGTGCGAGCTTCATTGCGAAAGCGTTTTGTCACCTCGTCCAGATCGGCGATTTCCGGGCGTACACACTTGATGGCGACATCCCTTTGCAACTCGAGATCGAGTGCCCGATAGACCTCGCCCATACCGCCGCCACCGATACGGGACAGAATCTTGTACTGGTCAATGGTTGTTCCGATCATCAGAAATCACTTCCCGTTGCGCTGCGTTCTCGTGCCGGAAGAGGCTTTGGCCCGACACACACCCCCCGTCTTCCTGAACGATATGCTGAAACCGGGTTGATGCTACCAAATCGGATGCGGATACTCAGTGCACATTCCTCAAGTCTTGCTCACATGTCAGATCTTGTCGGATCCACGATCGGTCCATATCAGATCACCGAACGACTGGGCCGGGGCGGCATGGCCGATGTCTACAAGGCTTTTCATCGGGAATTATCAATCCACCGTGCCATCAAGTTCATCCGACCCGAATTTGTCACGTCGGACGACTTTCGCGCCCGTTTTCAACAGGAAGCACAGGGTGTGGCCCGTTTGCGTCACCCGAACATTGTGCAGATTCACGACTTCGGTGTCAGCGATGGCGACTTCTACATGGTCATGGAGTTTCTCGAAGGCAGGACCCTCAAGGAGCTGCTGCGTTCCGGCGGCCGACTGACTCCTTCAGCTGCGGTCGACATCATCAAGGGAGTGGCCAGGGCGCTCGATTACGCTCACTCGCGCGACCTGATCCACCGGGATATCAAGCCGGACAACATCATGCTCGACCACGAAGGTCGACCCGTGCTCATGGATTTTGGCATCGCCAAGCTGGTTACGGCCAATTCGCAGCTCACCCAGACTGGCATGGGCATCGGCACACCCGCCTACATGGCACCTGAACAGGCCAAAGGTGAACTTGTCAGTCCGGCCACCGATATCTACGCCCTGTCCATTGTCCTGTTCGAGATGTTGACCGGTCAGGTGCCATACAGCGCAGATACGCCGGTCGCCATCATGCTCAAGGCGCTGAGTGACCCATTGCCGATGCCACGCAGTCTCAATCCCGCTATCAGCGAGGCACTGCAGGGGGTCATTCTCAAGGGAACGGCAAAAGCACCGGAGGCGCGTTACCGAAGTGCGCAGGAGTTCATGACCGCCCTGGACAGCGCAACCACCATCGAGGCTCCTCGCCCGGCACCATCAACAGCAGCGCCGATGGCCCACAGCGCCGCAACTCGCATGGAGCCCACCCGCCGGGGACGTTTCAGCCTGTTGCCCTGGACGGCCGCGATCATGGTCGGCGTGATCACCGTCGCAGGCATCTGGATGTGGACCGGTGTATCGGACGATGGCGACGTGACACCCAACCCGTCACCCGCCGGGCAGGTGTCCGACCCCACGCAGACGTCCGACACACCTCCGGGGCTTGCCACGCAGGTCAAACCACCAGCGCCTGCAACGGCGGACCCTGTACCGATCGCAGCAGGTGTCCTCCCTTCATCTGACATCCCGACACGCACCACTGGACCGGTGGTCTGGACGACGGACAGCCTGATCACACTGGGCCAGGCAATCGATGTTCCACATGCGTTTCGTGAGAGTGAAGTGCTGTATCTGAAGGTGTTCGAGAACCCGGGCCAGTCCGAGATCGTTCTGAGCACGCCGGGCGATCTTGCCGACGTGTTCCGGGCCACCGCGGATTCAGGACCGGTGACGATCAGACACGAGGGCGTCCATCACCTGAGTGTCGCAGCGCCGCAGTCAGGCCATCTCAAGGCCACACTGTTTCGTCTGGAAGAGCCACAACTGCATGCCGGCAGCGTGTATCCGGGTGACGTGTTTGCCCACACGACCGATCTGCCTGGACAGGTTCTGCACCGTTACATCGACCTGAATCAGGAATCAGTGATCCGGTTCAACCTGATTCGCAGCAGTACCCCGACCGACTTCATTCTGATGGCACCTGATGAACGCACGCAGGTTTTTTCGACCAGGCTGAGTACCGGACCCATCAGGATGCCGGTCTCCGGTGTGTACAGCTTCTACGCTGATCCGGAAAAATCTGCGCTGGCTGATTTCGAAGCGAGTTTCGAACTGGAATCACCTGAGGGGTCCACGAAGGAATAAACCCGGGACCCTCTCGCGGACTCCTCTTTTCTTACGAACAGATTTTACGGACGGACTCTTGCGAACGCCTGCGGACTGCTTCCTGTGTTGCGGTCCAGAAGACCAGCAAGTTCACCGGCGGGATCAGGGCTTTTTCTGCCAGGCTCCACCAACGAAGATGAACTCGCCGCTGGCCGTTCGTTCAATCGCCTTTTTCCCGGCAAGCGCTTCAACCTGATCGCGGGTCAGGCCATTGCCGGCGGCAATGCGCTCGTATTCGGCGCGACGCTGGTCGTTCACGGTCTGTATCAGGGTCACGACGTCAGCCGCCGGTGCAGGCTCGACAAATCCGATATACCCGTCTTCGCGTTCACCGACCACTCCGGCGCTCTTGCTGGTTCCGAGGTCTGCGGCCCAGACCAGGGATGACGCCAGCAACATCGCTGCAAGACCAATGTTCGTTAGTGTTTTCATGTGCACCTTCCTAAAACAGACCACTGTCTTTGCTGAACAGACCATCGAGTTCGCGATCGACCTTCACCAGAATTTCATGCTTGATGTTGACGTTCAGGTTGATGGTGATCGGCTCGTCGGTTGCAACCTTTACCGTCGGAGTACATGCCGACAGACCGAGCATGCCAGCAAGCAGCACCACTGACACCTGCCAACCAGATCTTTTCCTGTCCGGGGCCATACGCGACCCATTGTGTCCAGTCATCGTGTGACTCCTTGTTGGACCCTGCGTTCAACACGTTCGTTAACTTCGTCCTGCAGTCTGAGCGAGGCGAGCAGGGTAGGCAAGTTTTCACTGATGTTGAGGTTGTAGTGAATCGGCCGACCCTTTTCGATCAACACATTCCGTCCTCGAAGCCGGATAGCCGCCAGAAGATCGCCTTTGGCACTGTAGTCGATATCCGCTTCGAGTGTTTCATACTGAAAATCCTCGAGCGCCCGCAACGCAAAATCCAGACCAGGCTGATTCACCGACTGCGCAAGACTCGCAGCCAGACGAATCACGCCTTTGCCGGCATTTCGCACCGTGCCATCCGTCACCGTGATCTCGTCGTCGACAATGGTGACCGGTATCTGGCCGTGGAGTCGACCCTCGCCGTAAAGATCCTCGCCTTCCAGAGCGAGTACGGCGCCAAGATCCAGGTCCGTCAGATCCACCTGCAATGAAGCATCGCCACCTTCGAGGTCATAGGTGAAGGGTGCAACAGCAAACGTGCCGCCGAGCAGCTTGCCACTGATCGCGGAGAACCTGACGAGGTCACCTTGCATCGAAACTCCGGTACGAACATCGGTGATAGGAACACCCGGATCAAAGGTCGCCAGGTCAACTTCCCGAAGATCAGCGTACACCGCTCCATCCTTGCGAAGTCCCGCCACCACACTGCTGGAAAAACCCGTGAACACCAGATCGTCCCAGGATAATGTGCCGTTCTTGAATGTCCCCTGAATATCGGTGGTCAGCACGTCTCCTTTCACCTGCCCTTCCAGATGGCCGGTGAACGTGCCGCCTGTGATGTCGTATTCGGACTTCATGCCGAGTGTCGAGACCAGCAGCGGTTGCCTGACGACCCAGTTCAGAGGGCCTTTGAATCGCCAGTTGTCAAAGGTATCGTCCACTTGAAGATGCAACGGAATCGACTGGCTCTGCAACGCAAGGATGATGTCCGCGATTACCCCCGCCTTGTCGGATCGACCCTTGCCCTCAAGCCCAAGTGACTTGACCACCATCCGTGTTTCACCATCGCGCCAGTCGAGATCACCCAGGCTCGCAAACTGGAAGGTCAGTGGATCTTCTGCCACCAGAGTGGCATTGAGGGCTGGCGCCTTCCACAACACGGTTGTGCCTTCGTCCTGCTGACGAAGTTCAATGGGTGCAGCCGAGACCTGCCAAAGAAGCGGCTCGGCGGCCGTATGGGTAATCGCCAGGTGCTCAGTGTTGATCCGGGTCGTGCCGTCATAGGTGATTGCGGCCTTGATGACCGTATCCACCTCTGCCTCCGCCAACACGGGACTGGCGGCCGTACGCACCTTGAACGTACCGCTGACGTCACCGCTTACGGACCCAAACCCAAACGTCCGTGAAAGTGATTCAAGATCATCTGACAACATCACAAACGATCCATCCACCGTGTTCATGGCATCGTCGTGCTGAAGATGGCCGCGCAATCTTGTCCCATCCCTGGGCTGCGTACCATCGAGGCTGACCGCCAGGCTCCACCCGGCAACCGTGGGCTCGGGCAACCACTGGATGGAACCTTTCATCGCCAGGGGTTTGATGTCTGGCAGCGCCACCGGCAGCACACTGAACTGCAACTGCGATGCAAACGCCTGGAGACTGAAAGCCTGGTCGAGTTGCAACTCAAAGTCACCCCGCACCTGGCCGGTCCAGGCGGAGACATCGACCAGTGCGGCAACCAGGCCAAGCTCGTAGTCACCGAGGTCGAAGGTGCCTTCAATGCCGAGCGAATCTCCCGACCATTTGCCGGTGGCTTCAAGTGCATGATCTGCCTTGTCAGGCGAAGCATGGAAGCGCGCCAGGAACTTGCCGTCGGCATCGAGTCTGGCAGTCAGTCTGACGGGAGCGTTCAGTGGGCTCCGGGATGCCTCGAGCCGGAATCTCAGTTGACCTTCGCCCAGCGCAAGCGTGCCGTGCATCTGCAGCGGAATGTCTGGCGCCAGGAAGTGGAGCTCTTCGACACTCAGCTGCTCCATCGGCAGCGCTGCCAGCAGGCCTGGATCCAGTGGGTCGGCCGTTGTGGCATCGGTCGTCGAAGCCGGCTTGAGCTCGACCTCAAGCCGCTTGATGTCAACTGAAATCAATCGACCTGCGATCAGTTCCACCGGGTCATACGTCAACCCGATACCGCCCGCCCTGACGATCTGTGACGCGGTGCTGAACTCGACCTGCGGAATACTCCACGACGACCAGCCCGGTCGTTGTGCATCGACCACAATCTGCTCGACACCATATTGCGGAGCCAGTGAACGGGCAACCTGTGGCACCAGCCACGGGAACGCCAGGTACCCACCAATCAGCGTCAGCAGTACAACACCGAAGACCGTGACGACGGTCATCGCTGCGAACCTGATCAGGCGGGCAGTCACCCGTCAGAAACGCGACGACGACAGTTGCATGTCGGCATCACGCCACGCCTGCGTGTAACGCGCCTCCATGAGGCTGGCCCCGGCCGTATCACCACTGGCCGCCAGACTCTGCGCCAGTCCCTTGAGCGCATAACCATTGTCAGGGCTTTCGTGCAGGTCCTGCCAGTAGATGACGGAAGCCTCTGCAGACAGTTCAGCCTTGAGCAATGCCCAGCCCAGTGCATGCCGGGTCGGGAAATACCAGTCAGGCGGCTCGCTGTAGATCAGCGACTCTTCGAGTCGTACGGCCCGTTCGATTTCCGCGACTCCCTGCATGGGCTTGCCACTGGCCACTGCGAGATCGCCCGCCAGCAATTGTTCGGCAATCTGCAGCAGCGTGGACGCAGAAGCGAAGCCTACGATCTCGGCATCGGTCAACGACTGGCGAAGCCGACGCAATGCAACCTGTTCGCGGGCTGCTTTTCTCAACTGCCCGGTATGCACCATCGCAGTGCCACGGGCGTAGTGCCAGATCCCGTTGGTAAGTTTGTTTCCCGCGGCAGGTTTCGGCTCATCGAGGATGGTTTCCCACAGTCCAAAACGAACCATCACGTACAACGGCTGTGCGAGAAAGGTACCGAACATGCCAGGAGCGTTGCCATCCTGGTCTACGGGTACTTTCGAATTCACCTTGCGTGCCTGCTTCAATGCTTCAACCGATCGACCCTGCAACATTGCCGACCAGACCATGAAATGCAGATTGTGCGGGTAGTAGTTGAGGGGATAGATTCCTTGCTGCCTGCACTGCGCGATGTAGGACTCATCGGCCAGCGACGCAAGCCGATTGACTTCAAAGGACTCCGCATAACGTCCAACCCGCATGTAGATGTGCGAAGGCATGTGCTCCATGTGGCCTGCGCCGGGCATCAATCCACGCAACGCATCGGCACTGCTGACGGCCAGTTTCGGGTGCGTCGCTTCAACAGCGTGAATATGATAGTGCAGGGCTCCCGGGTGCCCGGGCTCCCGCGCGATCACACTGGCAAGCGCAGCCAGCAGTTCGTCCGTGTTGCTGCCGGGTGATCCATCGGGTAACCAGTAGTTCCACGGTGTCAGATTCATCAGTGCATCCGCGAACAGCGTGGCTGCATCCAGGCTGTCGGGAAATGCCTTTGTGACACCACGCATGGCCTCGGCGTACGCGGCATCCAGCTTGGATCTGTTTTCCGGTGCAACCGGCGCGTAACGTGTGAGCAGTGCCTTGATGAGCGCCTGTTCAAGCGGACTTGCGCGCGTCGAACGGCGCGCAGCTTCCTGCACTGCCGCAAACGCCTGTTCGGCGACCATCGCTTCCATGGGCATGTTGATGTTAGGCCCCAGCACAAATGCCCAGCCCCAATAGGCCATGGCATTGTCCGGGTCCAGTCGCACGGACTCCTTGAACGCCCGGAGCGCTTCGCTGTGATTGAAGCCGTAGGCAAGCCGCAATCCCTGATCAAAAAAGTACTGCGATTCCACGACGTCCGTGGTGACGGCAAAGCTGTAATCGCCAAGACCACTCAATCGTGGGGCGATCGGTTCTTTCGCCGTGGCGGGGTCAGCATCGAATACGCGATGATCAACAGTCATCGGGTGGTTGGCGTACACCGGAGGCAGGGCCATCAATCCGAACCAGAGCAGCGTTGCATAACGCATGTCATCCTCGCCTGTGTGTGATGGGGGCATTGATCATAAAGTACCCACTCCCGATTCTCTTCTGCGAAATGATGAACCCGCAACGCCGGGGCACCTGCCGGGAACTAGGGCCAGAACGTGTATGTGGCGGGAGGAAGCACGTTCCGGTGGAGTTGTTCTGGGGCATTCATCGGGTACGCTCCCTATATTCCACTGTGGGATGGAAGTATTCGCTCGATGCGATGTCCCGATACTCCTGGCAGGTTGCGGAATCACGGGGGTTTGCGCAGCCGCCTGGCGAAAGCACACGCAGTGCTGTCACCCAGACCGGCAGCCGCAGCAGAAGATCCATGAATAGACCAGGCTAGGAAGCGGGTGGCGAGAAGGCTGGCCCGATGAACTCGGCTTCGATGATCACTTCCACCTCGTCGCCGACGCCCATGTTCGAGCCGGGCTCCGGAATACCGTAGACCATGCCGTAGGCCGAGCGCTTCAAGGTGCCGTGCGCGGAGAAGCCGATACGGGCGTTCGGGTCCATGGACATACCTGGATAGCCACCGTTGAAGATGGTCTGCAGGGTCATCGGCTGCGTCACACCGCGAAAGGTGAGTTCGCCCTCGATCCGCGCCTTGCTCGGGCCTGTCATTACCACGTTGCTGGAGCGGTAGGTCATCTGCGGGTGCGCGGTCGTGTTCAGCCAGTCGGCGCCTCGGAGCGTCTGATCGAAGTCCACCTCTTCCGGGAATGGGAAGTCGGTCTCGATGGAGTTGGTATCCACCGTGGCCGTGAGCCTGGCAGCCGTGGGTTTGCGCGGATCGAACTGGAGTTCGACGTCAAAGTCGGTAAACCGGGCGGTGTAGTTCGAAAAACCCATGTGGCTCACCCGGAACAGCAGGCTGGCATGGTAGCGGTCCAGCCGGTAGGTACCGGCCGGGACGCTCGGGGTCAGTTCGGCGACGGTCGGTTCGGAGGCAGGCGCCAGCGGGGCATGCAGGCCCAGTGCGACGGACAGGCAAAGGGTCACCAACGGCGATTTCATCGGGAATTCCAGTTCAGGCCAGGTTGCAGGATAGTCGAAGAAGCGGTTCAACTACGAGGACACACCTCGCAGTGGAAACTCGCGGCAGAGGCCGCGAGGACGTCTGGAATGCCAGGAAACGACAACTCTTCGGCTACCCGCCGTGGGCAGAATCCGATTCGCAAACTTCCGAAATGATGGCGGCACTGGAAACTCGCCGTTATCCTTTCTGCCCTCGTTGAAGTACAGGTAGAGCAGTTGCACACCGAACGGGCGACGCGGTCGCGTGAACCGTTGCAACCTGCCCCGACAATCACGTCGACCGGAGTACCCGGTCCCGCAGGATGAGCACACCTTCAGGCCGTGCATATGCGGTGTCGACGATGCGGCAGGCCGTCGATCAGGGGGCTCACGTGCATGGGAGTGCGCCATTCCTGATCGATCCCGAGTCTGGGCGGGAGGTCAGCTTCGACAGGTTTCGCCTGGAGGTGCGCCACGTCGCTGCGTGGCTGTGTCGACTCGGTCTGGCCAGAGGGGACAAGGTCGCTTTTCTGCTAGACAATGGCGTGTTCACGTTCGAACTGATGATCGGCGCCATGTATGGCGGCTTTGTGCCGGTGCCGCTGAGCCCGGTTGCCGGACCCAACCAGTTGAGGCACACCCTTGATCACTGTGATGCCTCTGTCGTGTGTTGTGCAGCCCGATACCGCGCATTGCTGGATGGGTGCGTGCCGCAGATCCAGCGCCCCATCCAGATCCTTCCGATAGAGCACAACCAGGTGATCGAACCGGATGAACAGGCCTGGGCCGCCGCGCATCTTCCCGCCCCTCTGCCTGGGAACGATGCCCTCATCATCTACACGTCAGGCACCACCGGAGAGGCTCGTGGTGTCGTGTTCAGTCACCGGAACCTGATGTCCGGCATTGCAGATACCATCCGGGTATACGGCTTCAACGTACAGGATCGTGCCTTGAGCCTGCTTCCGCTCTACCACCTCAATGCCCTGGTAACGACTTTCCTGCCAATGTTCCTCAGCGGCGGATCGGTGGTTGTCCCGGAAAGATTCAATGCAGTCCGGATGTGGTCATGGGTAACGCATTACCACTGCACCTGGTTTGCCGCCGTTCCCGCGATCGTGGCCCAACTTGTCAGCCGCGAAGCGACAATCACCACGATCGAAGCCAACGGGCTGGCTGGGCTTCGTTTCGTCCGCTGTTCGTCGGCACCGCTCCCACCCTCCCTGCACCAGCAATTCGAAGACCGCTTCGGAGTGCTGCTCGTCGAAGGCATGGGCATGACCGAGGCGGGTGAAATTCTGCAGACTTCCCCCCTGCGTGAAGCGCGCCGCATGGGATCACCCGGTCGTCCGCAGCACGAACTGAGGGTTGTCGACGAGGCAGGGCGAGACGTTCCCGTCGGACAAACAGGAGAGATGCAGATCCGTGGCCCTGGGCTGATGCAGGGTTATCACAAGGCTCCGGAAGCCAGCCGTCAGGTCCTGGGAAGTGATGGCTGGTTGCGGACCGGGGACCTGGTTCGTCAGGATGACGACGGTTATGTGTTCATCGCTGGCCGTCTCAAGGATGTGATCATCAAGAGTGGTGTGAACATCTCACCGCGGGAGATCGACGAAGCCCTGGTCCGCCATCCGGATGTGCTGGAAGCCGCCGTGATCGGGATCCCTGATCCACAATTCGGTGAAGATCTGGTTGCACATGTGGTACTCAAGCCCGGCGTTGATCGTCTACGGTCGGCTGTCGAACAGGATTTGCTCACGCATTGCCTGCGACTTCTCGGAGCATTCAAGACACCTTCGAAGATCTGGTTGGATGACAATTTGCCCCGCGGTCCATCCGGCAAGATCCAGCGTCGCCGACTCGTTGAGCGACATGTTGTTCATGCCGCTTCGATTCCTGACAGCCTGCCGGTGGTGATGTCCGTTGCAGGTGACTTCGGTGCTGCGTCTGAATCCTCGCGCGAGCGGATCGAAGAGGCTCTCGCAACCATCTGGAAAAACGTGCTCGACCTCGATGACGTCGGCAGGATGCAGAACTTCTTTGACCTTGGCGGCGATTCGTTGTCTGCGCAGCGGGTGTTGGCACGGGTTCTCGACCATTTCCGGATCAGCCTGCCACTGCGGACATTGTTCGACCGACCCACCATCGCCACGCTCGCAGCGCAGATCGATGCCATCGACCTCGTCGCCGAACCGAAAACGCGGTTGGCTGCTGTGCACCGGTTTGATGACAAGAGCCTCCCATTGTCCTTTGCTCAGCAGGGGTTGTGGCTGCAGCAACAACTGGAACCGTCCTCCACCGCCTGGAACATCACCAGGGCCTGGCGCCTGTCCGGACCCCTGGACGTCGATGCGCTCGAAGCGGGACTCAACAGGGTCGTACAGCGTCACGCCATCCTGCGAACCACGTTTGTCAGCGTCGAGGGTGGACCGGTTCAGCGGATCAGTCCGCACGGTACCCTGACAGTGTCGCGCACGGATTTTTCCAGCCACTCTCTCCACCAGCAGATCTCTTTCGTGCAGCGTTACGTGGAAGACGAAACTCGCCGTCCATTCGATCTCGAATCGGGGCCGCTGCTCAGGGTATCCACGCTGCGTCTGCGCGAAACGGAACACACCCTCGTGCTCGGCGTGCATCACATCGTTTTTGATCGCTGGTCGGTGGAATTGTTCCTGCGGGAACTGGGCTCGAGCTACTGTGAAAACAGCGCGCAGCAGATGCCACAACCCACCGGACTCCCCGTGCAGTACGTGGATTACGCGGTGTGGCAACGGGCGTTGCACCAGGAAGCGACGAGACAGACTGCGCTTGCGTACTGGCGTCGTCAGCTGGCCGGCGCACCGGAACAGCTGACCCTGCCCGCCGATCGTCCCCGTCCGCCAGCACGATCACTGCGCGGAGCACGGGTGCATGCAAGCTTTCCGCCGGCACTGACTGACGGGTTGCGTGCAACAGGACACGAGCACGGCGCGACCCTGTTCATGACGCTGCTGGCGGCGTTCAACGTGCTGCTCCACAGGTACACCGGGCAGGATGACCTCGTACTGGGCTCGCCTGGTGCAAATCGTGAGCGTGTCGAACTGGAGCACCTGATCGGCTGCTTTGTGAACATGCTGGTCCTGCGGACCGACCTGTCAGGCGACCCCACGTTTCGGCAATTGCTGCAGCAGGTCAAAGACGTGGTCCTGTCCGCCACCACCCATCAGGCCTTGCCATTCGAGAAGCTGGTCGAAGCCCTTCAACCCCAGCGCACGACATCGGCTTCGCCTCTGTTCCAGGTCGTGTTCCACCACCGCAATGTTCCGCCGGGTGATGCTCACTTCCCGGACCTGCAGATGGAATCGATACGGATTGAAAGCGGCACGGCGCAGTATGACCTTACCCTCAGCGTTTGCGAGTCGGCTACGGGTCTTGACGTTGAAGTCGAATACGCCATCGATCTGTTCGAAACCGACACCATCCATCGGATGATCAGCCACTACCAGCAACTGCTTGCCGGTATCGTGGCCGACCCGGATAGCCGGCTCTCCGGTTTCCTGCTGACAACGTCGTTGGAACGACAGCAGATGCTCCGGATGGCCTGCGGTGAGGCCATTGATCTGCCGCGTGATCTCGGACTGCATCAAATGTTCGAGCGTCAGGCTGAGCGTACGCCGGACGCGGTGGCCGTGGTCGATGCCTCCGGTCCGTTGACCTATGCGATGCTCAATGACCAGGCGGATCATCTCGCGGATGCACTCACTGCGCTGGGCGTGCACAGATCCGTCATGGTTGGCGTCTGCCTGCAACGGTCCCGTCAGATGGTGGTCTCGCTGCTGGCAATCCTCAAGTGCGGTGGTGCCTGGGTGCCACTCGATCCCCGTCTGCCCGCGGACCGTATGGCTTTCATGCTGGAAGACAGTGCCGCGACGCTGGTTCTCACCGAGGAAGTACTGCGGTCGCGACTTTCCGCCTGCACATGCAGGGTGATCAGTCTGGACGAGACTGGAGCGACTCATTTGCCTCGCCCCAGGCGCCAGCGGACAGAGATGGACTCTGGAGTTCCTGCCTACATGCTCTATACCTCAGGGACCACAGGCCGGCCGAAGGGTGTCGTCATCCAGCACAAGAACGTGGTCTCGCTGATGCACGCAGTTCACCAGGTGTTTTCTCCTGAAGATCTGGCGGGTGTGATCGCAGCTGCATCGCTTGGTTTCGATCTGTCGATCTTCGAGATATTCGCCCCGTTGACGTGCGGCGGTGCCTGCCTGATTGTCGAGGATGCGCTGGCGATCGAAACGCTTCCGGCTGGCATTCTCCCGACGCTCTTCAGCGCGGTGCCCTCCACGTTCGAGGAGCTGCTGCACCTGCGTGCCGTTCCGGATTCTGTCCGCGTGCTTGTTTCCGGCGGGGAGTTCCTGTCGCGCGAGCGGGTTCGCAGGATGTACGCATCAACCTCTGTGGAGCGGGTCTACGACCTTTACGGCCCAACGGAGTGCACAATCTGTTCGACAGCGTCGCTGCGCACCGCTGTGGGACCCGAGACCATTGGACGCCCTCTGGCCAATGCTCGTGTGTACGTTCTGGATTCACAGCGCAATCTGCAGCCAGTCGGGATTCCCGGAGAAATCTGGATCGGCGGTACCGGCGTCGCGCAGGGTTACCACCAGCGCGCTGAACTGGACGCAGAAAAGTTTGTGCCTGACCCCTTCGCACAGGCGTCAGGAGCGCGAATGTATCGTACAGGCGACCGTGCCCGTTACCTGGCCGACGGCACTTTGCAGTATCTCGGGCGTCTGGACGATCAGGTCAAGCTGCGTGGCTTTCGGATCGAGCCCGGAGAAATCGAATCGGTGCTTCTGGACTACCCGGGTGTTCAAGCCGCAAGTGTTGTGTTGCGCGATGACCTTCCGGGCGGTCCCGGACTGATTGGCTACGTTGCAGGGATCGCTGGTCCGACTGCGCTCAACGACATTCACGACCTCATGGCCGCGAAACTGCCTGAATACATGGTCCCGAGAGGAATCGTCCTGCTGGATGCCATTCCCCGTTTGCCAAGTGGAAAGGTCGATCGTGATGCACTGCCGCTGCCGGACCTGTTGGACGGCAGGCTGCAGCGGCGCTTCGTTGCGCCGCGTTCGACAATGGAGCGGGTGCTGGCGGAGATCTGGTCGGAAGTGCTGGGCGTCGACTCGCAGGGCGTGACGGAGAATTTCTTCGAGTTGGGAGGGCACTCCCTCATGGCTGCGCAGGTCGTCGGCCGGATCCGTGCCCGATGTGGCGTCGCGCTTTCGCTGCGTGCGTTCTTCGAATCACCCACCATTGCCGGCAACGCGGTGCTGGTGGAGAGGCTGCAGCAACCGGCCGACCCGCCAGGTGAATCCTGAACATCCATCGACGACCAGGCCACCGGCAGCGAAGCCTCGAAAAACCACCTCCTACAGACGCGACATCACCACCTTCCAGCCAGCCAAAACAGGGCTTGTCTGTCTGCCACGCCCCCGTCTACAGCGCGGTAGCCACCGCTTTCACCACCTTCACCACAGGGCCACCGGATTCACCATCATCTGAACGGTGCCGCGCACCCGAGCCTGACCCAGCACGAACATGAATTCGCTCACGCCCTCGCGAACCAGGGCGCCCGTGTTCATGGTTTCGAGGATGTAGATCCCATGGTCACGCAGCAGGATGACATGGCCGTAGTACATCTTGCCACCGGCCGGCACCGGCACCACATCGAGTCCCCAGGTATCCGAGCCTACGGCCATGACGTCCAGTGAGGCGAGATACTCGGCAGCGTCAGGCAGGATGCCGGGTGCACCGACGACCCATTCGTCCGGCGCGCTCTCCAGTTTGGCGTCAGTCCAGCCGGTATGCAGCAGCACCACGTCGCCGGCCCTGATCTCCAGACCCTGGGCTTTTGCCGCGGCCTTGACTGCTTCGGCGCCGAAGCCCAGTCCTGCAGCGAGAAACGGCTTACCGTAATGACGGGCCGTGTCGATCAATACGCCACGCCCGACCAGAGGTGGCACCGCATGCACACCAAGCTTTTTCAATCCCGTGATGTCAGCGAAGTTCTTTTCGTCATTGCAGTTGTAGTACATGCCACCTTCAGCGAGGTGGCCCAGGCCGTCGAGCTGGGATCCAATCCCGAACCAGAGGTGGGCAATATCGTCGTTGTAGACGGCCTCGTATCCAAACTCGCTGAGCCGACGGCCTCCCTGCTGGCCCGGCTGCACCACCTGCAGCGACAGGCTTCGCGGCGCAAACGCCGGCGTGCTGGAGTCGATGACTATGCCAAGTGGCTGGGTACGTCCCTCGCGCACGAGAGCGGTGGCGGCCTGCACACGTTCCTTGGTCACGAGGTTGGCGGATCCGATCTCGTCGGCCGCACCCCACTTGGATGGCACACAGCTTTCTGCGGCGTGTGCCGTGACAGCGCCGGTCAGCAGCGCGCAGGTGAAGATCATCCGCAGTCTGTTCAACGTGCTCATACTGTCTCCCCTTGTCCTACCCTCAGTATCACCTCAATCCAGTCGCGAAATCCACGAAGACACACCTCGGGGATTCAAGCCAATCCAGGACGGAAATCCGCGAGGACACACCTCACGGAGAAACACGAAAAGGAAGTTGAAGTGCCGTCACTGGCGGCGCCTCAAACAGCCGAGGCGACGTCCTGGGCGGCTACGAAACATCCGTGGCCGACAGTCCTTCAAACTGCACAACCCCGGGATTGTCTTCCAGATACCGCGCGAGCGGTGCGTACTGGTAAAAGCGGAGAATCGCTGGATCCGTGACCACCACGCCTCGCCCGACGATGACTGCCAGCACGCTGAAGCTGCTTTTTCCGGGGACCAGGACGTCGGCGCTGGCCAGGTGATAAAGCGTGTCCATCGCCGATACATCGGTGTGCAACCTGATGTCCTGAATGCGGCCGCGACTTGCTTCCTGCAGCGCGACTTTGTGGGTGCCCTCCATCAGCGCGGTAAAGTCCTCCTGCTTTCCATCGCTGAAGATGTGCAGGCAAGCGGGCTGATCTGAAACTGCCAGCCAGTCCGCCAGCCTCTGCATCAAGGACAGATAATAGGACTCGGTCAGAATCCTTGAATGGTATTGATTGTCGGCGGAGCCCGATTGCACGGCACGCCACGCATCCCCCCTGCGTATATGGATCGCAACGTTGCGCGATTCCGGCATGAACAGTTTCCGGTTCGGCTGGAATCCGCTCCGTTGAAACTTAGACTTGAGTCCTTCGATCAGCGTTCTGTCGAGGAACAGGTTGAACAGCGCGGGATGGCGGCAGATTCCCAACCCCAGAACATGCACTGCTTTGCGCTCCATTGCGCTGGAGTGAAGGGAATCGATGACGTCGACCAGACGATGCCTGTACGAATCGACCGGGTCGAACAACCGCTCATCGACACCTGCGAGCTGACGCAGAAGCTGAAACCAGCCTTGATCACGGCGCAGATGAGAGAAAGGAAATTCCCCCTCCCCCAGGTTGAACAATCGCTCCCACGCGTCGGTCCATCCTTGTTCAGTCATGGTCGAGCCTTCCGGATCATCGTCCCGATGCCCTACGCCCGCAAAGGGAACGTGAACATAGGTCGATCCCGTGTCACGCGCCAGTTGCATCAGGCAGATGCGAAGGAAGCCCTGGATGCCGACACCATCGCGCCTCGGTTCGGGAAGCAGAAACACTCCGGAACGCTGAGCGGACATTTGCGCTTCGGCAGATGCGGACGAGTACGGCCCGGCTGCCGTTGATACGAAGTCCCTGGCCCAGCGAATCCTGCGCACCAGACCCTGTGTCCTGTCCGGGGCTGATGGCTTGCGTTTGTTTTCCATCCGTGTGGCGGGCTCTGATGCGTGGAGGTTTGCGTCATTCGCCTGGCTGACTATGTCACAGACCGAGAGTCTGCACAGTGCCTATGCAGGGGGGTGTCCTGACGTTGCCACGAAGATGACGCTGCCACGAAGACACACCTCGGAGCATATAGGGTAGTCTGCAGCGTTGGTTGCATTTGCCCACGCATCGGGGGATCAATACGCTAGCCCATCCGACGACCTGCATGGCGCAGTACGGGTCGTCCAGCAACTGATATGGGGGGGAGATGGCTCGACGATTGCCGATGGAATTTTCGTGGCGTTGCACGGTAATGCTGAGCGCGGTGCTGATGGTGTTCGGGTGCTCCAGGGAAGACAGCGCACCGCCGCCTGTCAGTGAGTCCACAGCAGTGGATGCTGACGTGTCACAGAACCGTCCGGTTGAATGGCCCAAACACGGTGGTACCGATTTCGAGCAGCGTTTTGGTGATTTGTCGGAGATCAACAGGCAATCCGTTGAACGCCTTGGTCTCGCGTGGTTTGCCGATTTTGATACACATCGTGGTCAGGAATCCACGCCGATCATGGTCGACGGTGTTTTATATGTCACGACAGCATGGAGCAAGGTTTACGCCTTTCACGCCACCACCGGTGAACTGCTCTGGAAATTCGACCCTGAAGTGCCGGGAGGCGCCGGGATCAAGGCGTGTTGCGATGTAGTCAATCGAGGGGCTGCCTTTGATGCAGGCCGTGTGTTTACAGGCACTGTGGATGGACGTCTGATTGCCCTTGACGCAAAGACTGGCAAACCAATCTGGTCGACGCAGACAGTCGATACCTCCCAACCCTACACCATCACCGGTGCACCGCGAGTGGCCAAGGGGAAGGTCTACATCGGCAACGGCGGTGCCGAGTATGGTGTACGCGGCTATGTCAGTGCGTACAGCGTGGAAACCGGCGAACTCGCGTGGCGCTTTTACACTGTGCCCGGTGATCCGCAAGCCTCTCCGGATGGAGCCGCTTCCGACGAGGTGCTGCGAGACAAGGCGTTACCCACCTGGCATGGCACCGAATGGGTGAAATTCGGTGGCGGTGGAACGGTGTGGGACAGCATCGTCTACGACCCTGAACTGGATCAACTGTATATCGGTACGGGTAACGGTTCGCCATGGAATCGGCAGGATCGATCGCAGGGTCAGGGCGACAACCTTTTCCTGTCGTCGATCATCGCCCTGGATCCTGATACCGGTGCATATCGATGGCATTACCAGGAAACCCCGGGAGACACCTGGGACTACACGGCGACGCAGCAGATTACCCTGGCGACGTTGAATCTGAATGGGGCATCCCGTCAGGTGATCATGCACGCGCCGAAAAACGGCTTCTTCTACGTGATCGATCGTTCTACCGGACGTCTGTTGTCCGCAGAGAAGATCACGCCAGTCAACTGGGCGGAGAGAATCGATCTGGAAACCGGACGACCAGTTGAGACAGCGGGCGCGCGCTTCGAATCCGCCCCTTTCCTGTCCACCTCAGGCGGCGCTGGTGCACACAACTGGCAACCGATGTCCTACAGTCCGGAGACAGGCCTTGTTTATATCCCGGCCCAGCAGGTGCCCTTTCTCTACGCCCGGGAAAAGGACTTCGTCCATCGACCGGGCGAATGGAATCTGGGTGTCGACCTGCTCGGTACACCCTTGCCGCTGGATGCAGTGGCGCGACAGCAGATCGTGGCCGGACTGCAGGGTCGCCTCATTGCCTGGAATCCCGTTGAGCAGAAATCCGCCTGGCAGGTCGAGCACACCGCGCCCTGGAATGGCGGTACGCTGGCCACGGCGGGAGACCTGGTTTTTCAAGGTCTGACGGATCATTCCTTTCGCGCCTTTGACGCGACAAATGGTGATCTCCTGTGGCAGTTTCCCACCCAGGATGCGGTGATCACCGCGCCGATCACTTATTCGATCAATGGCACGCAGTATGTTGCAGTCACCGTTGGCAACGGTGGTGGCATGCCCTTGACGCTCCCCACTTTCGATGGACCGAAGTCGACGCCCAACGGGCGCATTCTGGTGTTCGCCCTGGATGGAAATACCGAACTTCCCGCGTTTGTACCGGTAATCCGCGAACCGGTTGTTATCAGCGGGGACTTGCCGGCAGCCGACGAGTCCCGTGCCTTTGCGCTGTTCGGCCGGTATTGCGCTGCATGCCACGGCATTGAAACGCTCTCTGCAGGAGTTTTGCCTGACCTGCGGTTTTCACCTGCAGCTGGCAATCCGGAGTTGTGGAAATCGGTCGTTGTGGAGGGTGCCTTCGAATCGAAGGGCATGGTCGGCTTCGGCAGCAGGATCAGCGTCGATGACGCTGAACTGATCAGGCGTTATGTCGGCCTGCAGGCCAGACGTCTGGTGTCCTCTGTACCGGAAGTGGCCACGCCCTGAGCCAGCCCTGAGCCCATGAATCACTCGGCAGGACGTGAGGTCCTGTCGAGCAAGGAAACAACGAGGAGGGAAACAACGAGGACACACCTCGGGGTTTTTCGAACGATACAAACTTCCGTGTCGTGCCTCAGACGCTGATTTCACATCTTCTGTTTCCCTCCAACGCGTGATACTTTTCGAATCGGGAGTAGTTTTGTTGGTCGTTCTTGCGAAGCAAAACAGAGGGAGCGTTCCATGCACACACATCGTTTGCTGGGGGTGTTCATTACCCTGGCTCTGGTTGTCACGTCACCGCTGACCGGCATCGTCTCGACGACGCAGGCTGCAGCAATGGAAGAAATCATCGTCACTGCCCGCAAACGCGAAGAATCGCTGCAGGATGTGCCCATCTCCATCCAGGTACTGGACAGCAGCAAGATCGAGCGTTACGACGCCGACAGTCTTGCGGAGATCGCGGAGATGGCGAACAACGTGACCATCGCCGGTGGCACCAATGGCACCGGAGGATCCTTCGTCATCCGCGGACTGGGTTCGAATGCGGGTGATTCGGGTATCTCTGCCAGTGTTGCCACCAACATCGACGGCATCCAGTCCGAGCGCGGATTCATCGCCCGCACGGCATTTTTTGACGTGGAGTCGGTGCAGTTCCTCAAGGGTCCTCAGGCCCTCTTCTATGGCAAGAACAGCCCGGCGGGTGTCGTCGGTGTTGTGACCGGCAACCCCACCGACGAGTTTGAGGCAAAGGTCCAGGCAGGTTACGAGATCGAGGCCGAAGAAAAGATCCTGGAGGCAATGGTCTCGGGCCCGCTGACGGATACCCTCAGTGCCCGTTTTGCGTTCCGCGGCACGGACATCGGCGGCTGGATCAAGAACAACGCGCAGTTCGTCGAGAACAGCAATGGTGAGGCCATCCCGGCGGTGAACGTCTTTGGCTTCTGGCCAGCCAACGAAAGCTATTACGACCTTCCTCCCGGACGGGATATCGGCGAGATCACCACGTACAGCGGACGGCTGACCCTCCAGTGGCAACCGACAGACAGTTTCCGCGCTCGCCTCAAGCTGTTCATGACAGACGAAGAAAGCGACGGCCTGGTCGCCGGCGAATTCGCCAACTGCAGCGCGGCACCCGTCGCACGCGTTGCGCCGATCGGCCGGCCAGTGCTCACCGATCCTTTCCACGACTGCAAGCTCGACTACAGGACGTCGCAGGGCGACGTCCCACTCGAGGTCGCGCGCGGCTGGAACAACAATCAGAATGGCGAACTGGGCGATCACCTGTTCAGCGACTACGAGGCGCAGATCTACACGCTCGACATGGAGTGGAACCAGGATTGGGGCTCGATCAGTTCGATCTCCGGCTGGTTGGCCTATGACTTCGAAGGTTGGGACAACTTCGGCGGCCTGAGGCATCCTTTTTTCGTCGGTTACAATCCTGATGATCATGAGCAGTTCTCCCAGGAAGTGAGGCTGGCAACGGAACTCGACCAGCCGTTCAACTTCATGATCGGTGCGTACTATGAAACATTCGAACGCACACACGAGAATGCCAGCAAGCTCGGCCTCTTTGGCAGGGATCCGGTGACCGGATTCACCAACGACCAGCATGTGGTGCAGTTCACCGAAGGTGACTCGTGGTCCGTGTTCGGCCAGGTGATCTGGGACATCACCGACCAATGGGAACTCGCGGCTGGTGCGCGGTACGTGGACGACCAGAAGGACGGCACGCAGCGTCACGTCTATGTGCACCAACTGCTGCAACTCGTCGGCTGGTTCCCTCCCGGTGTAGACCTCGAGGCAAGCACGAGCGATACCGACCTGTCGCCGGAGGTCACCCTGACCTGGCGGCCCAACGACATGGTTACGGTGTGGGGCGCCTGGAAGAATGGTTACAAGGCCGGCGGTTATTCCGCACCGACCGTACTTACCGCAACTTTTGGTCCCGAGAACATCACCTTTGGCGAAGAGGACGCGGACGGATTCGAAGTAGGCGTCAAGACGTCATTGCTTGATGGCAGCGTGCGTCTGAATGTCACCGCCTACGACTATACGTTCGAGGATCTGCAGGTCAGCCAGTTCCGGCCGGAGACAACCACCTACGTCATCGGCAACGCGGCGTCCGCCTCCACCAAGGGGATCGAGGTGGATGCAGCCTGGCAGGTGAACGAAAACCTGCAGGTATACTCCGAGTTCGGCTACAACAAGGCCAAACAGGACAGCTACCCCAACGTGGCCTGCTATGCGTTCCAGACCCCGGCCGAAGGCTGCATCAACGGCTTCCAGGACCTCAGTGGCCAGACGCTGGCGCTGGCGCCGAAGTGGGCCGGTTCGATTGGCTTCGAACTGACCCGACCGCTGACCAGCGATTGGCTTGGCCAGTTTTCTGCCGAGGGAATCTATACCGACAGCTACAAGACCGCATCAAACGGCGAACCGCTGGCAGTACAACCCAGTTACTGGAACCTGCGGGCCAAGCTCACGGTGATGAGCGCTGACGGAAAGTACGATTTTTCCGTCATCGGCCGCAACTTGACCGATGAGATCTACGACATCGGAGGTGCGCGGCCAGGAGCAATCACTCCTGCCGATCAGGGTGGCGGCGGTTCGCGCCCGCGGTCGGTCCTCTTCCAGGTGACTTACCGGATCTAGTCGTTCATCGACGTGACTGGCGGAATCCATCCTTCCGCCGGTCGACGATGTCTGGAAGCCATGCAACACCAACCGTGACAACTGTCGGTCTTTGCAGTGCGTTGATCGGGAAGAATGGCTGGTGTGGGTCTACCCTGCGCATGTCATCAGGCAGTCGGGCAAACCGGCCGCCCTGGCTGTGCACCAACACCATGGGCTTCTCGCGAGAACGTAGCCCCGAACGCCACCGCTTCGTGAACCCGCAACCGGACGGGAAGTCTCCGGACGCGTTTTGCTGGATGACCGGACAGGTAATCCTTATGCTCGCGTCACCGACTGGTCGGACAATGGCAGCCAGACAACCATGGATATTCCTCGATTCAACGCAACAGAAAGTCCTGGTGAAATTTCACGCGCACTGGGCGAAGCCGGATGTGTCGTCGTCGAGAAGGTCCAGGATGTCGCGGACCGGGAGGCGGTACGCGAAGAACTCGCGACTTACATGGAGCGGGTGAAAGTCGCTGACGACGATCCGCAGGCGTTTTACCCTGGCCTCACGCGGCGCACGAGCGCGCTTGTTGCACGATCGGAAACAGTCGGTCGCATGGTCCTCCACGATCAAACAATCAGGCTCTGCGATCACTTCCTGAAGCCCAATGGCGAATTTGGCTATCAATTGCACGTGACCGCGGCTCTCGAAGTCGGCCCGGGCGCACGCGAACAGGTGCTGCATCGCGAAGAGGATCCTTTCACATTCTTCCCTCCCCCACGACCGACCCTCATCGTGGCGAGCATGTGGGCGATCACCGATTTCCATTCAGCAAACGGTGCGACGCTCGTGGTGCCAGGCAGCCATAAGTGGCCAGCCGACCGCCGAGCCCAGAGGTCGGAGATCGTCGCGGCCGAGATGCCAGCCGGCTCGGTCCTCTACTGGCTCGGCGGCACACTCCACGGCGCAGGAGCCAACACGTCGCAGGATTGGCGATACGGCATCATTCTGACGTACTCGGCCGGATGGCTGCGCCAGGAAGAAAACCAGTACCTGGACGTCCCACCCGAGGTCGCGAAAAAGCTGCCTCCGGCGTTGCGCAGCATGATCGGCTACCGCATGTACCAGGCACTGGGATTTTCGCTGATCCGCGATGTCGATAACCATGCCGACTAGGCGCATGCGCCCGCGAGGACACCGCAAAACAGCGGCATCAGTGATCAGTCTTACGTGAGCAAGCACACGCATGCAGGAGCGGAAACTGATCTGGTGGCTCGCTTTACGCAATCGGTTGGGCATTCCGGTTCGTTGGAAACCTGGGTGGACGATTGCGTTGCGAACAGGAGACGCGTGGGAGCAGCATGAAAGCGGATTTTCGCTGGGTACTCGCGGACAACAGACCGCTGCGGCTCTTCAACCTGTTCATCCTCTACGTCGCTCAAGGTGTGCCGCTGGGACTGTTCTGGGTGGCAATCCCGGCCTGGATGGCCGCGAACGGAGCGAGTGTGGCCGATATTGGTTACGTACTCGCGCTGACATCGCTTCCCTGGACGCTCAAGCTCGTCAACGGCTTCATCATGGATCGTTACACCTTCCTGCCCATGGGGCGACGTCGCGCCTGGATCATCGGCTCGCAATTGGTGATGATCCTGCTGCTGCTCGGCTGCGCGCAGGTCGGCCCAGGGGTGGGTGATATCTGGCTGCTGGGTCTCGCCGGTTTCCTCGTCAACCTGGCGACGACCTTCCAGGATGTTGCAGTCGACGGCCTGGCCGTGGATATCATGCAGGACAACGAGCGAGCGCGTGCCAGCGGCATGATGTTCGGAGGGCAGGCCATCGGCATGGCAGCGTCGACCGCGTTGACGGGCATGGTGATCGCACGAATGGGCTCGTCCGCCGCCTATCTCCTTTCCGCCGCATTTGTCGGACTGGTCACGTTGATGGTGATCCTGCAAAGGGAGGGCGCTGGAGAAAGACTGCTGCCCTGGAGCCGCGGAGAGGCCCATCGGCGGAATCTCGAAATCCAGGTTGCAGCCTGGTTGCCGATCCTGGCGCACACCTTCAGATCGATGATTCTCCCGCTCAGCCTGTTGTGGCTTCCCATCCTGCTGGTGCAGGGCTTCCACAACGGAATGTTCAATGGAGTGACCCCGATCATCGGCGCCCGGTATGTCGGCTGGGGTGAAGAAGGCGTGACCACGGTTTCCGGGCTGGCGCAACTCGCGGCGGGCATCGCCGGTCTCACGATCGGGGGCTGGATGGGCGACCGTTTTGGCGCGAAGAACGCCACGATCGCAATGTTCGTCGCACTTCTGGGGCTGAGCGCGACCATGCGCTTGACGATTGACCTGTGGACCGACCCGGCCCACTTCACCTTCTTTGTCTACGCCTGGAATATCCTCAACGTTCTCATCACGGTTGTCAGCCTGCCGATCTCGATGCGGTTGTGCGATCCGCGTGTCGCAGCAACCCAGTTCACGCTGTACATGGCATGTGCAAATTTTGGCGGTACGCTGGCATCCTGGGTTTTCGGCTGGAGCGATGCGATGGGTGGACTGCCGATGATGTTCCTGGTGGTCTTTGTGCTGCACGTGGTCGGCCTTGTCATGCTGCTGTCGGTGAAGTTTCCGGACCGCAGCAAATTCGAGGTGCAGATGACAACGCGCCTGGCTTCGGGAGACGGACCACCCCCGAGACAGGAGTAAGGCGGCAGGGATTCGGTCCTGCCGCCCGTCCCGACCGCTGCGTGCCCATTCAACAACGCGGTGGTTCACCAAAGTCCAGTCGATGCTGGTCAGCGCAGCTGATGTGATCTGTACAATCTGGTCTGAAGCGGTGGAGGAGTAGTGGAGGCAATGTGCAGAGTCTGAGCGAAACAAGGATTCTCGATCTCACCATCGGGCCAGTGGGCGGCATGGCGATGACAATATTTGCCGATTTTGGTGCCGAGGTTCTCTGTCTGAGACGAACGGACCGGTTTGCGAGTCTGCCGGCGGCACCGATGTGGCGACGGGGCTGTGCTGCCATCGACCTCGACATCGTGGCGGAGCGCAAACGATTTGATGGGCTCTGCGCGGCGGCGGATGTCCTGGTCGTCAACTGGCGACCCGGGACGCGCGAAGCTGCCGGTCTCGACGTGCTGGCCCTGCGCCGGCAGTTCCCGCAACTGGTCATCTGTTCCATCACTTCCTTCGGCGCAGACGATCCACGATCGGAACTGCCGGGTTACGAACATGTGGTCGCGGCAGCAAGCGGGCGCATGCTCTCCTTTACCGGGTGTCCGGAACGGGAGGGGCCGGCTTTTTCCGCACTGCAGGTTGCCGTGCATGCCTGTACACAATCGGTGGTGAGCGGCATTCTGGCTGCGCTGGTCGCTCGCAAATCGCAAGGGCAAGGGTCACTGGTGGAAACCAGCATGCTGCAGGCTCTGCTGGTCTACGAACAAGGTGCCATGCTCGGCGAGCAGCTCCGCGACCGCCTGGGTGATGTGGTGGATGGTGTGGCCGGCGCTGCAATGATGGCACCGCTGCCATCACTGCACTACCTCCCCACACAAGCGGGCGACGGATGCTGGGTGCAACTCGGCAACTTGCTGCCTCACCTGTTCGACAATTTCCTCGTCGCCACAGAACTCGTCGATATCCTCGCCGACCCTGACTACGACAGCGTGCAGATGGTCCTGCCGGAGGCCAAACGGGAACACTTCCGCGACCTCATGTTCCGGCGCATGCAGGAAAAGTCCGCGGCGCAGTGGATGGACGTCTTCGTCGAAAACGGCAGTGTTGTCGCGGGCCTCGTGCAATCCACACAGGAGGCGCTGCGCGACGTCGATATCGTGGCCAACGGACACGTGATCGAACTCGGCGGAGTGTTGCAGCTCGGACCGCTGGCCCGGCTGTCGGAGACCCCGGCGCAACCGGGCCCAGGAGTCGTCGACGGAGAAGCGACGGAGCAATCATGGCTGAAATCACCCCGTGCAAGGATCGCATTCAAGGAAAATCCCCACCTGCCGCTCCATAACCTGCGAGTGGTTGAAATCGCCACCATCATCGCTGCCCCGTTTGGCGCTTCGTTACTGGCAGACCTCGGTGCTGACGTGATCAAGGTGGAACCCATCGGCGCCGATCCTTACCGTGGGCTCGCGGGTGGTGTAGGGGCCTGCCGCGTCAATCTTGGCAAACGCAGCATTCGTGTCGATCTGAAGAGTGCCGCAGGTCAGGCGGTGGTGCGTGATCTGCTGCGCCAGGCCGATGTGCTGATCCACAACTTCAGACCCGGTGTTCCGGAAAAGCTCGGCATCGACTACCCGACTTTGGCAGTCATCAACCCCAGGCTCGTTTACCTGCAGAGCAACGGCTATGGCCCGATTGGTCCTGGCGCGCACCGCCCAAGCACCCATCCGATTCCCGGCGCCGGCATGGGTGGCGTCCACCTGCAGATGGGTGGCGAACTGCCATCCCGACAGCTCGACCTGATGGAACTGCGCGCTTGGTCACGCCGTCTCATGCGCGCCAATGAAGTGAATCCGGACCCCAACACCGCACTGGTAGTGGCCTCCGCTGCCCTGCTGGGGCTCACGGCGCGCGACCGGACCGGGCGGGGACAGGTGGTGTACGTGGACATGTTTGGAGCCAACGCCTGGGCCAATGCGGATGACTTCCTCAGTTATCCTGGCAAGGCACCGCGGAGCTATCCGGATGCGGGACAGCATGGGCTTTCGCCCACGTACCGGCTGTACCAGGGCTCCGACGGCGGCTGGTTTTTTCTCGCACTGGTCTCGGCGGCTGAACAGGGGCGAGCCGGTGAATTGCTGAGGTCGGCTGGTCTGGGACTGCCGGACTGGAACGATGCAGCAGCCCTCGCACACCTCTTCGCACAGGCTCCGGCGGACCAATGGATAGCAAGGTTCCAGGAAAAAGGCTGCGCCTGTGTGAGGGCCGATGTGTGCCTGCCCAAGCACTTCTGGCTGAAGGCGGAACAAGCCGCGTTCACCCTGCCGACCCGACACCTCGAGTGGGGAACCCTTCGGCGGCCTGGAGCCCCCGTACGATTCGACCGCTTGCCACAGGCGGACCTTTGTTCACCGGTGGCTGGGGAGCAGACGAGAGAGTTGCTGGCGTTGACGGGAAGGACACTGGCGGACATGGAGGCATTGCTTGCAGCCGGCGTGGTTGCGTAACCTGCCCGGCCTCTGCAGAAGGACAGGCCTCTGCCCGAGGACACACCTCGGGAATTCAACGGCAACACATTCGTCCCCAGACGGCAGTTCTGGCGACCAGCGCCAGCGCAGCCGTGTCGACGAAGTCAGACAGCCTCCATCCTCGGCGCCTCAAGATCGTTGAACACGGCTTCGTCGAGTTGCCCTTCGCTCTTCGCCACCACGACAGAGATGGTCGCGTCGCCCGCCACGTTCACCGCCGTCCGCATCATGTCGAGCAGGCGATCAACGCCGATGATGAGCGCGATCCCCTCGACAGGCAGGCCCACTTGGGCCAGCACCATCGTCAGCATGACGAGTCCCGCACCGGGAACGGCAGCTGTACCGATCGAGGCCAGGGTGGCAGTGACGACCACGGTCACACAGTCCGCAAAACTGAGATCGATTCCATAGACCTGGGCAATGAACACCGTCGCAACACCCTGCATGATGGCCGTGCCATCCATGTTGATGGTCGCGCCCAACGGGACGACAAACGAAGCAACGCTGTTGTTCACGCCAAGCCGATGCTCGACAGTCCGCAGGTTGACCGGCAGTGTTGCCCCGCTCGATGACGTCGAAAATGCGACCAGCATCGGTTCCCGCATCTTGCGCAGGAAAGTCAGCGGGTTCACCCGGGCGAGGACCAACAGCAGCGTGGTGTATACACCACCCAGATGGAATGCAAGCACGCACACGACCGTGAGGAAATACGCCAGCAGTTTGAGGATTTCCTCCCAGCCGATGGAAGCAAACATCTTCGCCATCAGGCAGAACACACCGTAGGGTGCAAGTGTGATCATCATGTTGATGAAGACCATCAACACTTCGTTGCTCGCCTCAAAAAAACGGCGAAGATGCACGCCGTGCTCACCAGCGCGGCTGATCGCGATGCCGAGCAGCAATGCGAAGAAAATGACCTGCAGCATCTTCCCTTCCGCCATGGCTGCGATCGGATTGCTCGGAACGATATCGATCAGCGTCTCCTTGATGTCAGGCGCTTCCCTGGGCTGGTACTCGGTGGCTGCAGGCATGTCCATGCCTTTTCCGGGACCGACGACCAAGGCAACAGTGAGGGCGACGGAAATGGCGATGGCCGTCGTCAGCAGAAACAGCGTCAGCGATTTCAAGCCAAGCGTTCCCACGTGACCAGTCGAACCCAGACTGGCCGCGCCGCAAACAAGCGAAACCAGCACAAGAGGAACCACAAGCAGGGTGAGGCTGCGGACGAACAGCTGGCCGCCACTGTCGAAAAGATCGACCACGAGAAACTGGAAGACGGCGTCTCCCGGCGACGTACCAGCCTTGATGAGCATGCCGGCGACAAGTCCCGCGAGCATGCCGAGGAGGATCTTTGCAGTGAGATTCATGACGTCCTCACTGTACTCACAAAGTTCAGCCCACTTCAATCAATTCAAAATCTTCATTGCTCCCACCGCACGCCAGACAGACAAACTCTCCCGGGACTTCCTTTCTCGGTTGCTGCGGAAGACAACCAGGCGATTCATCGTCGCCCGATCCTCGCATCGCACCGGCAGCAGCACCATGAGAGACGTGTGTCAGCTGGAGCCTGCCTGCACCGGCTGTTTGAGAATGACTTCACGATGCGGGTACGGGATGGTGATGCCGTTCTCCTTGAAAGTATCCCAAAGTGCGAGCAGCACCTGGCCACGTATGTTTGTCAGGCCGTTCTGCGGATCACGAATCCAGAATCGCAACACAAAATTGAGCGAGGACTCGCCAAACTCCGTCAACCAGCAAACCGGTTTCGTGGATTGTGCGACCCGTGCTACTGACCCTGTGGCTTCGATGGCCAGCTTGCTGACGACGTGCGGGTCGGCATCGTAGGAAACACCAAACTGCACATCCAGCCGGACCATGTCGTCGGAAAAGGACCAGTTGATGACCTGTTGGGTGATGAAGTCTTCATTCGGGATGAGGTATTCACGGCCGTCGCGGGTCACAACCGAGACAAAGCGCGCACGCAGTTCGCGAATCCAGCCGAAGGTTTCACCGAGCGATATCGTGTCACCAGGTTTTATTGAGCGGTCAGCCAGAATGATGATGCCGGAGATGAAGTTGGAGACAACTTTCTGCAAACCAAAACCGATACCGACTCCGACTGCGCCAGACAGCACCGTGAACATGGTCAGGTCTACACCGACCAGCGACAGCCCGCTCATTGCTGCGATCGCCACCAGACCGATTTTCAGAATCTTGCCGATCAGGACACGCAACGACGGCGTCAGTTCCTCCACCTGGCGAATCCGCTGGTCGAGAAAGTTGCCGGCACTGACCGCGATCCATAGCATGACGCCGATGACAAACAACCCGCCGAACAGGTCCAGGACGGAAAGCTCCTTCTGACCGACCGACAATTTGTGCGCATCCAGAAAATGGGCTACGTTGTCGAGAATTCCCAGCAGGCTGAGGGCAACATACGTCCAGATGCTGATCGACAGCAGCGTGCGAATTCCCTTCTGCCGGATCGTGTGCGAACCCACATTGATGATGAACCATGCCAGCGCCAGCAGCAGGGCATTCGACAGAACGCGGTCGTCTGCTGGCCAGGCTATGCTGCGGCTGACAAACAGGACGATGGCGCAGAGCGCCACGAAATTGACCCATGCACTGTGCTTTATCATGGCGTCGACGACACGCCGTACGCCAGGCATCAGCCGCCATCGATCGGAACGTGTCCTGATGCGCGGCTCCACCTGCCAGGAAACGAGGAACGAAAGTCCCAGCAGGATCGCCACGATCATGAACTGGACGACAACCGAGGGCTGGTTGAAGTACTGCACGATCGACGTGCCGATGCCGACAAGAATCGCCAGCAGTTCCTCAAGTTTTTCATCCAATTTAAGCCAGCTCCATCAGTCGATTCAGGCCTGCATTCTTGCAGATCCAGGCCACTGACACACCGGCCGAAGGCGCGGACTACGTGATCTGTGACTTGCCCGACGGGTCATTCACTCCGTTGTGGGAAACAAGACAGCAAACGTCGGCGGTCGACAACTCCATCACTGTCGCCTGGTCCGTCACTCCCGGAATAACCCGACCATCTCGCGGCTACACACAAGGCGGGCTTGTTCGGGTACGTTCCTGCCAGCGGCAGGCAGTTCGACCCTGTTGAGGTGTCCTGGCCCAGTGCGTGCAGCAATGGCCGTCCGCCCGGAGGTTCCGCTCCCCCGGACTCCTTCGTCTCGCGGCTACTGCGAAAAGCTGTAGATCCTGCTCGGTTCCGCACCGGAAACACTTCTGCTCTGGCCAAGGATCCTGCCGTTGCTGCGTGTCATCAGCGCCAATACTTCATAAACCGCACTATTGTCGGGTCGGTTCAACAGGATGAGTTCCCCTGCCCGAAGTCTGGCGGCAAGGCCAAGTGTCCGGTAGTTTTTCGGTCCTGCGGCATTTTGTACCTCAAACAGCGCGCGCGCGTCATAGTCGCGATGTGACAGCGTGGCGAATTCGGGCACGGTGTCCCCATCGGCATCACCAACCGAGAGCACGGACAGCGGCCGATAACCCTGCCGTATGCCGAATGATCTGGTGTTCGGCGCTCCGAATGCGTTCCTGACCTCGACGATGTAGCGGTTATCCGCAGGCCGTCGCGTGAGCAGCGCAAGTTCGGTGGACCCATCTTCGTCCGCATCACCCATCGCTGCCAGGTCGATGGCGGTACGACCGCCTGAAAACCAGATCGAGCGTGGATTGGGTGCACCCGCCGCATTCAGCACTTCCACTGCAATCCGGCCATCGGCATTGCGGGTAGACATCACTGCGATCTCGGCGACACCGTTCTGGTCCGCATCGTCAACCGCCACCAGCTTTCTTGGCTGCTGGCCAGTACGCACCCAGAACTCGCGGGTACTGGCGCTGCCAAAGGCGTTCCTGATCTCTACCAGGCCACGCCCGTCGCTTCTGCGCGAAGAGAGAACAGCCAGGTCCGGAATTCCGTTCCCGTCCGGATCACCTACCGCGGCAATTCCCAGCGGAGTGTGACCTTCAGCGAACCGGATGTTTCGTGTCCCCGGTGTCGCTCCGAGATTACGGATCTGGATGAGCATGCGGCTGTCACTGATCCGACCGGCCAGCACCGCGAGTTCGGCGATCCCGTCACCGTCCGAGTCCGGAATTGTCGCTGCGCCAACGGGAATATAGGCACTGCCAAGGAAGGGCAGTTGTGTGAGCAGGCCGCGTGTTGCACCGCTGAGAATTTCCAGCTGCGATGGATCTTCCCTCAACAGCCCGATGTCGGGCGTCCCGTCCAGGTCGATGTCCGGCAACGCGATGACAAAGGCTGTCTGCCACATGGTGACGTGCGGAAGGATGGAAAGATTGTTCGGATCGATGTGGGACCACCCGAATACTCGACCTTTGTCGTTGACCCGATCAGCAATGGAAACTCCACCTTCAAGCGTGCCGAGATTGACCATGCCGCCCGCCCTGGTCCACATGAATCCGTGGTGGAAACAAAGATTGCCCTTCACGATCTGCGATTCACCTGCGACCCGTCCAGAGGCATTCACCGTGTGGGCCCGGCTGAAGGCACACCCGGGGCTGAAACCATCTTCCGGGGGTAGCCTGCCAAGATCGGTCACCCCTTCAGAGACGCTCCACGACATGGCGTGCTCCTCGCCGGTCACGGTGGAATAACCAACCAATTGACCGGCTTCATTCACATCCTCGGCGGAACTGTTCTGGGTGCCGAGTGTGATTGCGGTGGTCAGCACGCCGGCCGCGTTTCGCGAAAACGCACGCGGCGGCCCTGCTGCTGGTTCTCCGTGAGCGAAGCGCCCACGACATGGCCGTTGTCGCTCAGCGCCTGCGGAAAACTGGATCCGCCACCGAGGTCGCCGATCGGGATCCTTGCCTGGCCGGTGGGTTGCACAAACGCCTGGCGCTGGAAAGAACCATTCACGGCAACGCGGTTGCTACCGAGGATCACACCACTGACGTTAATGTCGATGGCCTGTCCGTCCCCGAGGTCGACGATGCCGCCGCTCGAGGTCCATGAAAACATCCGCTCGGAGGTGCCCTGATAGGCAGTGCCTACCACTCGACCCCGTTCATTCACGGCGATCGCATAACTGTTGGCGAACCCGGGGAGCGTCAGGGGAACCATCTCCTCGCCCGGCGCCCAGGTAAACCCGATCTCGCCGTCGCCACTCCTGAAAAACGAACCCACCACCCGATTCTGGTTGTTGGCATCGAAAATTCGTGGTGCCCTGGTTGAATTGAGCGTGCCGATGTCAGTGATCAGATTGGCTCCCAGTACCGGCACAGCCACCGCCAACCCACTCAACACAAGCAAAAGCCTGTAAAAAAAAAGTTTTGGTGCGTGAAGGGCGAGGGCGGGAAAAGTCGTTTCCGTTGGTTCCACCCGACAACGTTGAACGAACTGGAGGATTGGTGGCGACAGACAACGTCGGCAAGCTGGATATTCGATTCATGCCTGTCGTCATCCTCGCCAGTTGGACTGCCTTGGCAAAAAAGTACAGGAAGGCAAAGTGGGCGTCCAATGGGTTTGTAGTGCCTTTTCAAGCGTCTGGCTCCCGGTGCTGAGCCTGCTGAGACGACATTCGATGCACCGAGAACTAGCCGTATCACTCAGGTGCACAGCGAAGCCAAAGGGAAGCAGACCAGCAAAACCATCGACAGCTATCGAACACCCGGTGTAGCGTGGTGCCGCAAAAGGACAAAACCTGTGAAATGCACGCACCTCCAAAATCGGGCAAGTCGACGAGGCACTGTTTGAATGCTTCCTGCCGCAATGGCCTCCGCGCGCCTGTCCACGTGCAGCTTCGAATGAAGTCTCTGTACGATTGTCTGTTTGCAATCATGTTTGTCCTGGTGGCGCCGTGCTCGTTCGCTGGGAGCAGTTTTGTCGAGGTCGATCTCAAGTGCATGCAACCGGGCATCGTTGAACAGGTGAGGCAATCCGGTTCAGTGACCGATGCGCTGCCAGGGTGTCGCGAAGAACTGCTGCAGATCCTCGGTGAGGACTTTGGTCCGGTCGATGACGCCATGACGCGTGTCATTCTTTCGACGATCGACGATCGTTGCCGCCAATGTTGCGCAATATGGATCCAGTCCAGCGGTCGAGTACGCGGACATTCGAGCCGCGGAGAGGCTTGCATGCCGGAACCAGACCCTGCTGGTCGGTTATCTGCAAGGAGGACTGGAAAACGACGATCTGCGCTCCTTTGGGTTTGAAGGCGGCGCCGTTGGAAACCACGCGCAGTTGCTCTACATGTCGGACCGCGCAACCGTGCTCCCGGATTCGACCACCGGCATGATCGCGCAGACCAGCTTCGATGACTTGTTGCGAGGCGTACCGATACCCGAGCGCAACATGCGGGTCTTTGCCATTGCAGACAGGAAGATCGAGTCATTCAGGAAGAAGGTTTTTTCGGCATTGCGCGACGGCAAGTACAGGCCATCAGACTTCATGTACATGCAAGAAGACCGCCTCGAACAGAAACTGAAAGGACGCTCGGGAAGCTATTTCACGCCAGGGGGCATTGCGGTGAGAGCGCGACTGTCCAAGCCTTAGTTCCAAAGGGTAGCTGCTGTTCTCGTTCTGACCCGCCCTTCACTACTCTGCCAGCGGCGCCACGTCCACACCGAACATTTCGACGTAGGACAATTTGTCGGCGGCTCGCACGATCAGAATCGATTGGTCAGTCTCTGCGCGAAAGGTTGTGTCAAGGAGCGACGAGCCCGGCGGTACGAGATGGACGGGAGGGGATTCCAGCACCGTTTCCTTGCCAACACTCGTCAACTGCAGGCGCTGATCGGTAAGGCCCGGATTGAAGAGGCGCAGACGAATCCGGTAGCGCTCCGCGCGTTTGGTGTCAGAAATCACCAGCATCGTGGCGCGCAGCGTATCCCGGTTCAGCATCAGATGCGTCGCAAACGAGGTGTCGTTGAGCGGCATGTCATCGTTGAGTGTCCTGTTGGTTTCGGATAGCCAGAAAGCCCGTGCTTCTGCGCGGTTGTCGGATCCGATCAGCCCGAATGCGCCGCCTCCCGCGACCAGCGGAATACGCAGCATCAACAGCTCATCGCGGTTCCCGGTGGTGATCGCCTCCGGGTTCCGATAGTTGTTGAGCGACATGTAAAGGTGTTCAAACGACTCTGTATAAATGGCTTCAGGCATCCGGGAGGTGGAGAGGGGCAGTTCCCGGTTGGCCTGCAGGACCTGGCGCGCCAGCGTCGTCTCCGAATCACTGCGGATCACGTCGGCAAGACCCAGCGGATCTCCATCCAGTTGCCCGTCAGAGGTAAAAAAAGCACCAAATGTTGGATCGAAGAATGCCCATCCGTCGTCCTCCAGTTGCACTTCGACACCGACGTGGTTCCCCTGGTTCGGAATGTTGTACAGGTTGGCGTAGCGGGTCTCCAGGTTGGCCGCGCTTGCGAGCCCCCGGAAAACATAGGCGTAACCACCGCATTGGGTAACGCAGCTGTCGAACAACCCGTTCAGGTCCACGGGTGTCTCGTTACCGGTCTGACAGTATCGGTAGGTCAGAAAGTTCAGCAACTGGGCGCGCTGCACGTCGGGCAGACTGCGAACGAAGGCCAGATCGATCCCCTGTCGGGCGAACCAGTTCGCAGGGGCATCCTGGTAGGGATCCGCAATCGCCTTGTCCCCAGCCTGCGTGGCAAGGAGCATCGATCCAACAGCGCGGTCGAGCATTGTTTCCTCGCGGCTGGCGTTCTGCCAGGCATTCACGGTCAGCCCCAGCATGAACAGCAGCGCGCACAAAACCGCAATGTTCAGCAGTTTCATGCAGCCGCCTGCGCCGAACGGGCCAGGTGTCCAACGGACATTCGACCAGGACAGTCACTCAAAGCAATGAACTGCCTGACCGTTGTCCACGCAACGGCCTCGTGGAATTGCGGCCTTCCGCCAACGACGATGACAATTTTCATGGGATGGTGGTGATCACGGCGCTGACGATCTTTTCCTGCACTGCCGGTTCGAAACAAGGTTGCATCAGCAGGCTGGCATGTGGCCGGCGACGTGATGGGAGTGTTCCAGCCTTTCCTGAATCCTTCAAGTGCCATGGCACCGCGGTTGCCGGTACCACGGGCGTCATTGAGTAAACTACCGTGGCAACAAGCCAGTGGAAGCGGCTGCCGTCTTGCGCCAGGACCAGAAGCTGACCGCCGGGCCGATTCGGAAGTTGCTGTGCTCAATCCATCCCGGGCACGACCAGGTCCCGGATCGCTTCGGCATCCTGTTGTCCCGGCGACGGCCAGCTCAACGGTGCATCCGAAGGTTGAGTCCTGGTAAACATCCGCGTGCGCGACAGACGGGCAGCAATATCCGTTCCATTGCTGCCCGGATCGACGACTTCCGTCCACAGTCGGGCAAGTTTTCCTGTCGCATCCACTGAATTGATGGGTCGTCCTGGCAGTCTGCCGGGAAGCGACGGGGTGATCAGCATCAGCGCCGCGTCACGACGGGCGTTTTTTGACCGCGAGTTGAAGGCGGAACCGACCAGGGGCAGGTCTCCCAACAAGGGGGTTTCGGAGTAGGTACTGTCATCGACACTCTCCGACAACCCGGACAGGATCAACGTCTCTCCAAACCCGACCTCCGCGGTAGCGGCCACTCTCTGCCGAAAGGTACTCAGGCTCTCTCGAAACTGGCCCGCACCATCATCCGTCAGAAACGACCGGCTCGTCTCGACTCGAACGCGTGTCCGCTCGCTTGTGATCTCGATGGGTGTCACCTTCATTTCGATGCCGATGTCGATCTGTTCCAGTGAGCTGAAATTGACTCCCGATACTGCAACCTTGAGGGTCTGCCCAACAAAGAACTCGCTGGTTTCTCCCCGGTAGGCGGTGAGCGACGGCCGTGCAACGAGGGAGTAAGACTGGCCATTGCGGTTGAAGAGATTGAGGTTGTAGTTGAGCTCCGGCACGGTGATGGCGCGGGTGATCACCCGCTGGGCAGTGGTCACCGGATCCCCGCCCTGCAACGTGGTTCGGGTGTTCACGTAGTTTCGGCCGTAGCCGTAGTTCAGGTTCAACCCGTCCAGCAGATTGAGACCGATCCGCTCACGACGGGTACGCTGGGACAGTACGATGGCGACATCCACCATAATCTGATCACCGTCCTGCCCCGCTGATTGCGTCTGGGGTTGCGAATCCACCGGCGCGACCGCATCCACAGCGCGGGTCTGCTGCAACTGGGCAACACGCGTTGCCGTGGCCGTTGCGAGGTTTGCGTCCAGCTCCGCCAGGGCATCGAGCTGTATCGCCGACGTTTTGTCCCGGGATGCTGCCGTACCTGCCAGAGCAGCGAGGCGCAGTGCCATCGGCTCTTCCGCAGCGCCCTTGTTCAATACCACCGCACGATCCGCAGCGAGGGAAGCCAGATCAGCGTCGCCATCCATGTAGGCCGAAGCCGCCATCGCCAGCATCGCCTGGCGGTCATTCGGCCGCACCAGAATGGCCTGCGCGAACCTCGACGTGGCTCGTTCGTATTCGCCGCGTTCATAGGCAATTCGCCCCGCGAACGCTGCCGCCCAGAAGTTTCCTGGCTCAGCGCTCAGGGCAATGTCATAACCCGCCGTCGCGAGGTCGAGATTGCCGGCATTTCGGTCCGAGGCCCGGTGATAGGTCAGCGCCAGCAGGGTCTGTACGGAAGCATCCCGAGGTTTGCGGGCGGCAACGATGGACAAAGCCTGCGCAGCATCCTCAAGCTTGCCGTCCTCCAGATCGGCCACCGCCTGTTCCATGAGCACCGGGTTCGATTGATCTGCCAACTGCTCGTATTTTTTCCCCCTTTCGGCGGCTGCCGTCAGCGGCAAGGTGCCAGCCATCAGCATGAAGGCGAGACCTGCGTATCGCACAAGATCCAGGGCCGAAACCACCCGATTTTCAACCGGAAGAATCCCGCGCAACGGACTCGTATGCCTGACGTGCCGATTCATCCGGTTCCTCCCACTCGATTCGCCATCCCCACCGCAGTATTCAATCGCGACCGGGCCGGCTTGTGAAGGACTATCCATTCGGATCGCTGGTTTCGAACCTGTCGCATCCTTGTACTCGCCTGGTCCACCTTGCGGTCCTCACCCGCCGACCACCCTGATGGAGCCACAGCGTACCGCTCCGGTTGCCGCAGCCGTGCCTCGTGATATTTGAAACGCTCAATGGTTCGATTTAACCTCCGTTCACCTCCCGGAGTTCAACATGGAGGACCACGCTGTGACCGGCAGCGCCACCTGGAGATCCGACATGGCCAGAGTCAGCGGTCTGCTACTTTTCCTGTTTGCCTTTACGTTGCTGTCCAGCACGGCGCACGCAGTACAGAATGAAGAGGTGGACGGAGCCGTCCAGAGCAACACCCCGGATAGTGGTGCCAATACCGGCGCCGCAACCACACCGGTGGCTACGGACGATGCTGCAACGCTCGTGTGCAGTGTCCCGGGCACCAGCAGATTTGTTTCCTATGAGGTCTCCACATCGACCCCTGGCGCCGTTTGCGAGAAGGTCGGCAGCAACCAGAATGCTGCTGTCAATTGCCATGTGCCCCTCTCCAGTGGCGGCAAGCGGTTCCTGGCATCGGCCAACTGCAAGGATGGATGCTCAGGTGGCAGAACCGGCCAGGCGCAGTGCTCCGCGAGCGGAAAAGGGGCGGTCCAGTAAGGTCACGGATGACCGTGCACACACGACCAGCGAGCAAGGGCCTTGGATGGCGGGAGTATGATTGTTTCCGTTGATCGACGTACATTTGCGCGTCTCCCCGGAGAGCATCGGACCCGTAAGGATTCCCGTCGCCTTCGGCAAGCGCCAACCGGGGAATACCGCGACACACTTGCAACTTGTTCAAACAAAAAGGGGATCGGACATGCGCACAAACACATCGAGACCGCTGACCTTGACACAATGGGTTCGGAAGCTGCTTCCCGCACTGACGCTGACAGGGGCCACACTGACAGGTCTCTTCTGCAGTGCCGTCTACGCCGCCGGTGAAACACGCATGGAATCGGGCCAGGTTCCCGCAATTGCCGGTCGGCCCGCACCCACCGGGTCCGGTTCACCCCCACCCGTCGCAACGAGCTATACCGACCTGAATTGCGGAGGTGGGCGCAAATTGAGGCTGACAGGGAACTGCTCGGTATCCGACAAGAACAAGTCTGGCGTCTGTCGCGGTTTCAACGGTGAAACCGATTTCAGCGTCTCATGCGCGAGCGGGTGCCCGGGCGCTTCTGCACAGGGGCAATCATCTTGCCACGACATCGTCGTTCAATGACGCAAGGGCATCGAACGGCTGGATTCTCGTCAGCCCCTGGATGTGCCACCATTCCATCGCCGATCAACAGTCTCAATCGAGGACGCCAAGGGAAATGACAGAAACAACAGAAAACGCCGTGCTGGTTGAACGCCGTGGCCGGATCATGGTGATTACACTGAACCGGCCGGAAGCAATGAACGCCATCAACGGCGCCTTGTCCCATGGCCTGCTCAAGGCGGTGCAGGAACTGGATGCAGACAACTCACTGACAGCCGGTGTCATCACCGGTAGCGGCCGTGCTTTCTGCGCAGGCATGGATCTGAAGGCATTCTCCCGCGGCGAAGACGTGGGTCCGCTGGGCACTTTTGTGCGCTCCGGTTGCAACAAGCCTCTCATCGGGGCCATCAACGGATTTGCGCTGGCAGGTGGCTGCGAGATTGCGTTGACCTGCGACCTTCTGGTTGCGGCAAAAAGCGCCAAGATCGGCATTCGTGAAGTGAAGGTCGGTCTTTTCGCCGCCGCAGGTGGTGTGTTCCGTCTACCCGCCCGCGTCGGTTTTGCGAAGGCCATGGAGATGGCGCTCACCGGTGAGCCGATCACCGCCGAAGAGGCCTATGTCGCCGGCATGGTGACCGAAGTGACGGAAGACGGTGAAACTTTGAGCGCGGCCATTCGCCTCGCCGAGCGCATCGCTGTCAATGCGCCTCTGGCCGTGGCCGCCTCCAAGACCCTCGTGCGCGCCGCAGCGCAGGGCATCGATGAAGAAGACCTGTGGAAAATGCAGGAGCCACTGCAACGCAAGGTCTTCACCTCCAACGATGCAAAAGAAGGTCCACGGGCGTTTGCCGAGAAGCGCGCACCGAACTGGACGGGTACCTGACAAAGGGCTGAACGGCGTTGCAACCTGGCCGGCCACGACGCCGGCCAGCGCAATCACGTTGCTGCAGTACACCCGCCGCGCAGCGATCCGGTTCGACTGCGCAAACTTCTAGGTTTCCTGTTTTGGCTCTTTCGTGGCTGGCTGAGACTTCTGTTTCGGAGCGACCTTGCCGGGAACTTCAATTCGCCACACAGCGCCGTCCTGGAAACTCTCGCACGCGGCCATGCGCGGCACCATCAGTTTGCCGGACTTCCCAACCGACAGGCAGGTCAGGCGGCCAAGCCCATCGCTGCCAAGTACATAACCATCGATGGCCCCACCGCTGAGAAGCCCGATCATCCACCAGGCCTGTGTGCCTATGCCCTCGTGCTCGCACGTGCGAAGGGTCAATGGGCTTTTGCTGGCGAGGGCGCGGTCCGGATCGGGCAGCAGGCACAGCGGCGCATCCTCCACACAGGTGGACACCTGGTAGATGTCGGCACCGGTCTGGGTCATCAGCCAGCGGCGGGCAGATTCCGGAGCGACGTTCCGTATCACCGGCATCGGTGTCCCGTCTGCTCCAGCGGTTACCTCGAGAAACTGTGGTGACTTTCCATCCGGGACGCGCCGAATGCGGTAGAAACCGGTCGCAAACGAATTTCGTCCGCCGCGAAACGCCAGGCGCGGTGAGTCCTTGCCGATACGCGGTTTGGCACAGACTTGCGCCGCATTGCCCCAGCCAGGGTTGGTATAGGTCCTCGCAGGTTCTTCTGCAGACGCAGGCGAAGATAACATCCAACCGAACAACAGCACGACGATGAGCGGCAGAGTCAGCTGGTTGGGTTGACAAGACGTCACACGGAATCCATAAAACGCGCTCATTTCTGCTTCGCCGGTTTGCGAATGATCGGACGCGCATTTGGTTGTGCCGAGTTGTTATTGGCCTCCCCGGGAGCAGGACGACGGGCGTTGGCTGCCTGGTTCAGCGCCCTGACCCGTTGCAATGACTGGCGGGCGCGGTCGAATGCCTCGCGCGCCGTCTGGCTGGCAACCTTCGGGACTGGCGCCTCGGCGAGATCCATCGCCGGACCGAGACGTCGTGTATCAGCCATGGCACCTCCGCCCAGCAGGAAAAAGACACCTCCCCACAACAATCCCCATCGCGCTGTCATCCTTCGATCAGTACCTGCGTGTTCTGTCTGGTACATGTCCAGCACTCCTTTTGATTGAAGGGCCTTTGCCATTTCCCATGCGCATGTTTGGTTCACCTACTTCCAGGGGGCCTTGCCGGTGCCCTTGAGCAGGGAATCCTGTTCCGTAACGCCGGAATCGTGACAGAGCACATCCGTCGACGTCCGGTAGCCAGGCTGGGTTTCCCACTTGCCTTCCATGCACTGGAAGTTCGCATTTTCCCAACACACCCGGTTGCACTCGATCAGCCAACCGTCTTCCCAGAAGTCATCGGCATGACAACCCGCCTTGAAGTTCGCCATGTCAAAATGAGCCTTCGCGGGCAACTCGAACTGCACCCATGCACCACCGCCGTTGTCGTTGTCGGAATCCGAACTGAACTCCAGGCGGTAGCTTTCACGATCAATGTCACAACCCTTCGGGGTCGCTGGAGGGACCTGCCGTGCGATTGCCCTCGGCACAAACTTGCTGTCCAGCGAGACCGGCTCGGCAACCCGGACGACATAATCCACCATCGCCTCGCGCACCAGGGGCCGCAGTCGGTCAAACACGGCGGGGTCCATGAAAAACGGCGGCGCCAACAATTCGCTCAAGGGGCGAAGATCGAGATAGATCGGCGCCATCGTCTCGTCGGAGACGCTCCAGTTGCCTGCTGCAGCACCACCCTGCCCACCGCTGGTTGTCCAGCTGTCCTTCTGGTTCTGGAGGGTCTGGTTGAAAGAATTCTCGAATCCCGTGTCCACCGCCAGGGTTGCGGTCAGCGATGCGTTTGGCCCTGCCGAAGGCCCGACGCGGCCTTCGACAGCGCCACCCACGCCGATGTCATAACTCTCGATGGTACCCCAGGTATGGGCGTCCAGTTCCACCATTTCAATGATGCGGCCACCGAGCACGATCCCGTGTGGATAGTGGGTGCCAAACTGTTCCACCAGTTCCCTGGCCGCTTCGATATCCGGGTTGTTGGCGACCGCCTGCTGCACCGCCAGCACAAACGGTTCGGCCAGGCGTGCATTGGCCTTGTCGAGGACCAATGCCGCACGACGATTGATCGCCTGGCCCAGCGTGAAGGCGCTGTTACCAGACTCCAACACCTTGGATTTACCGCTGAATGATGCATTGGCTGAAAAGCTGCCCGCAGCAACCATGCCTTCGACACCACCACCCACACTGATCATGCCCCCCAGTGACTCCTGGAGTTCCGACTCCGTCTTGACTTCGGTATGTTCCTTGCGACCATTACCGGACTGCAGGTCAATGAATTCGAAGCCTTTTGGAACGACCATGCGAGCGCTTTGGGTGTAACCGTAGGCCGGATAAGTAAACAGATCTGCTTTTTTGCCGCCCTGGGGGTCGGAGAAGTCGAAAGGATTGAGGAAGACCGGATCCCAACCGTGCAACGCGGAGCGCAGATTGCGTATTTGATTGCCAAACAAAAACTCATTATCCACTTTCGTCTGGTTGGGGGCCGGAGGACGGTCGGGAATGTCAAATCGCTGCAGGGTCTTGCCGTTGACCTTGAGGTAGATCTTCGAGGTCAGGTCCAGCTGGTGTCCGTTGTCCGCCACATACCGGTTACGGCCATTTGGCTTGAAGGACCGAACGGCGATGGATTCCGGCGCGTCCAGGCTCTGGAACGGCGTGAACTCCAGCCAGACCAGCTTCGGCACCGGTGCCTCGCGTGGGTCACCGGCCGGTTTTGCCAACGTGCCGCCCCCGTTGCCATTGGAACCTGCACTGGCAAGAAAACTGAAACTGCCACCCAGTCCGGTGCGCAGTGGCACGCGGTTCTTGTGTATCTCGCAGCGCTGGGACAGTGGCACATAATCGAAAGCGGCGCACCCTGACGACCCTGCACTGCGGCACTGTTCTGCACAGTCCTCCAGGGACATCGCGTTCAGCGTCTGATCCGGACGACCGCCTACTCCAGCATCTGGTGTGACCACAAAACCGGACGGTGTCGCGCCAACACCCCGCTGGGTGGCAGCGCCCGGCACTGGAGTCGCTGCCTTGGCATTGGCTGCAAACGCCAGCAACGGGTCATCCGGTGCAACCACTGCGAGTTGCACATAATGCTGAGGATGGAACGCCCACTCCGTCTCGCCATCTTCGCCTATTCCCTGCGTCTGACGATGTTTTGCCGGTTCAGTGCCACTCATCCAGATTCCTGCGGGCAGGAACAACGGTGGCAATACCTTCAGCGCCGGTTTGGAGGTCTTGCCGACGACGTTTTCGATCTGCGCCAGCAGGAACGCATCGACCCACGGTACTGTTTTCAGTTCGCTGTCGCGCAGAAAGGCAGCCTGATGCAGGGTCGACCCAGGCAGCGGTGACGCCCAGATCCGCACGGCGCCAATGACGCCATTGAACGGACGCGCACGTCCATCAAACGAACCGATCGCCAGTTGCAGGTTGGTCTTCGGCCCGCTTGCGTCCTGGGCAATGGCGTAGCCAACGGAAGCCACCCCTTTGGACACTCCATCGACAAAAACCTCCGTGGACTCTTCATGGGTAACCAGCGCGACGTGATGAGGTTGTCCATCGGTGAAGTCCGCACTGACGGTGTTCGAGGATTCGACAACCGAACCATAGTCGTCGCGTTTGCCGTTTGACATGACGATGCCATCACCGGCTGCCGTCATCCCCACTTCGAAGACCGTGTCATAGCCGTTTGAATAAGCCACCACCGCACCATGTGCATCTTCGGTGATCCAGTTCGGATCCCAGGCGATCCAGAAATCGATGGCGCCCCTGCGCACCTCTGGCATCACATTGAGCGACGGCAATGGCTGGCGCCAGCGGTCTGCCGGCTTTTTCATGCTCCACATCAACACCGGGCCTGCGACGCTCTGGGGTGACTTGCCGGCAGTCGCTGTTGAGACATCGGTCACACCGGCAACCGCGGAGGGTTGTGCAGAACCCCGCGTCGGGGTGACCAGTGCAGCACTGGCCACCGGCGTCGGATCACGCTGGATGACCGCCACCTGGGTCGCCGACGGCGGGTCCGTCACCACGAGCTGCTGTCGCGTGTCGGTGAAATCGGTGTAGGCACGCAGATGCGTAGTCAGTGGTGAACCGGCGGAAGGCATACCGGCAAAGGTTCCGACCAGCGCAACGTCACCTGAGGACAACACATGGCTCCAGAGCCGCACACTTTCGATCTCACCCTGAAACCCCTCTGCCGCACCGTCAGAGGTCCCGATGTGCAGCGGCAATCCACGGGCACCACTGTAGCCGATGCTCCGTGTTTCGAGCAGTTTGCCGTCGACGTAGAACTGCGATTGTTGTGCACGGGTGGTGATGGCGACATGGTGAGCCTCACCGTCCTGGAAATTGAACGCAGCACCTGCGGATTTTGTACCATCCCACAACACGACGGATTGGCCGTCGGCCGTGATGTAGGCAGCGTAACGACTGGTGGTGGCATTGCCATTGGCGACCACACAGGCGTCCTCGGCGAGTGCCCCGGTCCAGTCTGCCCGCACCCAGAATTCGATCGTGCCTTCAGTTCCCAGTTCAAATGCTGCATCCGCCGGATAGCTGAGGCTGGCATTCCCATCAAACGTCATGGGCACCTGCTCCGCGCGGGCAACACAGACCGCCAGCAACAACACCGAGAGCAATAACCCTGAAAACAAGCGTGCAAACGCATACCGCCTGATCATCTGTGCGACACCAATACCGCGCAACGTCATTTCTCCTCAATCAGTTCGATGCATGTGCTGCACCGAAGTATGGTTGCACATGTGTGTTCAGGGTTCATTGAGCGCCCGCATCCTGCAGGATCTTCCGGATCTGCGGATCTTGTGTGGTGGACAGCGGCGAATTGCCGAGATGGTTCGGCGCATTGACATCAGCACCACCGGTCACCAGTGCCTGCACAACACCGGCCGCTTCCGGGTCCTGTCGCAGGACCGCCAGATGCAATGCCCGCAAGCCGATCTGATTGGCCGCTTCAACATTGGCGCCTCCAGTCAACAGAGCACTGACGGTGGCTGCATCAGCACGGTTGGCCGCAATCAGGATCATCGGCCATCCTGCCGGTTGCTCGGAGTCGGCGCTGATCCCGGCCACCAGTAGTGATTCAACCGTCGCCGACTTCGAGGAGCCGACCGCCTTGAGCAGGTGACTGACCTGCGGAGTTGCACCACCGGCAACGACATCGGCAACCACCTGTGCAGAACCAAACCGTATGGCCGCATCCAGGCACTTGTCTGGATCAGCACCAGCCGCCAGCAACGCCGGCAACAGCGTGTACTGTTTTGCAACCAGCGTCGCGCTGAGGCCTTCATCAACGTCGGACCAGGATGGAGGCAGATAACTCGCCACCGTTTCCGCGATTTCCGCATCATTCAATACATCTTTGAAGAACTCCAGGCTGACGATCTCGGGATTGGCTGTGAGCAGTTCTTCGAGGACATTCACCTTGCGCAGGACAACCGCATTGTGGGCAACGATATCAGCGGGTACCCCGACCGATGTGAACGCACGCAGACTCGGCAGATCACTGTCTTCGATGGCACGTTTCAGCGCAGCGTCCACATATTCGCCGATGAGTATCATCTTGCGCAGGCTATCCGTGTCACCGCGTGTTGCAGCCAGTGCCATCGGGTTGCGTCCTTGCGCGTCATTGATACCAACCAAGGTCCGGTCATGGGCAACCAGCGCAGCCACGATCGCCGGTCGATTGTGCAGCACCGCGACATGCAGTGGTGTGTTGCCTGCCTTGTCACGCGCCGATGGATTTATGCCCGGCGTCGTCAGCAATTGGGTCACCGCGGCCAGATCACCATTGCGGGCAACCAGATGCAGCGGCGTTTCACCTTCGTTATTTTGCCGGGTCGTGCCGATCCGGTTCTGCGCGCCGGCAAGCCCCGGTGTCGTCGGATCACGTGTGTATTCAACACGCACACTGCCAACCGTCAACAGCAGCCGGCCGGGATCCAGCGGTTGCAGCTTGAACCCGAGCGGATGCGAAAACGACTGACCGGCACCCGGGGTGAACACATCCGGGTTCGACCACTCCATCTGTTTACTGCGTACAGAGCGATGCACAATGAGCTCGCGGCCGCGCGCGTAGATGTCGAACACCGCACCATACTGAGTGTCTGCTGCTGCGCTCCAGCGACCTGCCAGGTCCTGGGCTACCGAAGGTGAGGTCATGTGCGACAGTTTGCGCAGCTTCAACTGCTGCCGGAACCCCGCGGTCCTGAGCGAGGGGTCAGGGAACACCAGCCAGTTCACGTCTATCCCTGCGCTTGCTCGATCCACCAGCCGTACCGAATACGAATGATACTCGTCGAGGTCCTTCACATACGCGGGAGGTACATCGCTGGATCTGTAGACAAATCGTCCGCTCAGGAAACGGCTGGCTTCGAATTCCAGCCACTGGCTATCGTTGGGTTGCCTCGGCAACTTCATGCCAGCAGACGTTTCCGGAGTCAGCAGGAGGTCACCACCGGCATCGGTGACAATACGGACCACGGCATCCGGAAAGTCGATGAAACTGTACCGTCCATCCAGTGTGCCAGCCCACGCCATCTGTAAAGCCGGATGATTGATCAGAACCAGCACGGCAAAGGTCATGCTCAAGGTGATTCGACGCAAACAAGTTCCCCCGGTTGTACGCTGGAATCGAGGCTGTCGATTCCAGCTGCCAAACTCCATCCCGACTATTGGCAAATACCCGTCCTGACGGTGACAGGACCCTCGACCTTTGGTCAGAACATCGATCAAGGGCCTTCGGTGGCTGCCTCATCGATGAGTTCGGTGCAGCTTTCGATCACCTCGCCGGTCTCACCATCTGGCAGCAACGTGAACAGTGTGGCTTCATCGCCTTTGCCCCACCATACCCAGTCACCACCGACAAAACGCGCGCCACTGGCGGACATTGCCGGTGACATGACTACTCTGGTATCGCCGTACTGCAGCAGGATGACATCTTCTGCCTCATCATAACGAGCAAATATCCGGGCGCCACTTGCACAGGTGTATTCGATAGCCTCGGCGAGCGGGTCATCTCCTGACGTTATCTCTGCCGGCGCGGCTGTGGATAACTCAGCCGCAGGTGCGGGGTCAGCTTCGATCCCGTCCACCGCGCCAGCCGGTGAGGCCTCGTCTGCCGGTGCAACGCCGGGCCTCGGCGCCTTCGGTGCATCCTCTGACGGGCTGCACGCCGTCATCATTACCAGGATCAACGACGTTGCGAGCGCCCGCCATGTCCAGATCACCATTTCCAGATCACTGTTTCCCAATCACTGTTTCCCAATCACCAAGCAAGAATCGTTCCGCGGGACAACACTGATGCACATCCCGGCCACGCTTTACATGCCTGCCAAGCCTACCGGTTCGCGGGTGGTTACGGAAATAGGCCGCCTGCATGAGGAGCTGCTTTTCCGCCTTCTGCGACTTCGGTAGATGATTGTGTGGCCCACTGGATTGCGCCATGCTGAAAGATCAAAACTGGTGAGACCTGAAGGGATGTACTCTCATAAATCTGGTACCCGCGTCCTCCGTGCACCCGGACGTGAGTGTTCAAGTCACGTTGCCGTCCTGATCACGAGCCTTGTGATCTCGATGCTCGCAGGGTGTGGGGACGACCAGAATCAGACCAGCGTGGCTGCGGTGGATACAGGCGCAGGGCCTGCCGCGTCAGAACCGGTCATGCCCGCCGCGGAGCCACAGACCGACACACCCGTCACCGCACCTGTCCTGATCACGCTTCGCAGTGACAACCCATCGATGCACTTCAGCAGCGTCATGCGGGATGGCTCGCCATTGACAGTCGAAGGACTGGGAACAGCGGCCATCACGTGGTCGCAGACACCCGACGAAGAAGGCATCGAATGCCTGACTCACGGATTGGTGATCAGCCTGTCGAATGGCACCACGCTGACACCGCAGGTGAACATCTGCGATGGCTGGACGGCGACGCTCGCAACAGCAGTCAGCACCAGCCGAGGCAATGTGCTGGCCGACCCGGAACTGCAGTGGCAACTGGACACATTCGAATCAGAAGACCCGACACTCGGCAAACTCTGGCGACTGGTCTACGCCGTCCCGCAGACCGACGCCGTGGCCGTTGCCATGGAGTGCAACGCCGGTGCCGGCTTTGTCACCACCACCCTCTATACCGACACATCCAGCCTGAACCCGGCGCAAGCCGTACCGGTCCAGATTGACATCGATGGGCGTGCGCTGCGCTTCGACGCTGACTGGACAACCCCGCAGTCAGAAGAAGAGGCGGCGACACCGTTGCTCAATCTCGGCACCTGGCATCCGTTCTGGGACAACTTGCAGTCAGCAGGTTCCATCCATATTCGTGCCGGCAACTGGGAGCCGATGGAGGTTTCGGTTCCCACTGATAGCGGTTCCACTTTCGGGAGCTTCGTGCGTGCCTGCAGAGGCTGAACCAGACCATTCATGTAACTCTATACAGCAATCGACCTTCCACCAGGAAACCAGCCCCGCACGTTTCTGGTGCGCGCGGTGACTTGAATCAGGGCAGCCCGCCAGAAGGGACCCGTCAGTCTGAGGTTCCGTCTGTGGTTCCTGGCGCGTGTTTCATGTGCCAGCCGCAGCCCGGGTGGCAAACGTGCTGAGCGACGTGACAAACGTGTCTGTTGGCTGATCATTGAAGGCCTTGTAGTCGGGACGGCCGACGTTGGCACTCCTGGTGTACATGTAAGCCGGCACTTCGGCTCGTCCACCAAACGCGGTGTAGTCAAACGACCCTCGGCCGTCCGGGTAGCGGCGGGCCTCGAAGGCTGAAAGTTTGCTGGCGAGGTCACTGGTACCCGTATTGCCGTCGAAGATCTGCTGCAGTTCCCGCGCTGCCTGCAGCCGTTCCTGTCGGTTCGCACCCCGCACCGGGCGGAACGCATCAAGATCAAAGAATACCACCCGGTGGCCGAATGGCGCCGACGGGTCGGGCACCACATCAAGGTTGGCCAGTTTGTGATCGGTCCAGACGATGCCCTCGGCGTTGAGGTCGCGAATCACCAGGTTGATGGTCATCTCTTCCGCGCGGGTGAGTTTATTACGGCCGTTCCGCGGACGCCTGGCATCCACACGATCCTGCGCATTCGTGACGGTGACCGGATCGCCCAAACGCTTTTTCGGGTGCCCCGGGTTTTCGTTGGTCACTTCGCTGGCAATGTTCTCCTCGCGGGACAACACGAAGTTGTATTCCTGGCCACCCTGCCGCGCCTTGATGGTCATCGGTGCGCCAATACGTTTGACGACGCGGAACGGGCTGTTCGGACGTGCCACGCGAACATCTTCAAGAATGGCCCGGCCAGCGTCCTGGTCGGTGACCGCTCGTGCCCCACCGGGGCCATCCAGCCACATGAACTTCTTCACGACACGCGGGTTTGAATTGCTGCTGTACACCTTCGAGTTCGCGCCACCACCGAGGAACTTGCCCACCGGTGTCCGCGTTCCACTCACGGGGTTGTCGAGAGTGCCATTGGGATCAAGGTAGGGTTCCCCATGCTTCCCGAACTGTACCGGTGTCCCACCATAAACAAAGTTCGGCGTGTTGCTGCGGTTCAGTCTGAACGGCTTGACCCTGGGTGCGTCATACACCCGTGGGGCATCGGGCTGCAGCCGCATCCGCAAACCAGGAGGGGGACTCCTGAGCCGGTTGTTTTCCGTTGGAGAGAACAGGTTGGTCCCGGTGATCATCGGCCTGGGGACAGCGGGCGGCGGCGGTGGTGGCCTGAGGGGACGGGCTCCCGGTAGACGAGGCGCGCCAGCGATGGGTACTACCGCGTTGGCCGCATTCTGGACAATCCGGTTCTGTGGCATGCGGACCGGCGCCGGTCGCGCTGGACCTGCGTCGCTGGAACCCGGCAGGGCAGGCAGCGGGCCTTGCGAACTCGAGCTGGATGCCGCTTCGTCCGCGTCAATGG
>JBGSHJ010000072.1:0-21766 GCA_041752315.1 Pseudomonadales bacterium
GCTGGCTGAACTCCGACGACCTCTACCGGCCCGAAGCCATCGCCCGGGCAACGGCGGCACTCGAGTCGGCGCCCGCGCTGCTGATGGTGTATGGCCAGGGCGAGCACATCGATGCAAAGGGGCACCGCCTCTCGCCCTACCCGACCCAACCACCGGCCACGCCCATCGAGACGTTTGCGCAAGGCTGTTTCATCTGCCAACCCACGGTTTTTTTTCGGCGCACGCTGTGGCGCCTGCTGGGCGATCTCGACGAGTCGCTGCAGTGTGCCTTCGATTTCGACTACTGGCTGAGGGCGTTCAAGACCTTTCCCGAACGCATCGGCTTCATCGACGCGGTGCTCGCCTGCTCCCGCATCCACGACGGGTGCATCACCCTGCGCATGCGGCAGCGCGTGGCAACGGAAGGCATGGCAACAGTCGCACGGCACCTGGGTACTGCCCCGGCGAACTGGGTGTTGACCTACATCGAAGAACTGGTGAGCGACCCGAAGGCACGCGCCGGGATTGCGGACCTCAACACGCACTGTGAAGCGATGATCGAAAATGCGAGCCAGTGGCTTGATGCTTCGTCGGTTTACCAGGCCCGCCAACGCACCCGGAACCTGCTCCATGCTCACTAAAGACGACGTCATCCAGTGTTACCGCTTCCTGCTGGGGCGGGAGCCCGAGAGCGACGCCGTGGTCGATCGGTACGCATCCGAGGTGGCGAACTGGCAACAACTGCGCACGCTGTTCATCGAGTCGCCGGAGTTTCGCAGCAAGCTCGAAGACCATCGCAGCCCCCGCCCCTCGAAGCTCTCGTTTGCAGGGCCGCCCATGCAGGTGGAACTCGACCTCGCCGCCGATCGGCTGGCGACGCTGTTCGCTCGCACCAGTGCCCAGTGGCAACATCTCGGCGCCACCGAGCCGCATTGGTCGGTGCTCACCAGCGAGGGTTACTACCAGAAGAACTTCGAACAGAACCGGGCGAGCTTCTATTCCAGCGGGCATCAGGAGCTGAAGCATTTCGACGCGACGCTGGCGCGCTGCGGCGTGGCCAAAGCGGGCCTCAGGCGCTGTGTCGAACTTGGCTGTGGCGTGGGGCGCGTGACGGCGGCACTGGCAACCCGGTTCGACTCCGTGACCGGGCTCGACATCTCGCCTGCACACTTGCAGGTGGCCGAGCAGTACCTGCGCGAACAAGGCTGTGGCAACGTCTCGCTGATGCACCTCCCCGCACTCGAGGCGATTCGGCGCATCGGCCCGTTCGATGTCCTGTACACGTGCCTGGTGCTGCAGCACAACCCGCCACCCGTGATGGCATTCCTGCTCGATGCGCTGCTCGAACAGTTGAACCCCGGCGGTGTCGCGTTCTTCCAGTTGCCCACCTACCGCGCGGGCTACGTGTTCAAGCTGGATGCCTACCTCGCACAGGACAATGTGACCCAGATGGAGATCCACTTTCTCCCGCAAGGTGCCGTGTTCGAACTGCTTCGGCGGCGGGGATGTGAAGTGCTTGAGTTGCGCGAGGACGACTCGATTGGACTCTCGGCCACGGCGATCTCCAACACGTTCCTGGTGAGGAAGGCCGATGGAGGCTGAGCATGCGGGCAGCCCGAGGGGCCATATTCCGTACGGGCTACAGAACGAGCTCGTTCAGGCCTGTCGCCCGGCCTCACACATCGCTGCCAAGAAACGCCTCGAAGCGCATCCCGTCGTGGTCTCGCCGCGAATCCTGACCGGCAGAATCAGTGAGGCTGCGCAGGGCAGATTGTGCGCGCCGGTGGGATCAATCAGTGCCTGGTAACAATTCTGTGTCTGAGGGCTTGTAAATTTACCCGCAGTAATGTAACTATACTTGCCTATGGGATGGAAATCCCCGTTGCGAACCGTATGCGCAGTACTTCCAGGGAAGTCTGGCGCGAATCGTGCAGCGTTCCTGAGGCGATGCAACCGCACAGCTTCTCGCCAATGCACACAAAACTGTTAGAGTGTTCCGCGTGCCGATGAGCGAAGTTCCGCCATCGAGCGAACGGGATGGGTGAATCGCCACCCATCTCCGGGGCACCGACAGGCACAGCGAATCGCAGGGAGTGAACGCCGTCATGAGAAGCCTTTGTATCACCGGTGCCTGTCCGCAGGATCTTGACCTTGTATGCAGGATTCTCTCCTCTGCCGGGATGCAGGCCTCTCTCGCCTCTGATCGCCATACACATCTCGACATCGTCCGGTGGCACGAACAGGTGTGCGACCAGGCGACAACCGATCCCGAGGACACACGCGGCGCCATCGACCCCGGTCGACTGTGGGAACAGTTGGCAGCTGACATCTATCTCGCCAACCTGAACGCCGAGGTCTGGGGCTGGGCAGATGAACGGAGTACCTGGCTCCTTGAATTCTGGCGCAAGTTCGAACCGCGCCTGCGGTTCGTGCTGGTGTATACCTCGCCGCAGCGATTGATCGCCTCGGCCCTCCTGACGCCACTCGCCATGCAACCGCTCGAAGAGCAGATCGAGAACTGGCGTCGACACAACGAACACCTGCTGCGCTTTCATCAGCGACTTCCCAAACGCTGCCTGCTGGTGGACATCGAAGACTGCATCGCCAATCCCGACGCATTGGTCGCCGGCTGCGCAAATCGCTGGCGAATGCCGCTGAACGCGCCGCAACTGGAAGCGCCTGCTCCTGACGAGACACATCCACTGGCCATGCACCTGGCAGGCCAGATCGCCAGCCAGTACACCAATGCCCAGGCGCTGCACGACGAGATCAGCCCCCTCCTCCATTGCTTCAGCCCGGATCTGTTCGCCGAGCGCGCGCGCGAAACGGATTTTGAGGGGATCATCGCGAGCTTTCGTACACTGGCCACGCGGGTGGGTTCAGTGGACGAGATTCAGGCACTGCAGAGCCAGATCGGGCACCTTACTCAGCAGTATGAAGAGGCGCTCACTACCCGGCGCACCGAGCAGGAACAGACAAGCGCACGCATCCAATCGCTTGAACAGCAGTTGAAGTCCACAGAACAGGTTGGGCGCAAGTCGGCGAAGGACATTGAAGAAGCCAGGAAGGAGAACGAACTCCTGCTTCTTCAGCTGCATCAGGTCCAGGAGGAACTGGAGTCCCTGTTCCAGAAATCGCACGAGCAGACAACCGCCAACCAGCAACTGGTGAAACAGAAAGAAGACCTCGAGAAAGACAAGGTCAAGCTGACGAAGGAGCGGGATGAGGTGCGCGCTCAGGGGGCAGCCCTGACCCAGGCCAAGGCTGCGTTGGAGAAGGAGCGCGCTGATCTGATAGCCCGTCGGGACGAACTACAGAAGCAGTTGGCAAGTGCAACCGCTACACGCGACGAGCAGGCAAAGCTGGCGACAGAGCGGCAGAAGCAGATTGCAACGCTCACGTCTGACAGAGATGGAAAGGCCAAGCAGATCGCCGAGCAAAAGGCCACAAGCGAAAAGCTGACAGCGGAAGGGGAGGCAAAAAGCAAAGCACTGCAGGAGCAGCAGAAAGCCCTTCAGACGCTTTCTGCCGAACGGGATGGAAAGTCGAACGAGCTGGCGCAGGTGCAGAAAAGCGCAGCGGCGCTAAGTCTGGCCAAGGCTGTCCTCGAAAAAGACAAGGCGGAGTTGACCCAGAAGGTGGCTGAAGCCACAGAACAAGCAGCGCGACACGGGCGGAGCTTGCAGGCTGTAGAGAACAAATCCAAGGAGATGGAATCCGAGAACGAACTTCTTCTACTTCAGCTCCACCAGGTGCAGGAGGAACTCGAGCACTATTTTGAGATGCATCGCGATGTGCAAAAGAATCTGCAAGGATTTGAGGAACGATGGCGTCGCATGATGCATCGCAATCCGGACTACGCCGACTATGCAGGGATCGAAATCCTCGCGTTCGACCCGGCAAGGTCGTTGGTGACCTGGCGCTTCAAGGATCTGCTTGCGGCGGGTCGTAATTTCCCTGAACTTCAATTCAGGACTTTCGTTGATCAGGGCTATACCGGTTTCGTCTTCGACAGGGAGGATGGATCAAGTGGTCCACTCCAGCGATGGCCGATAGCTGCCGCCGAAAAGAATGCGGTCGTGCTGATTCCCGTAGGAAAAGGCAAACAACTACAGGATCGTCTCAGTACGCTAGTTGATCTTGCACCGTCAGACTGGGTTCTTGTCAGGGTGCTGACGTGCACGCTCAGTGCGTTAATCAAAAATCGTGACGAAGTAGTCCTGCCCGAAAATTTCCCTTCTCAGTTGATCGTTTCGGGCTTGGAAGCGCTGGCCAGCGTGATGGAGAGCTTCCCGAACACACTGCGCTTTGATCGGATCGAGTTGAAACGAGAGCAAGTGAACCCAGACTACGAACATCTATGGTTCCGACTCGAAAATCCGAGCTTCGGCAAGGAGCATTGGCCAGAACTGGAATTTCGCTTCTCCTGTGCACACGTTACACCCGGTGCATTCGGGCTGTTTCCCAAGCTGGAATTTCCCGAGGAAGGAGGACAGGCACCGTTTGACACTTGGTTCAACGAGGCCTACGACGACTTTGGGGCGAAACTGGAGTTGCGATTCTCCGCTCCTGGCGGAATGGACACCGCCGTATGGCAGCGAATATCGGCTCACGACCAAGCCTTCATCAGTGGCTTGATCGGGCGCTTGCCCTCAATGTTAGCCGCGCTCCAAGTGGGGGGTGCGGATCTGGAACGGTCTTGGGCAGACTGGGTAGCCATGGCGAGAGAAACACGCACAATATTCCTCGAACACACGCGAGTCCAACCTGGCCGACAGGTGGAGTACACAGCCAGTACCGAAACTGAAACTGTAGATCACCCAGCCCCTGCGCAGTTGTGGTCTAACGCAGTAGTTGAACCGATGGTCGAATCCCCCACTGCAAGTTCGGCCTCCACCGATACCAAGGATCCGACATCAAAGGTCGTGCCGATTGGACGACGAAATCAAAAGGCTGTCTCGTCAGCTAAGACTTCAGATTCCAAGGGCCGCAGTGGCACAAGAAAACGATCGCCGTCGAAAGCCTTGATCGGCAAGCAACGAAATGGCGATACGAGAAAGAAATAGTCGATGAACGCCGAACTCAATAGTCCAACCGCGTTCAATTCGGAGAACGTGCAAACACGTAGTGCAAGAGTCATCGGGCAAGTTCAGGAGGGGAAGTCGGCAAGCAATGTGTTGGTCTTCCCACGACCGCCTGCGTCATGTGTGGTGCTAAAGCAAACATGACCACTTGTGACCCGCTAGCATGGATTGCTGACAAGTGCAGATTCCTCAAGCGAAGACTGCTTCGTAATCTGAAAGGCGACAATGCCCCTACCATTCCTCAATTCAGTCCTTCTGTAGCGACGAATGCTCCGGAAGGAATCGAGGCACTGGTTGACGATCTGGTAGCGAGCCCGGACTTGTATGAGGCGCTTGATGAGGCGCTTCAAGTTCGGAATCTGAATTCGACAGATATTCTCTGGCTCTACATCGGGTTGTCCGACCACTTCCAGCCACATAGTCCGCTCACGGCAATTCACTTTCTGAACGCTGCGTATGATCTGGTCCCAACTACCACAACAGAGATGGATTCTCTGTTTGTGCGCAGGTTTCTGGCCTTGAATCACGTCGACCTGGCAACGGAAATCGCCGTCGGCTCAGCCCTTGAATCAAATACGACGCTCGAACTCACACCAGTCGGCCGGAAGAAAATTCTCCAGCACTTTCGACATCTCCGAAATCTCGAAAAAACTCAGCAGTCGCACGGGCACGGAATTTTGATTCGTTGCCTTGACGAACGGCTTGGTGCGAAAAGCGACGATCTAGCGGACGATGAATTTTTGATAGAAGTCGGCTCGACCCGCGAGGATGTACCCGGACAAGGTTCTACGCGCGTCATCGCTGAATTCTGCAAGCGGAGAGGCATCCACTTCGTCACAGTGGATATGGATCCCCGCAATACGAAGTCCGCACAGGTGCTGTTCAAGAAACTCGGCGTTGACTTCGAAGCGGTCAATCAGAAGGGAGAGGACTTCCTTCGTGAACACCCGGGACCCTTCGACTACGTCTTCCTGGATGCCTACGACTTCGATCACGGCAAGCACAGCGAATTGAGGCAGAGTCGATATGAGAAATTCCTGGGGCACCGGATTGATGACGCCGATTGCCATCGGATGCATCTGGAGTGCGCAGAGTCGATTGCTTCGAAGCTCAGGCTGACTGGCCTTGTATGCATTGACGATACCTGGCAGGACGAGAACGGGCATTGGACTGCGAAGGGTACGCTTGCCATGCCCTATCTACTCGAAAACGGCTTCCGGGTGATTGAAGCGAGCAATCGCGCCGCGTTGCTGGAGCGTGTGGCTTGAACCCGGATACTGCACGTCTAAAGGCTCTGCACAATCGCCACAGCGGTGCCACGGCCGTTCTCGTCGCGAATGGACCTTCGCTAAACCAGATGGATCTGTCGTTTCTGCAGAGTCAGATCACCATCGGACTCAACAAGATCTATCTAGGCTTCACGGCCTTCCGGTTCTATCCAAAGTACTACGTCGTCGTGAATCGTCTCGTCATCGAGCAGGCAGCGGCTGCCATCCGAGCGATGAACTGTATCAAGTTCGTAAGCCGGCGCAGCGTGGATCTAGTTCCGGAAAACGCGATGACGTACCACATCGATACCTTGCAGCCACAAAAACGCTTCTGCCGGGATATTGCGACTCAAGGTGTTCACGAGGGCTGGACCGTGACCTACGCCGCGCTGCAAATTGCCTTCTTTCTCGGATTTTCCCGGGTGGTGATTGTCGGCATGGACCATCGGTATCAATTTGATGGCCAGCCGAACGAAATCCGGCGCATGGAAGGTCCAGACCCCAATCACTTCGATGGCAGCTACTTCGGCGGTGGCCAGAAATGGGACAACCCTGATCTCGAGCGTTCGGAGGAGTCCTACAGACTGGCCCGTCAGGTCTATCAGGACGATGGCCGGCAGATCCTCGATGCAACGGTCGATGGCGCCTGCAATGTGTTCGAAAAAGTAGACTACCGGGCTTTGTTTCAGAAGGCATCGAAGTCATGAGAATGCCGGTACAGATGCTCGGCCAATCCGGCTGTCGCCTGGAGATGGATGGCCAAGTCATCTATATCGATCCCTACCTGTCCAATTCCGTTCAGGAATTACATTCCCGTGATCTCGTGCGCCAAGTGCCAATCCCATATCCACCAGAACAGGTAGAGGATGCGGACTGGATTCTCATAACACACGAACACACCGATCACTGCGATCCTCAGACACTCCCCGCGCTAGCCGCTGCCTCGCCTCGGGCTGTATTTTTCGGTCCGGCGCCGGTCTGCCAGTTGCTGACATCCTGGGGAATTGCTCCAAACAGAGTCAGGTCACCAGGTGAAGATTGGGTCGAACTGACACCGAACCTCAGCCTGCGCGCGATGCCCGCCGCGCACCCGGAGATTGAACGAGGAAGCGACGGCAACTGGCGCTACCTCGGGTACCTGGTAAAGCTCACTAACGAGGTGCTTTATTTCGCCGGCGAGACGCGTGTAACGGATGACCTTCTTACCGCACTCCATTCGGCAAAGCCAATTCACACCGCGTTCCTGCCGGTCAACGAGATCAATTTCTTCCGAAATCGAAAGGAAATCATTGGAAACATGTCCGTGCGCGAAGCACTCGGGCTGGCGGAGGAACTAGGCATCGAACAAGTTGTAGCGACGCATTGGGATATGTTCGCTACCAACTCGGTGTATCCGGAAGAAATCTGCCTTGTGCATGAACGGATGGGCTGTCGATCCCGTCTCTTACTGAATCCAACGGTGATCAATGTGGGTCGTGTGAAGGCCAGCATTGTCATTCGGACGCTGAATGAAGGACGACATCTCGATGCGTTGCTAAAGGGAATCGCCAAGCAGCTCACTTATGAACTTGATTATGAGATCGTGCTGATCGATTCGGGGTCAAACGACGATACAGTTTCCATAGCTCAACGGCATGGCTGCCGTGTGCTACACATTCACCGAGAGGAATTCTCTTTTGGTCGGTCGCTCAATATTGGGTGTCGGGCTGCCCAGGGCGATATTCTTGTCTTCACAAGCGGACATTGCGTACCGGTTGACGAACACTGGTTGAGTAAGTTGTGTCAACCGCTGCTCGAGAACTCAGTCGATTACACCTACGGGCGACAACTGGGTGGAATCGATAGTCACTTCAGCGAACACCGGGTCTTCAGAAAGTATTTTCCAGCAACATCGCGTATTCCCCAGGACGGCTACTACTGCAACAACGCTAACGCGGCATTGCTGAAAAGCGTCTGGGAGCGCTATCGCTTTGACGAAAGCCTGACGGGCCTTGAAGACATGGCTTTGGCGCAGAAACTGGTGCGCGACGGGGGAAGAGTTGGCTACATTGCCGAATCCTCCGTGTATCACTATCACAGTGAAACATGGCTTCAAGTAAGGAAGCGATTCGAGCGGGAGGCGATCGCGCTTCGGGAAATCATGCCACAGCTTCACGTGGGGCAGATCGACACGCTTCGTTATATCGCGAGCAGTGTCTGGCGAGATTGGCTTTGTGCGATGAGAGACGGCACGTTTGTTCGAAATGCAGCCTCTATCGCCAGGTATCGCTACTACCAATACACCGGGAGCTACCGTGGGAATCATCAACATAGAAGATTATCGAGTGCAGAAAAGGATGAGTACTTCTTCCCGGTTTAGGAACTTTTGGGCAGTAGATCAGTAATGAGTGTGAAGCCCAGGATTGTGGCCCTGTTACCCATGAAGGCCAACAGCGTGCGAGTACGTGGAAAGAACTTTCGTGAGTTCAATGGCAAGCCGCTGTTCCGCTGGATCTTGGACACACTGCTTCAGATCAAGGAGATTGATTTGATCGTTATCAACACAGATGCCAGCGGAATACTTGCCGATGGCGGTCTGGATGAGACCGATCATTTGAAGATCCGGGACCGTAAGCTCGAGTTGTGCGGTGATCATGTTTCGATGAACAGGGTACTCAGCGATGACATCGACAATGTTCCGGCTGATCTCTATTTGATGACGCACACCACAAATCCCCTGATGAGCGCTGAAACGATACGCTCAGCAATCGCTGCGTTTTGTGCTGCTAACAAGGAAGGTACTGCGGATTCACTCTTTACTGTGGACAAAGTACAAGCCCGCTTCTATCGATCCGACTGCAGTCCGGTGAATCACGATCCCGACAACCTAATCCCCACTCAAGAACTCGAACCGTGGTTCGAGGAAAACTCAAATCTATACATTTTTACCGCGCAGAGTTTCAAGAAAACGCAGGCGCGAATCGGTTCGCAACCCATGATGTACTTGAGTCCAGCTTTCGAATCTATAGACATCGACACGCCTGACGACTGGAACTTTGCCGTCGTTGCTGCAAAGTATTTGCAGACTCAGACGGAGTCAGCAACATGAGAATCCTTGTCACCTGTCCGCCTATGCTAGGAATGATAGAGGAATTCATTCCAGTAGCAGCAGAAATGGGACATGAGCTCGTTCCAGCCTCCGTAGTCCAAACTCTTTCGGAAGAGGAGTTGATTACGTTGATGCCTGAATTCGAAGGTTGGATTATCGGAGATGACCCAGCTACTAGACGCGTGTTCGAAGCTGGAAAGCGTGGGCGCCTAAGAGCAGCTGTAAAATGGGGTATTGGCGTAGACAACGTTGACTTCGATGCGTGCAAAGCCCTTGAAATTCCGATTTCGAATACGCCGAGTATGTTCGGTGGGGAAGTCGCTGATGTAGCGATCTGCTACTTGATAGGAATTGCACGGCACTTATTTCAAATAGACAGAGAGATTCGACTGGATGGGGCTTGGCCTAAACCATCTGGAATCAGCTTAGCCGGAAAAACTGTCGCTCTGGTAGGATTTGGCGATATCGGTCGGCACACCGCTCGCCGGTTGTCAGTTATGGACATGACAATCTTGGCATATGATCCTGCAAATGAAGACGATGGAGGAATTCCAAGAGTCATACGAGAAGCTTGGCCAAATCGAATTCACGAAGCAGATTTCATCATACTCACATGCGCACTTAACGAGCAAAACTACCACATGTTGAACGCCGATGTCCTATCACGCACACGTGTAGGCGTACAGATCGTCAACGTTGCTCGTGGAGCATTGATTGATGAGATAGCCATGACTAATGCACTCATGATTGGCCACATCTCCGCCGTTGCATTGGACGTGTTTGAGGAAGAACCTCTGCCTACTTCATCACCATTGCGCGGAATGCGACGATGCGTTTTTGGATCTCACAACTCTTCGAATAGCAGAGAGGCGGTGCGGCGCGCAAGTTTACGCGCTTTAGAAATATTGACCGGTCGTCTGAATGGGTGAGTTTAAGAGGTTCGCGATTGTTACCGGATCGTCGGGAGGAATCGGCGCAGCAATATCCTCTAGCCTTCACAACGCTGGATATGCAGTGATAGGAGTGGACTTGACAAGTCCCAAGTTGATGGATTTTCTTCACGCGTTTATCTCTGTCGATCTTTGTCGGCTCGTCGATGATGAGGTATACGCAGATAATGCAATTCATAGAGTACGGGAGGTCATCGGAGACCAACCGTTAGTTGCATTGATAAACAATGCTGCGGTGCAGATTTTAGGTGGTGTGGACTCCCTCAGTAGGGAGGATTGGCGGAGATCGCTTGGGGTGAATTTGGTCGCGCCATTTTTCCTAGCGCAGGCGTTTCTGCCGGACTTAGAACGAGCTCAAGGCAACATAGTCAACATTAGTAGCATTCATGCCCGCCTGACTAAGCGAAATTTCGTAGCATACGCAACAAGCAAATCTGCATTGAGTGGCATGACCAGATCGATGGCGTTAGATTTAGGAGCGCGAGTAAGAGTAAACGCAATCGAGCCCGCGGCAATTGATACGCAGATGCTGCGAGCGGGCTTGAAAGACGGTGGTGATTCGCTAGAGGCGTTGGGAGCACTTCATCCCCAAAACAGAGTCGGATCACCAGAGGAGGTAGGAGATTGCGTAGTAGCGATCATTCAGCAGTTAGGCAAATTTGTTCATGGCGCCTGCATAGCGATAGACGGCGGTATCGGTGGCAAGTTGAGCGGTCTCTAGCTGGGTTGTGAGTTGTTAGACTCGTTTCGAAAGGTGTCCAGGAACTTACTGCAGATCTCCTATGTTTTGGCCATCCGCTACCCAAGAATTGAAGTTTCGTATGTCCAAGTACTACTGAGTTTCACGGTCTATGGAAATCAAAGTAACGCGGAATCTAACTAAGGCCCTTGATAGCATAAGAGCCAATATGATTGAGGAGGCAGTACACCTCATTCGAGAAATACAGGATCATACGCTCTCGGACTCTAGTCTCAAATCCATCCGGAAGATGCTATCCATTGCGCAATCCCGTGCCACCAAATGCGGAAACTCTGATGTCAGTATTTCTATCGACGCTCTAACTAGGGACATATTCCGTGAAGCGACTATAGTCTCATCTACAGCACATGTAGTGAACGCTAAAGGGCGCAAGCCCGTCTCGCTGGCTTACTGCATCTTGCTCATGGAGCACGAGAAAGATGTTACATGCGCGACAGTAAGCAATCTGCTCCAGCAAGTTTCACCAGAAGACAAGATTTTTTTGCTGTTCAACGGATTTTCGGATCTTCCATTACGCGTCCATTTTGAGAAACACTCTGGATTGTTTTGCTATGAGTCGGAGTCCAATCTGGGTGTCGCCGGAGGAAGAAACTTTCTATATCGAAAGGTAGTTGAGTTTTCTGGAGACGTGTCTCACATCGTGACTTTAGACAACGATGTGTTGCTTCCGAATGACCTCAATACAAAAACGAAGGAAGCAGTTGTAGAAAAGTACGAAAAAGAGAATATCGGAGTTATGGGTGCAGTAATTCTTGATTACAAAGTTGAAGCTACTAGGCACTTTGTAGAAAAGAACTTTCTAAGATTTAAGGGCTATCTAGACGCAGACTGCTACAACATCTTTAGTGAAGACATTCGGTCCTACCTGAATACGTATCGAGGCTCTCATGAAAAGATCCTTTGGCACGTTGGAATGCACCCCGATTTTCAGCGTGTATACGTACACAGAGAGGATCTGGAGACGCATCAAGCGGGAGAGAAAGGATTCCACCCATTTCTAGCGCACTCTCCGAGCATAGAATCACTCTTAGATAGTGACTCGTTTTTCGTTTCGAACGTACCAGGGTGCTTTCAAGTGTTTTCACTGCAACACCTTCATGATGTTGGATACTTAGAGGAGCGATTCTCTCCCTATTTTTTTGAGGATAGTGAATTCTGCATACGCTCATTCAAGATAGGAAAATCGAATATTACCGTCCCCAATCTGCTGCTATTTCATGGGACGGATGGAAGGCACGTTGAGCGGAAACAGGAAGATAAGCGCTTTGCGCACATAGCAAATGAGTATCGCGCGAGATACATACTGTTTCGATGCTTGGGTGTAAGCGAGCCAGTGTCGAAGCTTCTTTCTCAAGCACGCAAGGTGTTTAGAAATGAACGGAAAAAGCCATCAATAGGCCATGAGTATGCGTCCGCTGTTGAAGGAATCCGAAAGGGATTGAATCAGTACTTGAATAGTTCAACTGAGGATAGGAGCTTAGAAAGTGCGGAGCGACTCGCACTAAACGCGGAAAAGTCTATCGGCTCTCCCTTGGTCGTTGCGGTGAACGGAAGATGCACGAGAGATCTCGAAGTGCGCTTTGATCCAAAACTACCGTCGAAGGACGAAAGCTTACCCAAGTTATATTTCACCGCACTAAAGCGATTCAGACACGTATACCGAGGCCAAGATTGTTTGATTGTCTGTAATGGACCGTCTCTGCAAAAAACAAATCTTGGTCTTTTCCGTGGAATACCGACATTTTCCGTCAACTCGTCATTTGTACTTCAAGATCAAATCGATTTTAGCCCGGATTTCTATACTGCAGAAGACAATCATGTAGTAGTCGACAACATCGAACAAATACGAACGCTGCATGCTAAATACAAGTTTTTCCCCGATAAGTACAGATCAATGCTCGGTGATGAGCCCAACCAGTTTTATCTTCCTACTTCGTGGGATAGCTACTTCAAATCCAAAGCTAGTTACGAATATCCCGAGTTTTCGGAGGACATAGCCCGGGTAATTTTCACCGGCCAAACAGTCACCTACTTGAACCTACAACTCGCTTACTACTTTGGATTCAAAAGGGTGTTCTTAGTCGGCCTAGACTTTTCTTACTCGATTCCCAAAGGTGCGAGAGTAGACAATAACTCCATAGATCATGACGAGGATGATCCAAACCACTTTTTCCCAAACTACTTTGGAAAGGGCAAGCAATGGCATTTTCCGAAACTCGATAGCTGCCTAGTGTCTTATTCGATTGCTAGAGAGAAGTTCGAGAAAGCGGGGCGCGAAATCATTGACCTAACAGCGGGCGGAAAGCTCAATGTATTTCCGAAAATGTCCGTAAGTTCCGCTTTAGGTATTACTGAGAAAGTTCCTCAGATCGGACCAGGTTTAGAACTCGTTCAATATATAGTCGATTCCGCTTACGCCTTGGCGCCTAGATTCGGAATGCAGACCGAGTACGTGCAGACGTGGGGACAGTTTTTCGCAGTATCAACAGCAAAATTAGTTACTCTAATGTCAATCGAGTCCGTGAGCGAGCTTTCAGACGGTATCAATCAGTGGATCCGTAGCAATCGCGGTGAGTCCGAGTGCATCGCTTACTGGCCGAAAGGTAAACTTTTGCTTAGGGCAAGCAACCTTAGTTTTGTACAAAGACTCCCATTCTGCCGATGGATTGATTCGACTCTAAATAGCACTTACTACGAATCACCACACGACGTAAACGAATCAGGTTCTTTTACGTATGATATTCCGTTCTTTGAGGCCTATTCTGATCAGAAGTTCGGGAGTGCGAGTCTAATGAATGTCCTACGCGATAGGTCGGTGAACTCGATCCTGTTTGCTAGTGGTGGAGTCTTCTTAAAAGTAGAGCAGACAAATAGTGGTTCGTGAACTTACAAACAGGCATGGATCGCAGAAGTGCGAGGTGGCCTCTACACCATTCTTACTGATGTTTAGAGCGGTCTGAATACTTGGACATTGACCAGCGGATTTTTTATGAACAATCGCGTCTTTGTTGTCGGGTTGCGAATATCGGAACTACGAGGGGATCCTCAGTTGACCCTGCTCGGCAATCCAACGCGTTCGTGGGCGCTTTTTACAAAACTTGAGAAGTATGGATTTGATGCTTCGCTCTTCGTTGATTCGGGTACACCCATCGAAGACCAAATACATAAACAGTATGGCCATCGATTTATTCGAAAGCCGGAGTTTTTTCTTGATGCAATAAACTCCGCGACGAGCCCGTTAGTCGTGGTTTGTGGCACAAGAATTCACGAAACTCTTACCCATCATCCATGGTTGTTGCAAGTTCGCAACTCTAGGATTGTGCTCGCCCAGTGTTATCACAATGTTCCGGATGCGATACCCGGAGAGTTCATCGAACAAGTCACGGCGGCTTTATTTGTAACACCAAAGTATGTACGGAGGTGGAACGAGCAGTATCCCGCGATCCCTACGTCCGTGTTGACCACAGGAGAGAACGCCAAAAGGCCGAATGCGTCATCATCAAACGGCGATGCTGTATTTGTAGGACACATACATAACGCTAGTTTCCTTAAGTTGATGAGCGTGTTGGCTGTTAATGACCCATCCAGGAACTACCACATTGTCTCTGGAAGAATAAAGGACCCGTCCACACGGGAGTATGTTGCGATGGGCAAACTTTCTGATCTGGAACGCCAGAGAACCTTTTCTAGATTGACAGAATTGGTCGGGGGTACGCTCACTACAAATCTTGCGTATCACTTCCTCCCACCGGGCAAAGAGGCAGAACTTCTTGATCAAGTGAGTGTTGGAATTGACTATACGTGGGGGAAAGACTGGGTGATCGACAATTCTAAAGTTCCTTACTATTTGTCCTATGGGCTTAACGTACTCGCACATCTCCCTGCGCCAAGTCATCGTTTTGTTACCAAATTTGACGCGGGAAATATGATTGAACAGGGGGCCGCATGGAAAACATGGGCCGAGAGTATTGCGCAGTTCGGTAATCTTAGTGTGGAAACGAAGAACAACCGCAGAATCGAAGCTGGTCAGTTTTTTGACTGGGACAATGTTGCGTTTGATGTCGCAGCGGTTCTAATGGAACTACAAAATGGCTGATTTAGTTGTTGCGCAAGCGTCGGACAGGCGACTGAAAGCAAGTGTAGTCATTACTTCCATCTATCCGCCCACGGATGCTGTCCGAGCTTTCACTGAACGAGAAGAATTGGCTGTGATTGTTGTCGGTGACAAGAAGAGTCCTCAACAGTATGACTTGAACTCTGCAACATTTTTGCCTTGGCATACCCATTCGCAACTAGGGTTTGGAATTGCTCAAGTCCTACCCTTCAATCACTACTGCCGGAAACTGATCGGCTACCTAGAAGCAATGAGGTCCGGGGCTGAGATCATAGTCGATACAGACGACGACAATACGCCTCTTCCTAGTTGGTCTTTGCTTCCGTTCAGCGGCACCTATCCTACGGTCCAATCGGATAAGGGATTCGTTAACATCTACGAACTTTATACCGACAAGAAGATTTGGCCCAGAGGGCTCCCTCTTAGGCTAATCAATAGTAGGACCTTAGATCGTGCAGACCTAGTAGAGTCTAGGCACCGAGTTGGAATTTGGCAGGGCTTAGCGAATGGAGATCCCGACGTCGACGCCATCTATCGGCTTACAAACGGTGAATACGTAGAATTCCACAATTTCGGTAGCGTCGTTCTAGAAGAAGGTTCACTCACCCCTTTAAATAGTCAGAACACGATATTCAGCAATGAAGTGTTCGAACTACTCTATCTTCCTTCGACGGTTACATTTAGATTTACAGACATTCTTCGCGGACTAGTTGCGCAACCAATTTGTTGGGCTGCAGGACTGCGAGTTGGTTTTACCAATGCAACGGTAAAGCAAGATCGCAATCCGCACGACTACACCAAGGATTTTGAATCTGAGATCCCGATGTATCTGCATACCGATCAGGTCGTTGATTGTTGTACTGGCGCTGTCAGGGGAGGGGCCGCAATAAGCGACAACCTTTTCAACTGTTACTCAGCATTGGAAAAAGCGAACATTGTTGCGAGCAGCGAATTAACTATCCTGCAAAGTTGGCTCTCGGACACCCAAAACGCGCGGAAGAATGGCTGACTGAAATACAGGTAGATATTTCTGAGTCGTTCGATTGTCCGCAAAGGTCATTTAGGGTGCAGGACGTACATTAGTAATCCTCATCCGTGCGGTTTCGTACAACTCCAAATCGAGACTGTTTGCCTCGATTAGCTTCTGGAAAAGTTCGGGGCCGATTTCGCGCTCTAAATCCAAGATTCTTTGCTGCAACTCAGCGCCCCGTTCTTCGGCGCGGTTGCAATGCACAGAGAACGGACGGAATCCTGGGAAGGAAGGCGCCAACCAATCGATCATGGCATCAACGGACTGTTCGAACAGATCAACGATCCCTACAAAGGGCAGAGTGTACAACGCCTGTTTGGCGTGTTCATGTTCATGCCCATTTGAATTGGGGAAATTCTGCGACAAACGGGCGGTTTGAAAATTTCGTATTTGTCGGTGCTCCGGTGTTGCAAGTAGTACATCCACAAAACCAGCCAAGCTCGAATTTCGAGCGAGAATGGGACCATAGCCTTCATGGCCCGCAAGCCCCTGCTTACGTTCAAAAGCGTAGACCGAGGCGACCCTATCCAAAGGATGGCGGATAAACAGCAGAGGAAAAACCTCGATTCCTTCGCATTTTGGTGGCGGCAACATTGCCGTATGGGATGAGAAAGCAATGGCTCTTGGCTCCAACCGAATCCAATCGCCCACCGCGGCGATATTCTCATGGTGCTGCATCGGTCCGAACTCCCTAGCCACCCATTGATTAGAGAAGTTGCTGCGCAGTATCGCGTCGACTGAAGTACCTGCGTTCTTGAATAGGTGATAGTGGAAAATTACTCTACGCAAGTCTTTCATGCCTCCAACGCTCCTCAATCGTTTTCTTATTCGCGGATGCTAGCGGATTCGGATCACTTGTTAGCAAGAGCAACCCATACCGCGTTGCATTTCACTCAATATCCTCCACCAGTGATCTACGCATTCCCGATGTAATGGGCGAAAGCAAATATTCAAAGAATGTGCGCGGCTGCGTCTGGATGTAGGCGACCACCGGCATGCCCGGCGAGATCTTCTTGTCTTCGAGTACTTCGAGTGCCGAAGGGTCACTGCGCACATGCCCGAGAAAGTAACTGTATGGAGGAGACGCACCTTCATCTACGAGTACGTCCCCCGAGACGTACGAAAGTTCACCTTCAATCAACGGCGTGGTGCGCTGATTGAACGCCGAGATTTGCACCTTTGCGTCCTGTCCGATAAACACCGAGTCGGAATCCGTTGGCTTGATCTTCACTTCAAACACCAGGTCCCGCAAGGTGGGTACGATCTCCGCGATCGTCTCCCCCGACATGACTACCCCGCCCACACTGGTCGCCTTGAGGTTCATCACCTGCCCGGCGATCGTTGCTCGAATCGTCTTGCGCTGCAGTGCATCCTGTACAGGGCGGAGGCGCTCCTCCATCTCATAGACGCCTTCCCTCTCAAGCTTCAACTCATCCTCTGCAATCCGCGAGTATTCATTGCGGGCGTTGACCACGCGAAGCCGCAATTCAGCCACGCTCTGCCGGCGAATGGAGAGATCGGATTTCTGTTCCCACAGCGATTCATTCTGCGTGGCGAATCGGCGCCGCAGTTCCAGCAGCGAGTTCCTGTCGATGGCACCCCGCTCTACCATCTTCTCGGCAGCGTTGAGTTGCTCCTGGATGATGCTCAGGCCGCGCTGTCCTGCCTCAATACGGCCGGCGAGATTCTTCACGGCATCTTCCGCGTGGAGCGTCTCGTTTTCGATCAGTCGGATCTGGTCTTGCAGTGTCTTGCGCTTGGCGGTGAACAGCGCGAGTTCGTTGCGTAGGAGCGTCTGCACTTTTTCGTTAGTGCTGTTCACGAGATCCTTCGGGAAGGCGACTTCCTCGGCCAGGCTTGCCTCGGCGACGAGTCGGGCTTCCTTGATCAGGTGTGCGTTGAGTGTGTCAGTGAGGATGTTGAGATCAGAACTGCGATCGGTATCCTCCAGCATGATCATGGCCTGTCCCATTTCAACGGTGTCGCCTTCGCGCACCAGCACCTCGCGGATGATGCCACCTTCGAGGTGCTGCACTTCCTTGCGGTTGGTATCCACCTTGATCACCCCGTCCGCCACCACCGCACCGCTGATCGGCGCGATCGCCCCCCAGGCAAACGCGCCGCCGAACAGCACCACCACCACGAACAGGGCCCAGCGGACGAGTCGCGTGGACTCGCCGGTCTTGTCGACGGCGATATCGAAAACGTTCGTTGTGCTCATGCCTGCGCTGCCCCGTTGTCGTTCTTGTCATCGGTGCCGATGCGTTTAGGCCCCCGGCTCTCGTCGCCGATCGCGGGCTGGGTGCCGTTGGCCGGTTGCTGCATGTTGCGCATCACGTCCGCGGTGTTGCCAAACATCACCTGGTCGCCGTCGCGCAGTACCAGCAGCTTGTCAAGGTCGCGGATGATGCTCGGCTTGTGCGCGATGATCACCACGGTTACGCGCGAAATGCGCAGGTTGCGGATGATCTCCATCAACGCCTGTTCTGCCGCACTGTCGAGGCTGGCATTGGGTTCGTCCATCACCACGAGGCTCGGGCTGCCGAACAGCGCACGCGCAAGGCCTACGAGCTGACGCTGTCCACCAGAGAGTCGCGAGCCACCCTCGCCGACTTCGGTTTCATAACCCTTGGGAAACGCCAGGATCATGGTATGAATACGCGCCTTTTTCGCCGCGGCGATGATGGCATCGTTGTGGACCACCGGATCCTGCAGGCGGGCGATGTTCTCGGCGATGGTACCCGGGAACAGCACCACATCCTGCGGCAGATACCCTACGTAGCGCCCGAGTTCGCTCTGCGCCCATTGGGACACCTCGGCACCATCGAGCCGCACATGGCCCTGGGTCGGCTTCACCAGTCCCACGATCAGCCGCGCCAGCGTCGACTTGCCGGATCCGGAGGGGCCGATCACGCCCATGCTCTCCCCCGCCTGGAGCTTCAGGTTCACCGCGCCGAGCATGCGCTGGGCGGGGCCGGCCCAGAGCTGGGCACGCTCGATGGTCAACTGTCCGAGCGGTCGCGGCAGGTCCACCACCGGCAACCGGTGGGCTTCCATGTCATCGATCAAACCTTTCAAGCGGGCATACGCACGGCGCGCACCGACAAAACCTTTCCAGTTGTTGATGACGTGATCCATCGGCCCGAGTGTCCGGCCCATCAACAGAAGTGACGCCACCATGACGCCTGGAGTGACGTCCTGGGAATTGAGCAGGAGCCACGCACCCACCACGAGGCCCAGCATCTGCCCGCTCACGCGCACAAACTTTGCGAGCCCTTCGATGGTGGCGGAAATGCGGTTGGCCCGCCCCTCGTGATCGAGGTACTCGTCGTTGTACCGGGACCAGCGCTCGGTGACCGCGGTCTGCATGCCCAGCGCGCTCACCGACTGGATGTTCTGCCGTGCAAAGTTCCCGAAGTAGGCGGCGCGGCGATTTGCATCCGTCGCCTTCTCGCGGTGGTTAGCAGTCAGACGCTCCTCGAGTACGGTGAGGATGATGAGCAGCGTCATGAGCACCATCGCCGTTGCTGCCAGAACGGGGTGGAAAAGATACAACAGGCCGACCATGATCGGAATCCAGGGCGCCTCAAAGAACGCCTTGATGCCGCTGCCGGTTAGGAATCTCTCGAGGACACTCACGTCTTCGAGCGCGTGTTTTGCGTTCTCCGGCTGCTGGGTGGTCTGCAGGTTCAGGGTGAGCATGCGCGGCGCGAGGTCCTGGCGCAGCGTCGCGCCGAAGCGGCTGAGGAGACGCGTACGCAGGCTGTCGAGCAGGCTCATCACCGCCACCGCGTAGAGAGCGATCAGCCCGAGGACAATCAGGGTTTCATTGCTGCGGCTGGTGATCACCTTGTCGAACACGGCCAGCATGAAAAACACCGGCGTCAGCATGAGCATGTCGATGGCGAAGCTCATCACGCCCACGTGCACGAAGTAACGGCGAAAGCGGTCGACGATGTCTTTCATGTCACTGCCACTCCGCCGCCAGCTGGGTCAAAAAGGTGTCGTACCGCGTGAGACAGCGTTTCAGGTCGTAGTGCTCGGTCGCCGTCGACCGTGCCGCGGCCGACAGGCGCGCTCTCAGGTCCTCATTCTCGCATGCGGTGACCACCGTATCGACCAGGGCGTCCCGCGAGAAGTAATCCGTCAGCAGGCCGTTGGCGCCGTGTTGGATCACTTCGCGGACCGGAGCGGTATCGGACCCCACCACCACCGCACCGGTGGAAAGCGCTTCGAGCAGCGACCACGACAGCACAAACGGCACGGTGAGGTACACGTGCACGGTGGAGACCTGCAGCAGGCCGAGATGCATCTTGCGCGGAACGAAGCCGAGGAAGTGCACCCGCGCGGGGTCGATGTCCACTTCCTGCAGGAGCCGCGCGCGCCAGGTCTCGCCTTCCGGCAGCAGACGGCCGTAGGTCACCTTGTCATCGCCGGTGATGACCACCTGACATCGGGGGCGACGCTTGAGGATCTCGGGCAGGGCCCGCATGAACACGTGAAAGCCACGGTAAGGCTCAAGACTGCGGGCGGCGAAGGTGATCACCTCGCACTCGGGGGTGAGCACGGTGCCGTCGGGCAGTTCCACGCGCGCCTGCGGGTCCGGGATGAACACGGAGGTGTCGACACCTTCGTGGATGACATGGATCTTCGACTGGAAACCCAGGGGTTGCACACTGCGCTGCCAGCGTGTGGGGCTGACGCCGGCGTCGCACGCTTCGAGCGTCAGCAGGTGCAGGGCGTTTTTGGTGCGAATCCGCAGTTCCTCGTTCTTGTCGATGGGAAACTCCGGATCGAAGTCACAATCCAGCCCACGGGCGCGGTAGAAAAATTCGCAGTAGTTCACCAGGGGACGGTCCGGCAGCATGTCCTTGAGGTACAGGCCCTCACCCCAGCCGCCGTGCACCAGCGTGAGGTCTGGCACAAAGCCTTCGTATCGCAGACGGTCCACTTCCGTCGCCACCGCCTGGCCGTTCAGCACGCCAGCTTCGGTGGTGTACAGGTAGTTGTGGATGCCCTGGGTAGGTGCGCGGCGCGGCTGATACGTGCGCAGCGGTGTGGCGAGCCCCGGGATGGCCTCCGCCTGCTCGGGTGTGCCCTGGCGGATGCCCATCGCCCGGTGCGCGGGGTTGTTGCCGAAGTACCGCATCAGGTGCACAAACTGCGAGGGCAGGTTCTGGTGGACAAACAGCAGGTTCACGCCGGTGCGCCAACGTGCGTCAGCATGTCTGGTTCAAGGGTCACATGCGACGGCACCTGGATGCGTGGAAGCGCGCTCAATGTGAATTGCTCTGCGCGCGTGCCTGGTTCAACGGATGCGTGGCCCAGCTGGCCTGCTGGGGATCGAGCCGCACCAGCGTGCCGAGGCAACGCGCAGCCTGCATCCACGCCTTGCGCTGCCGCTGTGTTGACTCCGCATCCGGTGTCTGCATGTTGACTGCAAGGGCATACAGATCCTTGCCGGCGTCAGCGAGCAGTTCGGTGTAGAACCCG
>JBGSHJ010000073.1:0-38194 GCA_041752315.1 Pseudomonadales bacterium
TGCTCTTCGGCTCGGCACGCGCCTCTACCGACTTCAAGGCCTCCAGTTAAAGGCTGATCGCCTCGACATCCGCATCGATCGTCTCTTCGAACAACTGGCGCTGAGCTGAATTGAACTGCTCACTGCGAGCGGCGAACTTCATGCGTTTGAGGACCGCCATCTCATGGGTGAGCTGGTCGATCTTGAGCTGCTTGAACGTGTTGTCACGGCGGATGTCGGTGATCTCGACGATCAACTGCGCAGCAAACTCCGGCGGTGATTCTGCGTCCATCTGTGCGAGTTCAAGGGCCGTGTGCATGCCGGAAAGCATGCCACAACACAGCGTTTCTGTTAACAGAAACGAACGCTGATCAGGCGACGCGGATAACGGGATCGTTCAGCCGCTGCCAAGGCAGACCGACCATGAGCGCCTGCAGCTGCTCGGAGGTCAACGACGTAGTCTGTCCTGCCTGTGGGCTCGCCCACACGAAGCTGCCCCGATGTAATCTGCGGGCACACAGCCACAGACCATAGCCATCGTGCACCAGCACCTTGATCCGATTCGCCCGTTTGTTCGCAAACAGGTAGGCATGATGCGCCCGCGCTTCACCGAACACCTTGATCACACGGGCCAGTGCGGTGTCGGTACCCGCCCGCATATCCAGCGGTTCGACCGAGAGCCAAACCGAATCAATGCGGATCAACGCATCAGCTCGCGCAGCCAGGCGGCGCAGTCCTTCGCAGCCGACGCCGGCCAGATGACATGAACCGTCGTGCCGCCGCGTTGCCATTGGACACGAATATCACGCTCGTCCGAACTCGCACTGAGCGTGACAGGAACAAAAGCCGGGACCGGGGACTCAACCGGCACCTTCACAGCCGGCTTGACGTGGGTTGTCATCGCCACGCCGGGACGTTCCGCCTCGGCTACTCACTTGCGCAGCATATTGGCGTTCAGCTTGTGGTGAAGCGCTACTGCGGCGATGGAGATGCCGTGCCTCTGGCACTCCCGTACGACTGATCGCTTGAACTCGGCACTGTGCCGGCGACGCCGGCGCCTGGCATCCTCGTGAAGTTCGTAAGTGTCCATGTGTCCGCCTCCTTAAGCGGACACGAGCATCCTTGGTTCGGCTCCGAATGGGTAGATGTGTTCGCCGGACGGATGCGGTGTATGGGTGCCTTGGGTGAGCCAGGCGCTCGATGACGCTCGCGCAGGAATAACTCGCGCATCGGCGCATGTCCGAGACCGACGCTGGCGGCACCACAGGAACGTGCCGATTCGATCGGACGAACAGGAGGATCGGTCGACCGGCTAGGTCTGCCGGGACCCGGCTCTGGTATTGCGGATCGGATTCGGCGATCGGGCAGTGATGGATCTCTACCACGGCGTTGGAGCCAGAAGCGCGTCCGCATGGGAACTCGAGGCCGGTCCCGGTCGCTCTATTTCCGCGGTACGATCTTCCAATTCGTCCATAAGGCGACTTGCGACAGCATTCGCGTAGAAGTCACCCCCCTTCCGGGAAGGGTGAGCGTCGTACGGCAACAGGAACAGCGATTCGGGTTCCGGAACCGCTTTCTCCTGGGGCAGGATCGTCAGAACCGTTTGTCCCGTCAGCTGCTCCAGGCTGTCCAACAACGATCGCTGCTGCGCCGTACCAGATGCATGTGCATTCTGCTCCATCGCACCAAATTGCGGCAGTCGGACAAGCCTGAAGGGAATACCCGTCTGCTTGAGAAACCTCAAGTCCGCCATGAACTCCGCGTCATCGGCAAAGCTGTCCAGTGCGTAAGATTCGCGAGGATGGAGGCGCGTCCTCCGTCCTGAATAGTCGTGCAGAACAAATCGCTGGTAGAAGAAGGAGCGGCGAAGGGACCACAGGCTGCTGTCTTCGTGGCTTGCTCTCGCGAACCGCGCGTGCTGTGCAAGCAGATCTTCAAGGACGGGGTTGGCGCCCTCCGGTTCCCTCAGCGTTCTTTCGCACCAGGACTCATCGATCCCTCCGTGCACCAGGCTGAACGGTTCAGCATTGCGCATTCCGGGTTCGTATAGGGCCGTCGTGTGCCGGAACTGCTGGACCACTCCATCCATCTCCACTGTGGAACGCCAGAGCCGAGGGCGGGTCAAATCGGGCAGGATGAATGGAATGACGATGAAATCGGGATCGAGATGCGAGGCTTGGTGACGTGCCGCCGCGAACATCTGCGCCAGCCCGTAACCGCTCCGGGAGTAGTTGAGGATACTCACGTCAACGCCAAGACCTTCCTCCAGCAGCGGATCCATCGCATCGGGCCACGTATAGCCCGCGAGATGCATGTTGTCGGAAAACGAGTCACCGACCACCAACACCTTCCAGCTTGCGCCGGTGCGATCGTCTTCATCCAGACCGATGTTGCCGAGCGAATCGGTAACAATTCTGTGACACGCGACCAATCGCCCTCCCTTTACGGTCGCCATGGTGAAGGTACTGTCCGGCCGATAGTTGTACCCGGACGATTCGCTATACACGCTGGTGGCCTGGTTGGTGGCCTGGAAACTCATGCTTGAGATCGGATCCGGTTGCAGCCCGAGGTAGAGGCGATAGGCCACTTCAATGGCCAGGGCTGAGAGCAACACGCTGACAGCGACGATCATCGCGGCCAGAACGGGAGGGGTGGAGGATGGGCTCTCGCTCAATTGGGCTGCACTCCGGGTGATCGGTTCGGTGGTTGTGAATGGTGCTTGCGGGAATGCACGTCAGCCCCGTCACGGGCCTGGATCTCGACAACCTGGCCAACTTAGGAAATGCAGAGTGAGACGTCTGTGCGAAACACAACTTAACCCGTCCGTGCCTCCACCCTTTCGCACTTCCTGTTCCGATCCACCGTGATGACGCGTGCCCGGCAGATCGCGTTCGGGACCGAGTGTGTCCAGTCAGCCATCCTCAATCGCGGTTGTTTCTGATGAGCGGGGTCGGCGAAACGTGCTACCCAGTGAGCGCCGCAGGGCGATTCTTCCACTTCGGGTTGGAAGTCCATCTCGCTGGGGATCTCGGCGACTGATCGTCGACTGCCATGGTTCCATCCGTCGCACATGAAGTCGTACAACCCGCAGCGGTCTTTTGGAGTCCTGTTGGAATTTTGCCGCAGAGTTGCCTGAGTACGCAGAACCAGCCCTGCTTATCTGAGGTCTGGACACTGGCTGTGCATCGGCGCGATGCTGCGGGCTCACGCCCAGGATTGCCTTCGAGGGAGAAGCCGCCATGTCCCAGACCATCACGCCCTATCTCTGTGTTACCGACGCACGCGGCGCCATCGAGTGGTACCGCAACAACTTTCGCGCCTCGCTGGTTTCACTGATTGACTGGGAGGGGATTGTCGGCCACGCAGAACTCGAATTTGGCGGAGCGACCTTCTACCTCAGCGACGAAGCGCCGAAACTCGAAGTTCTGGCGCCTCGCACAATTGGCCGAGGGTCGAGCGTCTCCTTCGTGGTGTCGGTTGCCGATGTCGATGGCTTCGTGGCGCGAGCAGTGGCTGGAGGTGCGGTGCTGGAACGGCCGATCGAAGACTCTCACGGCAGCCGCAATGGCTGGATCCGGGATCCATTCGGCCACCGCTGGAACATCGGTACGCCGATCGTGGACAGGACAGTACGCGCTGCGCGCCGGGCACCGGCCGAACCGTACTACCTGACGTTCTCGTCGCCCGATGTCGAATGCGCCGCTCAATTCTTCGGCGCAGTACTCGACTGGCAGTTCAGTGAGGCGAACGAGGGTGGCGCTCGCCACGTCAACAACACGCGCCAGCCCATCGGCTTGCGTCCCGTGTACTCAGAGCACGGCAGCACCGCGCCCGGAGAGATCGTGATGTGGTGGATCGCACGGGATTTCGACGATGCCATCGAACGGGTTCGCGCCGCGGGTGGCACCGTCGACGCAGTCAACACCTACGACTCCGGTCGCGAGGCCATCTGCAGAGACGATCAGGGCGTCACGTTTCGCCTGAGCGAACCTGCGCCGGGATACGATACGGCGAACTGAGCCAGATCGTTCCGTTGTTGCAGCGGCGCGCCGGCTGGTTTGATTTTCATGCGATCAATGATCCCGCGGTTCACTGCTGTCGGCGCTGGCGTGTGCTGATGCCGTTAGCGACGAAGTCGAGTCACCGTTTGCCGCAGGAGCAGATATCATTCAGCTCGATGACCCCGACGTTCAGGTAGATCCTGACGCGGCCTGTCGTTGCCGCGATCGACTGCTCTCTGTCTGGTGCTTCCGGACGAACTGTGCTGCATATCTGCGTCGGTTATGCGAAGTATCTAGCCAACAAGTCGGAAGGTACGCCTTCCTCGAGGAACGGAATGGCTGTGTCACCAGCGAATTGTCGCTGGAGTGCGCACGCACAGTCGCGGCCCGATACGGGAGTGATCACGGTGGTGGTCGACAAGCGTCTCCACGTCGGCGTGATCGACTTGCGTCACCAACTGCTGGAAACACCAGAAATCGTTGCCGCCCACGTTCATGCAGCACTGACCATAGTACCGATGGACAAGTTGCTGATTGTGCCGGAATGCGGCAAGAAGTACCTGCCACGTGACGTGGCTTCCGGCAAACTGGCGAGCATGGTATCGAGGCGCGAAAGGGTCCGCACGGAACAGGAGGGAAGAGCATGACAACCGGATTCGAACGCGAGTTTGTCTCGACGGTATCGGCGACATCGGCCCGCAACGGGGCAGGATTTTATCCCTGCCAGGGACTGTACTACCGGCCCAGGGACCGGCAGCCACGTGTGGCCTTCATCGCGACACACTACAACGTGGATTTCAGCGAACACTATCTCGGCGAATACATGGCGCGACGCGGATACGGCTTTCTTGGCTGGAATACACGCTTCAGGGGCGCCGAAGCTTTTTTTGTTCTCGAACACGCGCTGATCGACATTGGCGCTGGTGTGTCGTGGCTGCGGCGTGAAGCAGGTGTTGAAACCGTCGTTCTCGTCGGCAACTCTGGAGGTGGTTCGCTCATGGGGGCCTATCAGTCCCAGGCTACAACACCCAGCATCACCGCCACGCGTGGTCTCAAGCTGCCTTCCGCGGTGCTCGATCTGCCGAAGTGTGACTTCTATGTCTCGTTGAATGCGCACGCTGGACGGCCGGAAGTGCTTACTGCATGGATGGATCCATCGATCACCGACGAGAACGATCCGTCATCGGTCGATGCCAGCCTCGACATGTACAACCCGGAGAACGGACCACCGTACTCGCCGGAGTTCCTCGCGCACTACCGCGCAGCACAGGAAGCTCGCAATCACCGCATCACCGATTTTGCTTTGCGGGAACTGGAACGCATCAAGCCACTTGGTCTGTCCGACCGCGCGTTCAACATGTTTCGAACCTGGGCTGATCCTCGTCTGATGGATGGCAGCATCGATCCAACAGACCGGCCGGTAGGTGTCTGTTATCGGGGTGATCCCAAAGCCGCGAACTATTCACCCGGCGGCATCGGGCTGACCAACACCTGCCGGACATGGTTATCGATGTGGAGCCTGAGGGAGAGCCAGTGCCGTGGTGGTCCGCACCTGGCGCGCATCGACGTCCCGTCGCTTGTGATCCAGTCCATGGCTGATACCGGAGTGTTTCCGAGTGATGCACGAGAGATCTTCGATGCACTGGGCTCCCGTGACAAACGGCTCGAGTTCATGGCGGGCGACCACTACCTCACCTCGCCGGTAGCCGCGCGCGACGAGGTTGCCGACCGCATCGACGGCTGGCTGGTCCAACAGGGCGCGTGAGGGGCGCTCAAACGTCGCTGATCGTGGCTGCCGGACCAGGATCCGATCAGCGCCCGTGACAACCTGTTCGTGCGTTCAGTTGGCACCACCAACGTCCGAAACACGGTGAAACCTCAACCGTGAAGCGTTACAGCGCGGTCGAACTGACTGGAAAGGCGCGCCTTCTTCATAGGCAGGCATGATTCATAGGGTTCGATATTCCTCCCGGGTGTCCGGAAGCTGGTATGTTGGCAAGTGCTGACCCTGCCAGGCTCCCCCTGGCAAGACAGGTGCACCCAATTGAGGAGAGGTGTTCAGGTGACGCAGCATGATGGATCAACTCCCCTGATGACTGACCAAGCGGGCCTGCCCACAAAAACGTTCCCGGTGGTTTGTGTTGGCGGTTCAGCAGGCGGGCTTGATGCCTATATCCGGCTCCTGAAGTGCCTCCCGGCGGACATGGGAGTGGCGATCGTCATTGTCAACCACATGACAACGGTTCCTACCCAACTCCACGAAATCCTGCCGCGTTTCACCACCATGCCGGTTGATCTCATCACGGATCGACTGTCGATCGAACCCAATCGGGTTTTCATCATTCCCGAAAACCGGGATCTGCACGTCGAGGAGGGAGAATTCCGACTCAAACCGATATCGAAGCCACGGGGTTGGCCAGATGTCATCACGGTTTTTCTGCGTTCACTGACCCGTTACTGGGACGGCAAGCTGATCGCTGTCATAGTCTCCGGCTACGACGGCGACGGTGCCGAGGCCTTGCGTGGCATCAAGGAAGTTGGCGGCATCACCATCGCCCAGAAGCTGGATACGGCGCGTCAGCCTGACATGCCGGAGAGCGCGATCGCCAGTGGTTGCATTGATTTCATACTGGCACCCGAAGATATCGCTCAAGAGATTGTGCACATCGCACGGGCTGAAGATCAGGCGCTGCCGGCAGCCTGATCGTGATTCACCGGTTGCACTCCTGCGGATGTCTGCAGTGCCGAAGGGTTCAGCGCCAAATCCAGTGTGGTCATCAATTCGACGGCGTTGACCGGCTTGGTGAGATAGCGGAAAAACCCTGCCGACAGGCCGTTCTCGATGTCGTGGCGCATCGCATTGGCGCTGAGTGCGATCACCGGGATCTTCGCTGTCCCGGGTTCGGAAGCCAGGATTTTCAGCGCGTCGATGCCGCTGATATCAGGCAGATCGATGTCCATCAGGATGACATCCGGATGAAAGGCTCGTGCCAGCGCCACACCGCTGATGCCGTCGCGCGCGCTCAAGAACCGGAAATCGCGTCGTCGCGCTATGATGCTCTCCACCAACAGCATGTTGGCGGGGTTGTCCTCGACGTAAAGAACGACGTTCATCGTCGTGTCGACTGGAGTCTGCGATCCCGCAAGGTCGATTTCCTGCTGGATGGCAGCTTGCAGGGCAGAGGTCAGCTTGAGTTCGTACCAGAACAGACTGCCCTGTCCAACGCTGCTTTCAACGCCAATGACGCCTCCCATCAACTCTACGAGCTGCTTGCTGACGACCAGACCGATGCCCGTACCTTCTACGAGGCTGGCCTGTTGTCCAAGCCGATTGAACGGCTGAAAAAGCTGGGCAAGCTGATCGGGAGTCATTCCCACACCGGAATCCCGGACGCTGATCCGAATCGAATCTCCTCCCCTCACGGTGCATACCACGCTGACGGTTCCGCCGGCCCTGTTGTATTTGATGGCATTCGAAAGCAGGTTGATAAGCACCTGCTTGGCCCGCGTACGGTCTGCCTTGATGAAGAGGGGTTGTTCGAGGGCAGCAAACGTCACGCGGATGCCATACTTCTGCGCCTCCGGTTCGATCAGTGCTTCGCATTCGCGCAATATTTCGGCCAGCGCGATCGATTCCATCGAGAGCGTGAGCTTGCCCGACTCGATCACGGCCAGGTCGAGGATTTCGTTGATGAGTTCCAGCAAGTGCCAACCGGCCTTGAGAATCTGCTCGAGGCTCCGCTGCTGGATGGGTGTTGGTGTCGGTGAGCCAGATTCCAGGAGTTGGGCAAAACCGAGGATCGCACTGAGTGGAGTGCGCAACTCGTGGCTCATGCTGGACAGAAACTCCGACTTTGCGAGATTGGCCTTCTCGGCGACGGCCACCGCGCTGGTGAGCTCACGTTCAATGCGTTTCCGTTCGGTGACGTTGGTGAAAAGGACCGCGACCTTTCGACTTTCGTGTCCGCCAATCCGGAACGCATTCACGTCGAACCATCGGCCATTCAACTCTTTGGCTTCGGCGACAAAGCTGACGGGTTCGCCGGTCCGCGCGACCTTGCCGTAGCTGTGATACCAGTGGGCTTCGTGATCTGGAGCGATCTCACGCATGCGCTTGCCGGTAGCCCCCTGCATGCCAGTCTGCTTTTCAAAACTGGGATTCACTTCAAGAAAGCGGTAGTCCACCGGTTTCCCGGATGAATCAAAAAGCACTTCGACGACGCAAAAACCTTCGTCCATCGAATTGAACAAGGTCTTGTAACGGTCCTCGCTGCCGCGCAGCAGCAACTCCGCCTGTTTGCGTTCATTGATATCGGTGATCGCAATCCTCAGTTCCGGTGCCCCATCGGCATCCTGTGCGGCGGTCGCTGCCAGGTGCACCCAGAAGAGGGAGCCATCCGGTTTTTTCATCCTCAGTTCACAGGATTGCGGCTCGCCACTTTCGACGAGCGCTTTTCTGAGCAGGTAGTAGGTGTCTTCGTCCTCTCGGTAGATGAAGCGCGTCAGTGCCTGCTTGCTGAGCGCGGCCCGGGTCACGCCCAACAGACTGGCAATGGTGAGGTTGGCCTGCATGATCGGGCCCCGCTCGCTGACTGTGCAATAGCCGACTGGTGCCAGGTCGTAGAGTTCGAAGTAGCGCGCCCGCGCCGTGTCCAGTGCCAGCTGCGAGAGGCGTAATTCTTCGTTCTGCATTTCCAGCTCGATCTGGTGCACGCGCAGTTCATGCACCATTCGCCGGACGGCTTCCAGCGAGAGTGCGTCGATATGGTCAGTCGCCAGGGCAGAGGACTTCCGGAGATGCGTTTCAGCCTGCTGACGCAGCGCCAGCGATGCGCTCGCCCGGGAAGCGTCGTCCTGGCTGTGGTTCGGCGCGTCGGTCATTTGGGACCGCCTCCGATTGCCCGTTCAGTCGTCGCAATCGCATAAATTTCATTGGAGTTATCAATCAACGCGGTGGAGATGATCGAGACCGGCAGGACCGCGCCTTGTTTGTTGAGCCGCTGCGTACGATACGGCTCCAGTATCTCCTCGCGGCTTAGTTGGCGAAGCGTGGCCAGGGCTTTCTCACGCAGCTCCGGCGGAATCCGATCGCGGACATTCATGAGGAGTGCCTCGGCCTCGCTCCAGCCGTACAGGCGCACCGCGCCTGGATTCCAGGCGAGGATGCGTCCACTCAAGTCCTGGACGGTAATTGCATCGTGTGCATCCCGCACCACGACAGCGAGGCGCAACAGCTCATTGGCTTTTTGCAACGCCTCCTTGGTCCGGACAGACTCTGTGACGTCGATAAAGGAGATCACCACCCCTTCGATGACGTTGTCGAGCGTGCGGTAAGGCAGGACGCGCATCGTGTACCACGTACCCTCCCTGGTCTGCACGGTCACCTCTTTTGGAATCAGTGTGCCAAGGACTGCCTGGACGTCGGCCACCAGACTGTTGTAATTGATGAGGTTGGAGACGATGTGAGCTACCGGCCTTCCGAGGTCAGTCGGAATGAGGTTGATGATGGCGCTGACAGACGGAGTGAAACGAAGTATGCGCAGTTGATGGTCTACAAAGATGGTTCCGATTCCAGTGCCGGCTAGCAGGTTATTCATGTCGTTGTTGGCCCGCGAGAGATCCGCCACCTTTGTCTGCAATTCGGAATTGACGGTGCCGAGCTCTTCATTGACGGACTGCAATTCTTCCTTGGAGGTTTCGAGCTCCTCGTTGGTGGATTGCAATTCTTCGTTCACGGACTGCATTTCCTCGTTGGAGGACTTGAGTTCCTCATTGGAACTTTCCAGTTCCTCGTGCGCACTCTGAAGGAATTCATCTTTGGCGCGCAGGTCATCCCTGAGTGCAGCGATGCGCGCCTCAGCGTCCGCTTCCGGACCTGCCTGTGCGGCACTGGAGGGTAGCGTCGCGTGCTGCTCTCGTTCGGGGTTGGGAGGCGGTGCATCCTCCAGGATAACCAGGTACAAACTCGACTCCGGCATTGCCGAGGGATCTGCTACAACGGGGCAGACAGTCAGATTCACCCATGTGTAATGGCCGTTGGTTTTGACGCGCAACCCCGCACTGCGCACCGTCGTATTGCCGCCAACCGCCATTTGCAGCGCCTTGGTCAACTCGTGACGCAGGCCTTCCCGGGCCATCTTCAGGATGTTGCTGATGCCGGTTTCGCCAGGCGCCAGTTCCAGGTACATCCCCGTGCGACCGTGCAGGTAGAGAATGTCGCCGTGGCGGTTGACCAGCGCGCTCGCCGGGGCCAGCTGCTGCAAAAGTGCTTGTTCGGTCAGCTGACGTAGCGGCAATTTCCCGGGTGCGGTCGTTTTTCGGGAATCGCGAGGTGCCGGCGCATCGATCGGCGAGGGTCGTGGAAGAAAACGCCCAAGGGTCGAGTGCTCCATGCCATGAAAGTCCTCCTTTCGCTGAAACACCTTTGCTTGTCGGTCCAGCACGGCGAACTGCCTGACAAACCCACCCACCCCTTCGGACGTGCCAAGGAACAATATGCCGTCCGGTTTCAACGCGTAGTGGAACAGCGGAATCAATCGCTTTTGCAGTTCCGCACCGAGATAGATCAGAAGGTTGCGACAGCTGATCAGATCGAGCCTTGAGAATGGCGGATCCTTGATAAGGTCCTGCTCGGAGAACACCATCATGTCGCGAATGCTTTTGTGAATACGGTAACTGCTGTTGCCAGACTCGGCTGAAAAAAAGCGCGCCAGGCGTTCCGGCGAAATATCCGCGGCGATGCTGGCCGGATACACGCCGGCACGCGCAGTGGCGATGGCGCGACTGTCGATGTCGGTGGCGAAAAACTGCACCGTGTAGTTCTGCTTGAGTGCCTCGATACGCTCCTGGAGGAGGATGGCGATGGAGTAAGCCTCCTCGCCCGTAGAGCACCCCGCGGACCAGGCGCGTATGACGGCGCCCGCCGGCTTGCCTTCGAAAAGCTTGGGAATGACGTGTTCCTCAAGCACCTGGAAAGCGTCTGGATCGCGGAAGAAATTGGTGACGCCAATCAGCAGATCGCGAAACAATGCTTCCACTTCGGTGGGTGTCTGCTGCAGATATTTGATGTAGCTGCCTACTCCATCGATCTGGTGAACTGCCATGCGCCGCTCGATGCGCCGATTGATCGTGCTGGGCTTGTATTGCGAAAAGTCATGGCTGGTCTGGGCACGCAGCAGCACAAAGATCTTCTTCAGCGAGGCTTCGGTCTTGTCGACGGTAACGGTTTCACGAGCGTGGCCAAATGCGTGCGAGACGTACGCGATCAGTTGGGTGGCCATTGCAGCCGGAGCCAGCTCGTAATCCACGAGCCCGGTCGCAATGGCGCTGCGCGGCATGCCGTCGAATTCGGTGCACTCGGGTGATTGCACGATGACCATACCACCCTCGCCCTTGATCGCGCGCACCCCCTGTGCTCCGTCGCTGCCGGTGCCGGAGAGTACGATGCCGATGGCCCGTTCGCGCTGGTCCTGCGCCAGCGAGCGAAAGAAGAAATCGATCGGCAGCCGCTGACCGCGCGGCGCGCTGGGTTCGAGCAATTGCAGGGCGCCGTTCAGAAACGCCATGTCCCGGTTGGGCGGGATGATATAAGCGCAGTTGCGCTGCACGATCATCCCGTCTTCGACCTCGAAAGCCTTCATGTGGGTATAGCGCTGGATCAGCTCGGTGAGGATGCTTTTGTGGTCCGGGGCCAGGTGCTGGACCAGCACAAACGCCATGCCAGGATCGGCGTCTGCAGGCATTCCTGAGAAAAACGCTTCAAACGCGGCCAGGCCTCCGGCCGAGGCGCCGATCCCGACAACCGGAAAAGCGTCAGGTGCAGACGGTTGTTCGACCTCTTCTACGTCCGCGACGGGCGGCGAGCGCGGTTTCGGCGCTTGACGCGAGGGAGTCCTCTTCGGTTTTCTGGCGTTCAATCTACGCTCTCGTGGCGAGGTCGCCGAAAGTCTTGGGGCAAAATCGTGAAGTGGCGGCTCAGTCGGGCGATCTGGAATGCCGGCGGTCGGTTCCCGAACCGCTCGGGGAGCATACTGAGCGGCGGTAAACTGGACAAGAGAATTGGCCGGCGCGGTGATCCTGGTCCAGTCGGTAGGAAAATAGGCGTACCTGCCACTGGTGGAGACCCCGACGGCGTGGAGGAGCGTTTCCGTCGTCCCTGTCAGGCCCCACAATTCCTGTAGTTCTGCGCAAGACACTTTCGAGAGAGTTCCTGCGCTCGCTCAATCTGCTCAACCTTCATCAACCCCGAGACTTTCTGGCGATCCGTTCTGGCTTGCTCGGCGTTGGTCGACTCCAGGTTGGGCAGGGCGACGTCCAGCCACATGTAAGCCAGTAGCAGGTCCTCCGGAGTGCCGCGTTGTTCACCCTGAAGATAGAAAGTACCCAGTGTCGCCTGAGCGACGGCATGGCCTTGAGCGGCAGCCCTGCCCAGCCAGAGCATGGCTTCTGATTCGCTGCGTTCCACTCCTTTTCCCTGGAGATGGAGCGATGCCAGACTTGTCTGTGCCTGGAGGTGTCCCTGGTCGGCTGACCTGCGCAGCCATCTGGCGCCTTCCCGAGGATCTTCTGAGGTCATTCCAAGAAGAAACTGGAAAGATGGATCACCTCGTTCTGCCAGTTCTCTGATGGCAGATTCGGAAGGTGCATTGTCAGGAGGTGCTGCACGACCGCTGATAACCGCGCCCGATATCGGTCTTTTCTGGTCAGAAACTTCATTCTGTTCCTGCGAGTCCGCACAACCTGAAATCATGACGAGCAGGCCTGGAACGCAAAGCAGCAATCGAACCTTGCGCTGGTGCATGGGATCCCGCGAAGTTCGAGGAGGATGCGTTAGTTGTACCTGACCCGACTGTGTCGTTACAGAGTCCGACCTCACTTTGATGGTGAGCGCTGGACACGCTCTTCCACAATCCGGAAGCTGCAGGACAGATTACGCATGAGAAGCACTCCAGCCACACTGTTCATTTGCCTCCTGCCGCTTCTCTGTTGTGCTGAGCCCGCAGCTCGCCAGCTGGTCGTGGCTGCGGTTCAGTTTGAATCCGTGGATGGAGACATTGGCGGCAATCTGAAAACCGCCGAGGGATGGCTCCAACAGGCGGTCGCTGCAAATGCCGAGTTGATCGTCTTTCCGGAATTCATGCCAACGGGTTACCACCTGGGTCCGGCCATCTGGGAGAGTGGCGAAGGAATGACCGGACCTACGGTGAGCTGGCTTGTTGAGCAAAGTGCCAGGTACCGTGTCTGGTTGGGTACGAGCTTTCTGGAAGTGGAGGGCGAGCACTTCTTCGACACCTTCGTGTAGACCAACCCCAGGGGCGAGGTGGCCGGCAAGGTACGCAAGGAAGTGCCGGCCAGTCTGGAGAGCTATTTTTTCCGGGGCGAAGTGAACTCCCATGTAATCGATACGGAACTCGGACGCATTGGCATCATGATCTGCTACGAAAACTACCTGACTCGCATCGCCGACAAAGTCGCTTCTGCCAAAGTGGATTTGCTGCTGAGTCCGTTTTCATTTCCGGCGCTCCGCGGAGGCACGGGTGCCCAACCCTTGTCCGGTAGCGAGTACGCCGCCTTTTATGGCGCCGCCCTGGGAGTACCGGTCGTGGCGGTCAACAAGGTCGGACCGTGGCGTTCGCCGCTTCCAGGGTATCCCGGTTACATCGCCGATGGTGAGTTCCCCGGTCTCTCCGCGATCGCGCGCTCTGACGGAAGCATCGCCGCCAGCGCCGATCGCAGTGCAGGATTCATCGTGGCAAACGTACGCCTCGATCCAGGCAAGAAAAGGCAGGATGTGGTTTTCCAGGGAACCTTTGTCGCGGGATTGGCCGCGGAGATCTCCCGCGCCACAGACACGCCGTCGGAAGTGGATGACGAGGGCGTTGCAAATTACGTGAAAAACGATCTGCGCAGAGCGATGGCCCGCGAGCGAGCCGAAGCAACAAGGTAGCCCACCGGCAGGCACTTCGCCGCGATTTTTGGCAACCGGCCTAGCTGGAACCCAACTGCAACTTCAACTGCTGCCTGTCGATCTTGCCGTTTGGCAGCAGCGGAAGGGCTGCCTGCACCGAAAACCCTTTTGGCACCTTGTAGTTGGCAATTCGTTCCTTCAGGAAGCGCTTCAACTCCGCTGGCTCTATCGAGTGTCCCGGCATGGGCATCACGAATGCGTGGCCTACCTCCTGATACATTGGGTCGGGCACGGGTAACACGGCCGCGATCAGTACATCCGGATGCTCGGTGATTGCCTGTTCGATCTCGAGGGGATACACGTTGTATCCACCGGACTTGAACATCTCTTTCAACCGCCCGACAAACACGATGTTGCCGTCGTTGCGGAGGTATCCGAGGTCACCGGTATGCAGATAGCCCTCGGCGGTAAACGCCTCTCGCGTGGCGTCGGGCCGATTGAAGTAGCCGCTCATGACATATGGTCCGCGGAACTGCAGTTCACCGGATTCGCCGTTGGCGCAGAGGCTGCCATCCGGCCGCACAACGCGGAAATCACAACCCGGCAGGGGTCGGCCGATGGTCAGCGCAACATCCTCGAGAGGCGCATCCATGTCGGTGTGGGTGATGATGCCGCAGGTTTCCGTTTGCCCGTACACCGAAACAATCGGGCAGCCGATCGGCTGCCAGGCTTCGAGTATGTTCAGAGATGTGGTTGCACCGCCACAGACGACGAGCCTGGTATGGTCGAGTTTTCGCGGGTCAAATCCCGGTGAGTTCATCGTCATCATGAATCCGGTCGGACTCGTCACCAGGTAACTCGGTCGCTCGGTGTTCCGTATTCTTCCGAGCGCAGCGATGTCGACCCGGGGATGGAAGATGATCCGGCCGCCTTGCGCAAACAGGTTCATGCACACGTTGTTCAACGCGCCAACATGGTTGGTTGGTGCGGCGCACACCGTGCTCTCAAGGCGATCACCCATCCATCGCGCATTGGCGAGTGCAGACTGTACGATGGTGTTGTGCGACAGCATCGCGCCTTTGGGTTGTCCGGTCGTGCCTGACGTATAAACGATGACAGCGATGTCCTGCAACTCAACACGTGCACGTGCGGCGTCGAGCCGGTCTCGCGGCACCATGGCGCCGGCTGCACTGAACTTTGCCAATGAAAGTGCTCCACCTTCCGGTTCGCCCAGCGTGACAAAGGTGCGAACCGAGTTAGGCACCGCGCGCAGTTCAGCATCGTAGTGACGCCCATCCCATGGTGAGCGGACAAAAACCAGTGCGGGCTTTGCGTCCTCCAGCAGATACGCAAACTCCCGCTCGCGATAGACCGGATTGAGCCCGTGCCAGATCGCCCCTATCGACACGCTCGCAAGGTACGTCAACCAGAAATCGAGACCCGGTGCTGCCAGGGTAGCGACCCGATCGCCATGGTTGATCCCATGGGCGAGCAGCGCCGCGGCGATGTCATCGACCCGCGTTCGCAGTTCGGCAAAGTTCAGGCGTGTCGAGCCATCAACTACGGCCTCCGCTTCAGGGCGAACTTTTGCGTGGCGCACGACAAAGTCGTGTATGACCCTGGGTTCCCTCGGGTATTCCTCGTGTTCATGAAGGGCAGAACTGAACGTATGATCAGTAGACAGATTCTGCCACAGCATCGACTAAAATCAACAATATGCTGACATACTTCTAAAGTGGTTCTTGAAAAGAGGCTGAACGTACGTTTAGTATTCTCGACAACGCGAGTTTGCCAAGGGTTGAATTCAGCCATGCCACTCAATACCGCGATGGTCGGAGCCCGCACCCCGGCAATCACGCATGATGTCGATGCGCGCTGGATCATGGCGTACGCTGCGGGTCTCGCGGACCAGAATCCTCGTTATCTCGATACGCAGGCAGGCACCGTGATCGCGCATCCGGTGTTCCCGGTATGTCTGGAGTGGCCCGTCATACTCAGCAGTCGGCATCTGCCGGGATCCGAATCGGTCACCCCCGCCGAAGGTGCCCGAGGTGTGCATGCCGCGCATGACCTGCATCTTTATCGTCCCATCCGTGCCGGTGATCGACTGACCACTCACGCAACGGTGATCGGCCTGCAGCAGATCAAACCAGGCGCGGCGCAGTCAACGCGGCTCGACACAGTGGACGCCACCGGCACACTGGTATGTCGTACCTATCAGCTGGGCATCAGCCGCAATGTCGACGTGGTGGGTGCACCGGCAACGGTTGAAACGCCACCCGAACTCCCGCGCCTGGGTCGCGCGGCCAGCGAACCTCGGCGCCTCCATATCCCCGTCATGGCCGGTTTGGCCCATGTGTATACCGAATGCGCGCGTATCTGGAATCCGATTCACTCCGATCGCAAGGTTGCACTGGCTGCGGGGTTGCCCGACATCATCCTGCACGGCACCGCGACCATGGCGCTGGCGGTGAGCCGACTCGTCGATGAGTATCTTGGTGGTGATCCCACACGCGTGCGCAGGCTTGGCGGACGATTCACCGCGATGGTGCTGATGCCGTCGACGTTGACGCTGGAAATTCACGGCGACGAAGGGGGCACGCTGTTCTTCAGCGTCCTGACACAGGATGGCCAGGCTGCGTTCAGCCAGGGCTTTCTGAGCTACCAGTGAGTGGAACGTGAAACGTCCTCCACAAAAAGCGAAGCTCGAACTGGTCGAAACCAGTTCAGGTAAAAACCGCATTCTGCTGTGTGCCATGGAACTGTTTGCGCAGCGCGGGTTTGATGGCGTGACCACTCGCGACATCGCAGCCAAGGCCGAAGTTTCGGTTGGCCTGATCAACCATCATTACGGTTCGAAAGAGGGCCTGCGACAGGCGGTTGATGAATACTTCATCGCGCAATTCGAACGGTTTTACGAAGGGGAAACCGGCCACGTCGAAGATCAGCCACCCGGTGATCTGGTGCGGTCGGTGGATCAGTGGGTGGCGAGTATCACCGACGAATGGCCCATGTTCTGCCGTTATTTCCGCCGTGCACTGCTTGAAGAGACGCCGTGGGGTGCTGCACTGTTCAAACGTTATTTTGATCTGGTTCGCGGTTCGATCGATCGGCTCGATGCACAAGGCAGGATCCGTCCCGAAGTGGATCGGCTGTGGTTGCCGTTCCTGTTCATGTTTCTGGAGACCGGCACACTGCTGATGGATCCGTACATCAAGCTGATTCTCGGCCGGTCCGGCTTCGAAGAAGACCTGTGGCACCGACGTTATCGAGCTTATGGCGACTTGATCGCAAAAGGCATTTCCCCACGTGGCCCCGCCAGGGAAGAACCCCGATGAATGCCCGGCAGAACGATCCGCAAAGCACGATGTCCGTGCGCAGGATGGAATTCGGTTTTGCAGACGATCTGGATCTGGTGTTTTTTCGCGGCGATCCCGTGTTGTCCTACGGCTCGCATGCGTACTGGATGACCATGCCGTACCTGGAACCTTACCTGATGCGATCGATCCGCGCCGCGCTGCCCGAAGTCAGGGACCCGCAACTTCAAGAGCAGATGCGGCGCTTCTGTTCCCAGGAGGGTCAGCACTATCAGCAGCATGCCAGGGTCAACGAGCTCCTGCGGCGTCGCAATCCGGCGTTTGCACCGCTGCGTGAAATCGAGGCGGAACTTGAAGCCGACTACAAGCGTTTCAGTACCGGGAAGGATCACGCCTTCAATCTCGCCTACGCCGAAGCGTTCGAGTGCATGACCATGGCCATGTCGCGTACGCAGATGGAGATGCGTGTTCACGAGCAGATGACTGCGCCGATCCGGGATCTTTTCCTCTGGCACATCACCGAAGAAATGGAACATCGGTGTGTGGCCTTCGACGCCTACAGTGCTCTTGGCAGGGGCTATCTCTATCGTGTCCGCACCGGTCTGTGGGCGCAGCGCCACTTTCTGGGTTACGTGCAACGTTTTCACGCCTGCTTCCTGGCAGCCGAAGCCAGCCGGGTTGCGGAGTTGACCACCCCGCAGATGCTTGCGGAAAGAAGGGCGTTCCAGAAAGCCTTCAACCGTCGCAATACACCGCGTCTGGTGAACACCTTCATGCCCTGGTACAACCCTGCGCGCGTCAGGATGCCAGCCGATTTCGAGCAGACGCGTGCCCACTATTCCAGGCTTGCGGTCAGCATCAGCTGAGGAATGCCATGACTCCTGACCACATCATCAGCGACGTATTTGCGCAGTTTGCCGGCAGGAGCATGGTGCCGACCGTCGGTGCGCGTGAAGCACACCATATCGGCGATGCCGATCTGCCGTATGTTTATGCAGGCGAGGGCAGCGAACTGCAGCTGCTGCATGTCGATCTCAACCAGGGATTGTGGATTTCGAAGACTCGTTTTTCATCGGGCATCAAATTGCCGAGGCATTTTCATACCGGTTGTGTGTTTGCCGTCACGCTCGGTGGAAGCTGGTTCTACGAGGAGTACCCGGAATCCGTGAATCGTGCGGGATCCTATCTCTTCGAGCCGGCAGGATCGGTACATACCCTGGTGGTACCCGAGCAGCAGGGGGTCACCGAGGCGTGGTTTGCGATACAGGGCGCCAACGTGCTGATCGACGATGCCGGCAATCCGACAGCAATCGTTGATGCTCAACGTGCACTCGATCTGTATCGCGCGTTCTGCCACGCACAGGGCAAGTCGTGTGATCAACTGCTGGTGGTCGGTGAGTCCGGATGAAGGCAGCAGTACTGCGGGATGGTGTCTTCAGCGTCGAAACGGTGGTTACCCCCGAGCCAGGAGCAGGCCAGGTACTGGTCCGCATTCTCGCCTGCGGGATCTGTGGTTCGGATCTGCACCTCTTCAAACACGCCGCGGACATCGTGCGTCTTGCAGAGGAACTGGGTGCGCCACCTGACGATATCACCAAGGGGCTGGTTCTGGGTCACGAGTTTGTTGGCGAGATCATGGCCTTTGGACCGGGTTGTTCACGGCAACTGGCACTTCATGATCGGGTTTGTGCGATGCCGTTTGTCCACGTCGATGGCGCAACTGTCGCAATTGGAGCCACCACCCGTACCACCGGTGCATATGCACAGTTCATGGTGCTGCCGGAAGCGGGCTTGCTGCGGGTGCGCGACGGTGTGCCCACCGAAGCGGCAGCACTGACCGAACCGTTTGCCATCGCCGTGCACGCCCTCAATCAGGCACGGCTGACCGGTACCGAAGAGATCGTCGTGATCGGCTGTGGGCCGATCGGACTGGCGATCATTGCACTGGTCCAGATGCATAACCGGATACGCAAGACGCATCGGATCGTTGCTTCGGACCCCTCGACCGCCCGCCGGAATCTTGCGCTCGGGCTCGGTGCGGACACCGCCGTCGATCCTCGCGAGGAGTCGCCCTTCACCCATCTCCAATCCTCACGACCGGCTGCAATTTTTGAGTGTGTGGGGGCTCCCGGACTCATCGGCCAGATCGTACGTGAGACACCTGCTCGAAGCCGCGTAGTCGTCGCCGGAATCTGCCAGGGCGAGGACCACTTCCTGCCGATGCTGGCCATTGCCAAGGAACTCTGCCTGCAATTTGTCAGCTATTACGAACCGGACGAATTTACGCAGGCGCTCGAACTTCTGTCGAGCGGACACGTGGATTGGCGGCCGTTCGTGACTGCCAATGTCGATCTCGATGGAATAGCTGACGCATTTGCAGCGCTGCGTGCAGACAACGGCCACGCGAAGATCCTCATCCGGCCCTCGGGCTGTGAGGCAACAGGCTGATAACCTCAATGATGCACACCGCCATCAACCACGAACTCCTGGCCCGTGCAGTAGGCGGATTCGTCGCTGGCGAGGAATAGCGCCATCCAGGCGATATCGATGGGTTGCCCCATGCGCCTGAGAGACACGATCTTTTCTGCCCAGGCCCGGGTAGCCGGATCGTTGAATGCACGAAGATCTGCGGTCATCGGCGTTTCGATGAATCCCGGGTGGATCGAGTTCACCCGGATGTTGTGCTCGCCCCATTCCAGCGCGCCAACCTTGGTGATGCCCCGAACGGCCCATTTCGTGCTGCCGTAGGCGGCGCGGCCCTTCACACCTTCCATGCCTGCGACACTCGAGACATTGATGATCGATCCACCGGTACCGGCGGCAATCATCGCTCGTCCGACGGTGCGCATGCCAAGGAACACACCGGTCTGGTTGATGGCCACCACACGTTCCCAGTCTTCGAGAGTGGTGAGCTCGAAGCGCTTGTTGAGATCAACTCCGGCGTTGTTCACAAGCACATCGACACGACCATGCCGGGTGACGATGGACTCGACCACCTGTTCCCAGGCGGCTTCAGACCTGACGTCCAGATGCAGGTACTGTGATCCCGGGATGCCCGCGGAGCAGGCCTTGCCCTGTTCATCGAGTACGTCGGTGATTACTACCATGGCGCCTTCTTCGGCGAACAGCCGCGCCTCCTCCGCACCCTGACCACGTGCACCACCGGTGATGATCGCGACCTTGCCTGCGAGTCTGCCCATGTTGTTCCGCTCCCCCATTGCCGTTGATTTCCTGCCCACACTTTCCGTGTTCCCACGGCCGCCGTGATCCTACCGCGATCAGTGGGCGCAGGATCCTCTCATTTTCAGGTTTGCTTCTGATCACCACGTCGCGCGGGTTCAGGTTGTGTCCCGGCCAAATGACGCGGTCAACTTTTCTTCGAGAAAGTTGTACACGCGGCGGATGCGCGTGCTTCGGCGCAGGTCCTCGTGACTGCACAACCAGATGTCCATCGGTGGAAAAGTCACCTGTCCATCCAGCACTCGCTGCAGATCGGGACGAGCGTCGGCCAGATTCTCGAGAATCGGCCCGATACCCATCCCTACCTCTACGGCCGCCAACCGGGCCAGCACGGAGTCGGTTCGAAAGCGACTGCGCCGGACCAGGCTCACCAGTTCTCCCATGGGATTGACGATGGGTATGGTCGAAGGGATGGTCGTCGGCGGCTGGCTGTTTGCGCCAATCATCAGGTGTTCGCCGATGTCAGCAGGCGAGGTCGGCGCACCGTGGCGCGCCAGATACGATCTGTTGGCATACAGGCCCAGCCTGACCTGCCCAACCCGCTTGGCGATCACGCCGTCCTGTTCCGGTCGCACAAACCGCACGGCAATGTCGGCATCCCGACGAATCAGGTTTTCGGTACTCTGTGAGACGCGCAGTTCGATTTCCAGCTCTGGCTCATCCGTCAGCAGGGTGGTCAGCCAGAGTGGAAGGACGTGTACCCCAAACGCCTCGCTGGTCGTGATGCGAACCGTGCCTGCGACTCGCTCGGCGGAGCTGTCAAAGTTGTCCTCGGCACGGCGCACCAGCGCTTCGATGCCTCCCGCGACCTGATAGAGCGATTGTGCGCGTGCAGTGGGGATCAGGCCGGTGGGACGCCGATCGAAGAGTGTCTCTCCAAGCAGGCGCTCCAGTTGCCGCATGTGTCTGCTGACACTGGGCTGGGTGACGCCCAGGCGCATCGCCGCGCGGCTCAGCGAGCCTGTCTCGACGACGGCAACAAACGATCGCAGGAGATTCCAGTCGGTGAGTCGGGATGGCGCCATGCGCACGGACCTTTGGACCTTGTGACCACTTCGGACGAAGGGATGACTCTATCATTCCTGCATGGGGTGCTTTCGAAAAGCGGTGTTCTCGCAATCCCTTGTCATGTGCAGGATGGTGCACTTCAAGACACCGAGGATTCTGCGATGCCTTTGCCACATCTGCCATCGATACCGATTCTGATTCTTGTGTTGCTGGCGGGCTGCGATGGACCGTTCTACGCTATTCCGGGCGGTGCGCTGGCGGGCCAGGTGTCAAGTTCGGCGCCGGAAGACTGGTCTTTCCTGCAGGACGGTGTGCTGGAGCTGGAGACGCGGTTGGACGATCCGTACTCCGTCGAGATCAATTTTGTGGTGCGCGAAGGGCGGCTGTACATCGACCCTGCAGAAGGCCGGACGTGGCTTGCGCATCTGCGCGCCGATCCGAAGGTGCGGGTTCGCATCGAGGGCAACATCTACGCCATGGAGGCCAGGCTCGTGGACGATCCAGACGAACGCAAAGGTTTTGATGCGGATAGATTTGTCTATCGGCTGGATGCGGAACACGCGCCCGTTTCAGGTTGAGGACAAGCGGGTTCAGTCCACGACAGGATAGTAAGGCTCACCCCAGTCCACGGAAGGATTGTCCATGATCAGGTCAATGAAGATCGGTACCAGCACGGTCATGATGGCCTCCCAGTCGTCGTTGCCGGGAACACGGTTGTGAAACCTCCAGAAGGGAGAGAAAACCTAGTGATTGTCGAGCAACACCCTGATTTCGCCTGGATACCGTTCCCAGATCGTGTTGTAGATGCGCAGGTCCTTGTCGAGATCGGTGAGCTTGCTGAAGAACCCGTCAAACACCGAGCGCTCTTTGACCGCTTCCGAATCCCTGAGTTCGTCGGCGTACGCCGCATTGCGCTGCAGCCAGCTGATGGCGCGGTGGACACGCAGGCCGACGCCGTCAGGAAAGCCCTCCCGAAGAGTGCGTTGCCTGCTTTTCAGGGTTTCGTAGGACAGTTCGCCGGACCGGCCTGTTCGTGGGCTTGTCATCGTGTTCCACTTGGCCCGGAGCCGTCGGAGTATCCATCACGCCTTTCCAAACACTCAAGGCGCCGATTGTAAACACGAGGTGGGTGGGCCGCTGCATGACGCCGATTTGATGCAGCAATTCTGGGCACGCTCAGCAGGTTCGCCTCAAACTGTGAATCGAAGCCACGCATCGAGCAGGGGGAGCTTGCGCACCTGGCCAACACGCGTAGGCGAGTACAATCTGCGTTGGGTCTCCTTCTGCTCGTCCAGCCGCTCGGCGAACCCGAGCAGTTCCATGAACCTGAAGGTCCTGATTTCATAAGTCATCCGGACTGTTTCCTCGGGAGTTCTCCATGGCGATTCGACGGCTTCCCGAATCGCCAGCGGAAAGGCGCGCAGGAACGCGTCGGAGTAGAACGACTCTGGACGGGGCTCCGCCCCATAACGAGCGAACAGCAGCAGTGAAAACATGAAGGCATCCTGCACGATGGGCAGCTCAGGGAGACCATCCCAGTAGCCCCAGTGGAACTGTTTGGCGAACGTCCTAAACAGTTCGGCGAAGCTGCTGGCGACCCCACCTGACGCGTGCAGTTTCCGGGCTTTGGCAGTCAGCAGGAACTTTCCGTGCTGCTTGCGGATCAGACCCGCAAGCCCGGTCATCAGGCGGACGCCGTGCAGAAAGGGGAAATCCTCTTCGGAAAAAACATGGCGCTCGATGTCTGGATCTTCCGGGAAACAGGCGAAGGCCGCCTCCCGGACCAGCGCGCGGGGGAGATTGCCCTTGACAGTGGTCTTGAGTCCCTTTTCGCCGATGGCATTGGCAATACGGCCATACAGTTCGAGAATTGGCGCCTGCGCATATGCGGGCAACTGCAATGCGAAGGTCACGAACTGTGGACACTCGAAAGGCATGTACAGAAACCCGGCCATCTGTTCGGGAGACAGTCCATCGAAACTCTCGATCTTTCGACGGTTGTGCGCCGTCTGCAGTCGCTCGATGATCTTCTGGGCTTCTTCAGTCGACGCTGGACGCTCCCGGTCCAGGGTGGCACGGATGGTGCGGATCAGTTCTTCGTTGTTGGGCATGTCACAGTCTCATAGCGTGTCCAGGATCTGCACCAGACGCCGTTTGGCTCGATGTTGCTGCCGCATGGTGACTCGCAATGCCTCCCATTCATCGCGTCGTCCTTCGCGCGTGAGTACCGTCGCCATCCGCTGCAGATAGAGGCGTGCCTGCTGGTATGCTTTTGGATTTGCTCGAGCAATCAAGGTATCCGCGATCGCGCGCCATATGGTGAGGGCCACATCCGGATGCGTCGCGGCGGCGGCACTCGCCACCGCCTGGTCGGTACCATCCCAGGATTTTTTCCCGTTGTGTCGCAATCGGGCGTGTAGTTCGAGCACGTCCTGCAGGCGGCCTTCGAGAAGTCCGATTCCGATAAGCGCGTCGAAGTCCGGGAACGGTTTGAAGTGGGTGCGGCGAACTCCGTCCGGAGTGGTAGTTTCGGGACTTGGCAAGGACCAGGAAATGTGTCCACTATCCTGTTTGGCGCGATCAGGTCGCAGCCCGGTCTCGAGGTAGACGAGCACACTTTGCCGGGTTTGCATCCAGCAGCCAGCTTGCTCGGCGGCATACCGCAGTTCCTCGTAAGTGCGCGTCGTGTGATCGCTGAAGAAAGCCTCCGCCCAGTAGGCTGCGGCCAGATTCGAGTCTCCGCTGGCGCTCGCCATCTGCCGGAGACGCTGCTGCAGACCACTGGCAGTGGCTGGACTGTTCACGATGGTGCGTTCGTATCCGTCCTTGCACCAACGCCAGGCATCCTCGATGCGTCCGGCCTCGACCAGCGTGTCCACGAGTTGCGCATAACACTGGCAGGCATCGGCTTCCGATACAAGGAGGGGAATGACCCGTTCGACCAGTCCGGCGTTGCGAAGAGCCCGGAGCGTCGCATCGAGCAACTGAGTGCGGGCATAGCGGGTGTTGAAGTCGCGGATGTGCGGCCGTCCCAAACCCGCCAGGCGCGCGACGAGATGATCCGACACTTCCGTCCAGTGCGTCTGGGTGAAGTGGGTGAATCCCGTCAGCAACGGTGCGGAAAGCATGACACCGTAGCTGTCTTCGACACACCTCTCGATTTCCCAGAGGAGTTGCTCCGCAGGGCACAGACTGGATTGAGGCAGAGCTTCGATGGCCACCCCGAAACACTCACCGATCACCGTCGATGTTTCGCCTTCGTCCAGACAATTGTTCAGCGGTCCTTCCCGGTAGGACCAGAGCATCAGGCACAGATCGATGACCGTGTCTGCCTGGCCAGACTTCAGCAGTGCGTAAAGACCGCGTTTGACGTTGGCCAGATCCGGTGGCGAGCCGATGTCCCGCCATGAGTCGTACCATCCAGATTCCGTCATGACGTCGGTGATTTCCGCTCTCAGGCTGGCCACCAGACCCTCGGTGTCGCCTTGGGCGATCAGCGCATCCTGATGCAGGTCTCGTGCGACCTCGGGGTAGCGCTCAGCAAGGGTTTCGAGTGTCCGGCTCATGGAGTCGCGGTCCTGGACGCACAGCAGTCGTTGGAGCGATGGATCGTCTTTCTTCACTGTGGAGTACGCCGTGTCGGCTTGGTCTCGGACAGAATACGCAATAGCTGGATGTCGATGAAGTTCAACGTCTTCGCCTTCGCTTCGGATTGCGTGACAGCCGAACCCCTCAGCTGTTCGCAGCGCGTTGATGGAAAAGACGTTTTATCAATGAATTTACAGTGTTTTCGTTCGGGGTGGACGGTATACTGTGTATGTATACAGTCATTGGACAATACCATGCCCGCCACCTCCACTGTGCTTGTCTTCCGCCCGATCGACGATGTGGAGGCCCATCTGCTCGACAGCTGGCGCACCGTCTCGCAGGCGACCCATCGGTTTCTCCAGTTGCTCCGCGAGTTCGATCTGCGTCAGGGCTGGAGGTCTTACGGCAATGTCGATTGCGCCGACTGGCTCAACTGGAAGTGCGGGATCTCAAGGGTTACGGCCCAGGAGAAGGTGCGGGTCGCGAAAGCCCTCTGGACGCTACCGTCGATCGATGCCGCATTCGAACGGGGTGAACTCTCCTACTCCAAGGTCCGGGCGATCTCTCGGGTGGCCACGGAGAAGAACGAGCGCGAACTCCTGACTTTCGGGCTGTCCGCGTCGGCATCCCGGGTCGAGGCGTACTGCCGACGCCTGCGCAATGCCGACGGGCCCGCGTCCAGCGACGAGGCGAGGCGACTGCACGAGTCCCGCGCGCTCAGCCGGTCGTTCCGCGAGGACGGTTCCGGACTCATGACGGTGGAACTGCCCCGCGTCGACCTGGAACTGGTACTGCAGGCGCTCGAGTATGTCGGCAGTACGCTGCCGCAAGATCCCTCGCGTTCGCTCTTCGCGAAGGCGGCCGATGCGCTGGTGCAGATGGCGCGGGATACTCTGGCAGGTCGGAACGGGGAGGGGACGTCGTCAGACAATTACCAGGTCATCGTTCATGTCGATGCAAATGCGCTTTCCGGAGCAGGTGGAGAAGCGGACCTGCCGCTGCCGACGGTCAAGCGGCTGTGCTGCGATGGAGTGGTGACACCGCTGATCGAGGATGAGGAGCGCCGGCCGCTGCACGTTGGACGCAAGCAGCGACTTGTGACCGGTGCCTTGAAGAAAGCCTTATTCGCAAGGGACCGGTGTTGCACCTTTCCAGGATGTCACCATACCCGGTTCCTTGACAGCCACCACATCCAGCACTGGGCTGACGGTGGTGAAACCACGCTCGACAATCTGCTCGTACTTTGCACGACGCATCACACGCTGGTGCATGAAGGCGGCTTCTCGATTCAGCAGCATCGCAGCGGGCGCTATTTCTTCGTCCGGCCTGACGGCCGCCCCGTTGTTCTCCCGATGCCATCTTCCGCGGAAGATCGGGACACACCGGATGTCGCCACATCATTGGCGGCGATCAGAGGCGATCCGCCATCCGTTCGGCGATCATGACCGTGGTGAGATGTGTATTGGCGCGCACCACGGACGGCATGACGGAGGCGTCGATCACGCGCAGTCTTTCGGTGCCAAGAACCCGACAGTCCGGATCGACAACGCTTGTTGGCGCGTCCGGGGCGCCCATGCGGCAACTGCTGGTGCCGTGCTGGGTATCGCCCACGTTGGCCATGGCCCACTGATCGATTGCATCGTTGCTGTCGAGCGCATGCATCGACGCACCGCCCGGATGCACCCGACCCACCGCTGCAAAAGCGTCCGATCTGACGAGATCCTTCAGCCGCAGAATTCCATCGCGCATCCGCAACTTGTCGTCCGGATCAGCCAGCATGTTCTCCTCTATGAACGGGTCCACACCTGGATCCGTCGACTGCAGGCGCACTGTGCCACGCGAGAAACACTGGTTTACCCAGACGGTGACAAGCCCGATCACGCCCGATCCACCGACATGTCGGCCGATGCTGTCTCCGAGACGGTTCATCGCCACGATCATCATGTCGCCAGGACCGGCATTGCCCAGCCCGGAGCTGTAGCGAATGCAGCAATTGGTATGCCTCGAACCGGCGGGTGGCGCAACCTGCTCATTCAACTGAACGATAAAGGTCGCCCCAGGATGATCCTGGAAGCTTTCGCCGACAGGCAGATCGATGTGCACCGGCAGCCCCATTTCGCGCAGGTGCCAGGCCGGTCCGATGCCGGAGCGCATCAGTATGGCGGGAGAATGCACGGCACCTGCACACAGGAGCATCTCGCCACCAAAGACTTCCTTCGAGACACCGTGCCGGAAGTAGCGTATGCCGACGGCACGCGGGCCGGAAAAGATCACCCGCTCCACGGTGGCATCCCCTTCGACGTGCAGATGATTGCGGCCGCGCGCGGGTTCCAGGTAGGCGTCGTTCGTGCTCACGCGCACGCCATCGCGGCTGTTGATTGCGTAAGGTGAGACACCCAGCGCACCGGGTGCATTGTGGTCCGGCGCCCACGGGTACCCTGCTTCGAGCGCCGACTCGCCCAGTGCCTGATCGACGGGACCCCAGCGGGATAATGGCGCACGGTAGATCGGTATGGGACCGCTGTCGCCGTGAAACGGCTTGTCAGCGTATCGCAGGTCGGTCTCCAGCCGATTGAAGTACGGAAGCACAGATTCGAAGTCCCAGCCCTGCGCGCCATCCGCCGCCCAGTCGTCGAAGTCTTCCACTGTCGCGCGGATCGCAATCTGTCCGTTGACCGCAGAGCTGCCGCCGACGCCGCGTCCACGCCAGTACACCCGAGGCGTCTGGGCGGAAGTGCGCCGGGCCATCAAGCCGTCGTACCGGAACCGGCTGTATTCAGGCCCGACGATGATGTTGGCCGGGTTCGGCGAACGCATGTCTTCCGGAGCATCCGCGCTGCGGTAGTCCGGTCCGGACTCCAGAAGGCAGACACTCGCGCCTCGCTCGCTCAGCCGGGCGGCAAGTGTTGCACCGGCCGATCCCGCGCCAACGATCACGTAGTCAAATTCCATCCTGGCTACCTCATGCGCTCAGCTGATCGCCCTCTGTAGTGCCGGTCGTGCCTGCAGTCGCTGCAGGTAGCTTCTCAGGTTGGTGTGCTCTTCAGACAGCACGCCCAGACGCTCTGCGGCCATCAGCGTGAATCCCATCATCACGTCTGCCGCGGTGAACTCGGCGCCGATCAGGAAGTCGCGATTGACCAATGTGTCCTCAACCTGCTGCAACGTTGCATGTACGCGGCTTCTTGCATCTCTCACCAGGTCGGGGTGATTGGCTGCGTCCTGGCGATAGGCTGTCAGCCAGACATAAATGCCTATTGGCGGGAACGCGGTACCTTCCGCAAAGTGCAGCCACTGCAGGTACCTGGCGCGGAGCGGCGAATCCACTGCCGGCATCAATCGGCCCTGGCCGTACTTGTCGAGAATGTACTGGATCATGGCGCCGGACTCCGACATGACGATGTCGCCATCAACCAGCGTCGGGATTTTTCCCGAGGGTGTGTCCTGGATGAAAAACTGATCGCTGGTCGGCTTGAAGGTGACTCGCTCGAGCGCGTACGGCAGGTCGAGTTCTTCGAGAAGCCACCGCACGCGAATGGCGCGAGTGCGTGGAGCGAAGTACAGACGAATCGATTCCATCAGCACTCACCGCCGGGCGAGGCCCGTCTCCGCGGAGACCGCGTCAATCCTCCGACACCGACTTTGCGGCTCTCGCCTTGCGACGTTCCTCCCGCTCTTTCTGTTGCTGGACAATGGCTGCAGGCAATTCCTTGCCGGCGTCGGTGAACGCTTTGGCCATCGCCGGCAACGTTCCGCCGAAAACTTCGCGCATGTGCCCCTCGACCCAGTCACGACTCTCGTAAATCGGCTCGAGCTGATTCTGGAAACGTGGCGCAACATGGCGCGCAAACAGTTCGAAGCTGCGGTTGGTCGCTTCGGTACTTGCCCATTCATGGGCGAGCCCGAGAATCCCACCGATACCTCCTGAACGTTCGATGATGAGTTCGATGGACGTGGCAACGTCATCCGGCGAGCCGATCAGTGCCGTCCCCCGTTCAGCCTGATTTTCCAGCGTGCCCGCACCTGCGAACAAACCGGGGCCGGCAGCACTGGGGTCCTTTGCATCGCCTGTGTAGGCGCGCAGGTGGTAGCCCGCTTCAATCTCTGCGAGCGCCTGCTTGCGGGACTCGGCGACATGAATCGGTACCACAACCTTCCAGTGTTCGCGCGAGATCTGGCGACCGGATTGCGCAGCCGCTTCTTCGGCCCAGCCCCAGGTACGCTCGAAGCCGGTGTTGTCCACACCTGCAACGGAGAGGAGCCCTGTGCCGTATTTGCCGGCGGCCATCGGCCCGGCAGGTGTAAATGACGCGGCAACCGAGACCGGCAGATGCGGGTCTGACCAGGAGGCAAGTTGCAATTGTGCATCCCGCAGTTCGAACCAGTCCGTTTTCATCGTGACCCGTTCTTCCCGGCGAAGCAGCTTCATGATCGCCTCGAGTGACTCCGCCATGCGGCGACGCTGCTCCGTTGGCGGAATACCCATCATGTGTGCATCGGACGCGAGTGCACCCGGACCACAGCCAAGCATCACGCGGCCCTCTGTCATATGGTCAAGCTGAACCATGCGGTCGGCCACCATCAGGGGATGGTGATACGGCAGGCTGAGCACGCCGGTGCCAAACTTGATGCGGCGAGTCCGCTCGGCTGCCGCAGCCATGAACACCACGGGGTCGGCGATGATTTCGCGGCCGAAGCTGTGGTGTTCGCCGATCCAGGCTTCGTCATAACCCAGTTCGTCCAGCAGTTCGATCAACTTCATGTCGCGCTTCAGGGCGAGGGTGGGATTTTCGCCAGCGCGGTGAAACGGCGCCAGAAAGATGCCGAATTTCATGCGCTTCGGGCGATAGGCCATGGTGAGTGATCTCCTGAGGTAGTCGGTAATGTACCAAATGCGGATTCAGGTCTGGAATTCAGGGTGGGTTATTCGGAAGGACGAGGCAATCAGATCTTCATTTAGGCAATATTCTAGTCTATATTGTTGTTCGAGTGGTGCGATTCTTGCTAAGTAACATCGCTTCGAGACGGTGCCCGATAGACTCCCAGGCGCGAAACGCTGCGGCGGCAAGCAGCAGCAGAGATGTTCAGGCTCTCTGTCGGCTGGAACTGGTTGGCGACCACCGGAATCGTGATAATGGCTTTGAGGGTATCAGCCCGGCCTGAAGATTAGCCTCATGAGAGTAAAGAGAACAACAATGCGCAGATCACGAACGTTGGGCAACTTCTGGCTTCTCACCGGTGCGCTGCTCATTGGCAGCGGTGCAGCCGCAGACATCACAACAGGCCGATATGGGGCGGATTTCGTTCACGACGTCCAGCGCACTCCAGCGTATCCGAGGCAGTTTGGGGACCCTACGTTCACACTGAGTGGCCTGTCGGATCCTCTCCGATTGGATAGTCAGCCGTATCATATGAATCCTGGAGAATATGCCCAAGTCTTTTATGTAGGTGGGGCGTGCGCGAACGGACTCGTCGGCATCAAGGTTTACAATGCTTCGGGCGACGTGATCGACACTCCTCAGATCTCTGGGCACATCTATGGGTTGAGCCCCTTTGGTTTTCTTCACGAAGATCCCACCAACCTGCTCGGTACGTTTTTCGCAACAACCCCGGGTATAGCGAACATCGTCTACACGCCCACCTCGGGACCCGCCCCCGAAACCTGTGCAGCCTTGCAAGCTTACGGCGGGCCAGCAGGGTTGACCGGCACGGCGCAACTCCTGCAGGCGGCAGAGCTTGCCACCACCACGCGTGTCACCCTGCAGCTCAACGGCGCACCGAACCAGATCGTTCCGGACATCCAGATTCGGTCTTCCAATACCTGTACCGATGGCGAACTCGTGGCACCAACGGTTCTCGGGGTCATCGACAATCCCACCAATCTGATCAACTCGAGCAATCAGTTCGATGACCATGGCAACGCCTACGTGACGCAGGAACTTGCCGGATCACCGCAGCAGTATGCCTCCGCCCGGTTGGTGGACGGCGCGATTTCCGGAGAGGCCTCGGCTTGTATCGTCGCGGGTCCGGATAACGATTCATGGACCAGGGCCGAGGAGATCTCACTGGGAGGGGCAGCCCCGACCGCTGGCGGCTTTATCGACGCACCTGGCCGGGCGCGTTGGTACAAATTTTCCGTTCAACCCAACGCCAAAGCCGTGATCGAGCTGTCGGATCTGCCGGCGGATTACGACCTCGTCGTCTTCAAGGACATTGCCAAAGCCTACGCGGGTCTGAACGAAAACGACGACACTGACGTTGAAGGTCTCAACCGGCTCGGTGCAGAATTTGCGCCTTCCGTGCTGGCGACTTCGGAAATCAGCCCGTTCGCCTTCAGCCCCGAGGAAGTCTCCCCGTTTGCGTTCAGCCCGTTTGCGTTCAGCCCGTTCGCATTTTCACCGTCCGTATATGCCGAAAACGCCGTCAGTCCGTTTGCATTCAGTCCCTTCGCTTACAGCGCATCTGCAGCCGGGTCCTCCTCCTACAGCCCGTTCGCTTTCAGTCCCTTTGCATTCAGTCCCTTTGCTTTCAGCCCCTTTGCGTTCAGCGCGGAGAACTACTCCAGCGCGCAGAGCCGCAGTCTCATCGCCGTTTCTGCGCAGTCCGGCACGGGCACCGAGCGAGTCAGCACGCTGACCTGGGACAACACCGGAGATTTTTATATCCGGGTGACGGGCAAGAACGGAGCAAACGACGACCAGCAACCGTTTGTGGTGTCTGTCGACTACGACGGTGGACTCTGCAATGGCGTCGTCGAGTTGACTCCTCCGGAGCTGAATTCGCTGGCCGGCAGCGGCGTACCCGGGAACTACGAAACGATCATTCTCCATGACTCCAGCAGGCTGGTGACGGACGGCTTCTCCCTGGCCGAGCAACAGCGGCTGGTAGCGAAGCTCAATACGCTGGCCGCGCGCCCGGAGGTCAGGGGCGTCGTGGTTGATCTGGGTGCTTTTGCCTCGGTACAGCTCCTGCACGCCCAGGCTGACACGTCCAGCTCTTGTCCTTACGCGGAAAATCTCACCGCCGAGGCCATCAAACTCGTGATCGATTCTTATCGCGCGGCGAATCCGGACCTCGCCTATGTCGTCATCGCCGGCAGTGACAGTCAGATCCCGTTCTTCCGCTATCCCGACCAGAGTCTGCTGGGTCCGGAGCAGAACTACGATCCGCCGATGGCGGATGGCACCCAATCCCAGGCCGCATTACGCCTGAACTACGTCCTGGGTCAGGACCAGTACGGAGCACGTACGACGCTGTCGCTGCGTGACGGCCAGTTTCCGATCCCCGACCTGGCTGTCGGCCGTCTCGTCGAGACGCCGGACGAGATGATCGTCGTCCTGGACGCCTATCTCGCCACCGCCAACGGTACCGCGCCGACGCCGCAGGCGACTCTCGTGACCGGTTATGACTTCCTCGAGGATGCTGCCCGGGCGATTCAACTCGAACTGGTCGCCGGTACCACGGGTGCGCGGAACGAGACGCTGATCGCCGACGCCACCATTTCACCGGACGATCCCCGCTCCTGGAATGCGGGCGCACTGCGCAACGCGCTGCTGGCGCAGGGTGAAGACATCATCTACCTGGCTGGGCACTTCAACGCCTTCAGCGCCCTGGCTGCCGACTTCAAGACGTCGATGCTGTCGACAGAACTGCTCGAATCAAACGTTGATCTGGTCAATGCGCTGATCTTCAGCAACGGCTGCCACTCCGGCTACAACGTGGTGAATGGTGAAATCAAACAAGGGGTCGCATTGCCCCTGGATTGGGCCCAGGCCTTCGCGCGCAAAGGCGCGACGTTTGTCGGCGGCACGGGCTATCAGTACGGCGACACGGAATTCATCGAGTTTGGCGAACGGCTGTATCTTGAATTCGCCCGGGAACTCCGTACCGGCGTGGGTGCCGTCTCCATCGGTAAGGCGCTGGTGAAGGCGAAACAGAACTATCTGGAACAGACCTCCGACAACAAGGGCCTGCACCGCAAGTCGCTGCTGATCAGCACCCTGTTTGGCCTGCCCATGCTGAAGGTCAACATGCCCGGGCAGCGTCTTGTTGACGACTCCGATGCGTCTGCCGTCGTCACCGCTCCGGTAGCCCCCGGTACGCCGGGTGACGAACTCGATCTGCGCGCCGCCGATCTCTCTCTCGACTTCGAAGACGAACTGATCGAGCAGATCATCAACTTCGCGGATCTGGCCAACCCGCCCGCAACCTCGACGGAACCGTTCCCGACGTTTGCCGCCAGTTACCTCAGCGGCCTCGGTGGGCTCGCAATCAATCCCGGCGAACCGGTGTTGCCACTCGAATCGATCAACGTTTCAGTGGCCGATCAGTCATTGCGCGGTGTCGGCTTCCGAGGTGGCAGGTGGAGCGAAGACAGCGTCGTACCGGTCGATGGAGCAGCAACGACAGAGTTGCGCGCGGCTCACTCGAAATTTGCCTCGCTGTTGTATTACCCGATGCGGTTGGGGATTCCCAACTATTACGGGGCCCTCGGCGCAACAGGTATCACACGCCTGAACGTGACGCCGGTGCAGCACCGGGTTGAAAACATCGGCGACGGGCAGGCCATCAGGCGTCGCTTCGACACACTCGATTTCCGGCTGTTCTACAGCGACAACACGCAAACCTACGGCGACAACCGTCCCGCACTGTCCGCACCCCCCACGCTGACCGGCGCCCGCGCAGTCACCGACGGAAATGACGTGGTGTTCCTTGTCAATGCCGTAGGCGATCCCGCCGCTGGCATGCAAACGGTCTGGGTTGTGTACACGCATGCCGAGTCCGTCGGGATCACGCCGGCAGGAGAGTGGACCCCGCTCGATCTCGAGCAGGACGCAGATGAATCCAGTGTGTGGAGCACACGTCTCCAGGGTGCAGCGAACGACCCGCGCACGCTGCATGCCATCTTCGTCGCCTGCAACGGCATGGGGCTGTGTACCACGGACGACAACTATGGCGCTTACTTCCAGATCGTCGGCGCAATCGGCGACGTGGGCGACGATGGCCAGCCTGTCAATCTCGCCGAGACGCTCCTTGCCTTCGACGCTGCCCCGACATCCGCCGCGAGCGGCAACACCATCACGGTGGAAGCCACGCTGCGACGGGCCACTGGTCCATCACCTGGCATCGAGGATGCAGTGGTGCAGTTCACGCTTGGCAGCGCCACGCGGTCGGCAACAACCGACAGCTCGGGCACTGCATCCATCGCGTTCCCTCTGGATCTTCCGGCCGGCGTGTACCCCCTTGTTGCCTCGTTTGCCGGTCAGCCAGCGGCGGGACTCGCTGGAAGCTCGGCAGAAAGCCCCTTCGCTGTGCTGAAGTCTTCCGCGAACCTGGCTGTCGCGGGCGGTGCACAAAGTGTGAGAGTCGACGGAATCAGCACCGGTGTTACCGCAACGCTGACCGCCGGTAACGACAACACACCTTTACCGCAACGGACGGTGTACTTCACCGTCACGGGTGGGCCAGTGGCGGCCAATCGCACGGTGGCTGCGATCACCGATTTCAGGGGGGTCGCACAACTTGGTGAGCTCGCGTTACCACCCGGCAGCTACAGCGTGAGGGCCCGGTTCCTCGGCGTCATTCCGAACGTGCTCGAACAGATCGTCGATCCTGTCTACGCGGCGGCGACCAGTCCGTCCCGCACACTGATTCTCATCGGCGATGCAAAATGCCCCAGAGCCAGGGTCAAGCGCTCGATCCGCCTGACCGGATTCTGCTATCTGACCGCCCCGGTCGACGGCAAGATCGATATCGTCGATGGCACGCTGATCGTCGGTAGCGGGCGCGTGGTTCAGAAGATCGATCAATACGGGCTCGGTGGTGTGCAGGTCCTCCATGGGGCCAACGTGCGCGGTTTTGTCACCGAACGTGGCCCGGGCGATATCGCGGTGCACGGTGAAGTGGGCGGAATCCTGTCCGAGTCCGGGCTCGGCGACGTGTTGGTCGGCGTAACGGGTGTGGCAAGAGGACTGGTTATCGAATCGGATGAGGGTTCGGTTCGGGTCCTCGGTCGCATCCGCGGAAATCTCTCGGAGTCAGGCGCCGGCGACCTCGTCGTCGAAAACACCGGGGTTGTGCTGGGCAACGCCATGGAAAGCGGTCCCGGTAGCCTGGTGAACCAAGGCGTGATAAACGGGCGGGCCCGGCAGGACTGAACGGCGGGGACTCGGGCAGACCTGCTTCACCGGCCCGGGATTTCATCGGCAGCCGGCGAGGTGCGCGCACGCGAGACACGCACCAGGCGCCGCCGTCAGGACGACAAGATAATGACTGAGCATTCTTTCGAGCCTCGACCGGCGGCACCACCGATCGGCACTCCCCTCAGGGATGATCCGGAAGCGTACATCGCCCGTGACCGTCGCCAGGCGCTGTCTCTTGGACAAGCACTACCGGAACGCATGCGTGGCAGTGCGCTGTTTGCGGACATTTCGGGCTTTACTGCGTTGACCGAGGCATTGCAGCGGGAGTACGGCCCACAGCGTGGTGCCGAGGTTCTCACCGCACATCTCGATCGGGTCTTTGAAGCGATGATCGATGCGCTGGATCGTTACGGCGGCAATGTCGTCTACTTCTCCGGGGATGCCATCACGGCCTGGCTCGATCAGGATGATGGTCGTCGCGCGGTAGCCAGCGGCCTCGCGATGCGGTCCGCGCTAGCGAGTGTCGGCCGCATTCTCGCGCCGGACGGAACTTCGGTGGAGCTGACACTGAAGGTCGCAGTGGCCACCGGGGAGATCCGGCGGGCTGTGGTAGGCGATCCGGCCATTCAGTTGATCGACGTCCTGGCAGGAAGCCTTCTTGATCATCTCGCCGAGGCTGAACAGCACGCGGAGCGTGGACAACTGCTGCTCGACGAGTCCGCGCTCGAGTCCCTCGGTGAAGGGATTGTGCACTGCCATCAATTGATCAACCCGTCCACCGGTCGGACGTTCGGCGTGTTGGATGGCCTTGCCGTCGACGTGCCCGAGCACCGCATGCCGGAACCGCCGCCACTGGACCCGGAAGTGGTCCGGCAGTGGCTGCTGCCGGTGGTTTACGAACGGATTTCCACGGGTCGTGGCGAGTTTCTCGCCGAGCTGCGTTCGGCTTATCCCGTCTTCGTCCGCTTCTCCGGACTGGATTTCGACGGTGACGCATCGTCGATCGAAAAACTCGGAGGATTTGTCACCCGGGTTCAGCAGACCTTCGATCGATACGGTGGCAACGTGCTGCAGCTGACGCTGGGGGACAAGGGCGCCTACCTGTATGGCGTATTTGGTTCGCCCGTGGCTCACGAAGACGATGCGGTTCGCGCGGCGACGGCCGCCCTGGAACTGATCGGGCTGGATGACGGGCAGAGTGCAGGCTCGCTGCAGATCGGCATCGCTCACGGGCCGCTCCGCAGCGGCACCTATGGCCACAGCAGGCGGCGCACATTCGTCTGTCTCGGCGATGCGGTCAATACTGCCGCCCGTCTCATGTCCGCAGCTTCGTCCGGCCGGATTCTCGTGACCGAGGCGGTGCGCAAGGCTGCCGGAGAAGCCTTTGTCTGGCGAGACCTTGCGCCCATGCAACTCAAGGGCAAGTCCCGGGTTGTCCACACTGCAGAACTGGTGGGATCGCTCGAGAACATGTCCGGGCGGCGGCTCCGCTACGAACTGCCCATCTACGGTCGGCAGAGGGAACTGGACATCCTCGATGAGGCGCTATCTGGCACCCTTGAATCCAGGCCGCAGGTGGTCGGGATAAGCGCCGAGGCGGGGCTTGGCAAGTCGCGTCTGGTGGCTGAGTTTGTGCGATCTGTCCGGCGCCAGGAGATCCTGGTGGCCTTTGGCGAATGTCAGTCCTTAGGGGTAAACACGAGCTACCTGGCGTGGCGGGAAATATGGCGGAATCTCCTCGACATCAACGATGATGCCGATCCTGCAGCGCAGCGTCTCGCCGCCGAGGCCGCGCTCGTACGCATTGACCCTGCGCTCGAACGTCGCGCGCCGTTGCTGGCCGAGTTGCTCGGCCTGTCGATTCCCGACAACGACCTCACCAGCCGGTTCGATGCCAAGCTGCGCAAGGCGTCGCTCGAGGATCTGCTCGGTACCTGTCTGCGCGAACAGGCAGAACGCCAGCCGCTGGTGATCGTCCTGGAAGACTGCCACTGGCTGGATGCCCTGTCTCGTGATCTGCTCCAGGCACTGGCGCGCACCTCCTCGCGGCATGCCGTGCTGTTCGTGCTTGCCTATCGACCATCCGGCGCGCCGGGCGGTGGCCTGGGGCTGGAGCGCCTTGAGCACTTCGTCGAGGTCAACCTGAACGAGCTGGGCCCCGAGGCTATCCGATCGGTGATCGCCGCCAAGGCCGGGCAGGTCTTCGGCACCGATCGGCCTCCCGAGGCCCTGACCGGGCTGGTCGCCGCCCGCTCGGAGGGCAATCCGTTCTACGCGGAGGAACTGCTGAACTATATCTCGAGCCAGGGCATACAGCCGACGGACGACAAGGCGCTGCAGGCACTGCAACTCCCTGACAGCCTCCACAGCCTGGTACTGTCCCGCATCGACGGGCTGGCCGAAGATCCACGCCGTACCCTCAAGGTGGCCAGCGTGATCGGCCGCGTCTTCCGGGCCGCTGTGCTGCCGGGTGTGTATCCGGATCTCGGCACGCTGGACACCATCGTCCGACGGCTGGACGCACTGCGAGGGCTTGACCTCATCAGCCTGGACCAGGACCAGGCCCTGAGCTACCTGTTCCGCCATGTGGTGACCCAGGAGGTTTCCTACGGCAGCATGCCCTTCGCGTTCCGCGCCGATCTGCATCGCCGGGTAGGTGAACACATCGAACGGGCCGAGCGGGACAACCTCGAACCCCATCTGGACCTGCTCGCCCACCACTACTGGCACAGCGATGACCTGGAGAAAAAGCGCGAGTTCCTTCGACGCGCCGCGCTCTCGGCAGGGCGTCGTTACGCAAATGCCGCGGCCATCGAATACGGCGAGCGCCTGCTGTCACTCGAAACCGGGGCCGACCGGGCCGAGACGTTGCTCCGGCTCGGCAAGGTGCTGGAACTCACCGGTGACTGGGGCCGGGCTGAAGCAGTCGCCGGGGAAGCCCTGGAAATTGCTGCGGCTGTTGCTGATCGGGGCCTTGGCGCCCGCAGCGAAGCGGCGCTCGCCGAGATCGCG
>JBGSHJ010000074.1:0-15920 GCA_041752315.1 Pseudomonadales bacterium
TGCTCTTCGGCTCGGCACGCGCCTCTACCGACTTCAAGGCCTCCAGTTAAAGGCTGATCGCCTCGACATCCGCATCGATCGTCTCTTCGAACAACTGGCGCTGAGCTGAATTGAACTGCTCACTGCGAGCGGCGAACTTCAGGCGTTTGAGGACCGCCATCTCGTGCGTGAGCTGGTCGACCCTGAGTTGCTTGAACGCGTTGTCACGGCGGATGTCGGTGATCTCGACGATCAACTGCGCAGCAAACTAGGGCGGTGATTCTGCGTCCATATGTGCGAGTTCAATGCCCGTGTGCATGCCGGAAAGCATGTCAAAACACAGCGTTTTTGTTAACAGAAACGAACGCTTATCAGGCGATTCGGATAACGAGATCGTTCAGCCGCCGCCAGGGCAGACCGACCATGAGCGCCTGCAGTTTCTCAGAGGTCAGCGACACCTTCTGTCCTGCCTGCGGGCTCGCCCATACGAAGCTGGCCCAATGTAGTCTGCGAGCACAGAGCCAAAGTCCATAACCGTCGTGCACAAGCACCTTGATCCGGGTCGCACGTTTGTTGGCGAAGAGATACGCATGATGCGTCCGCGCCTCGCCAAACACCTTGATCACCCCAGCCAGTGCGGTGTCGGTACCCGCTCGAATATCCAGAGGCTCGACCGCGAGCCACACCGAATCGATCCGGATCAACATAGCCACTCGCGCAACCATTGTGCGCAGGAGTTCGCGCCGGATACCGGCCAATGCACATCGAAGGCGGTACCTCCGCGACGAAGGACAATGTGGATTTCACCGATCGAAGGAGATTCCACCGACGACAGAACCGGCAGCGAGATGAACTCCCCGCCTGAAGATGCTCTCGCCCCGGCAGGTAGATCACCCGTACTGGTCCTGCGCCAATGGTGGACCATGCTGGCATTCAAACCATGCGACATCGCTACCTGCTCTATCGAAACGCCGGACTGTGCGCACTGCGCAATGACCTGCGTCTTGAAGGCTTTGCTGTAACGACTCCGTTTGTTCTGTGTACCGGCCATGATGCCCACCCAACTGTGAAGTGGGCATCATGCTCAGCGGTTCAATGCAATTCGGGAAGATGACTTGCCCGGACGTGTGTGGACTCCTCCTCGTTTGCAAGCACTTTGCCCGGCAGCGTCGAGATACGACTGCCTACGTGTATTCGGTCTCGTTGTTGATGCCGTTTACGAAGGCATCGGACCCCGATGGGCTATTCACACGACGGATCCCAATCGCTTACACGAGCTTTGAAGCTCCTCGTCCGGCAGGGGTTGCCATCGTCGGTTCGACCTGTTCGCCATCAAGCACTGTGCTTTGCAATCGTTAAGAGATCAGTAATCCTCTACCACTCGCGAACGCGCTACGCCGTCATCTCCGCACTACACCTCGCTTCGCTGCGGTAACACGTTATCCACGGCGTCTGCGCGGCCCACATGAGCCAGGCGCAAGCGCGGTGGGTAACGCGGACTCGACGCTGGGATGCAACCCTCATGATTGCACTGCTTCGGTCTTCACCCCAGCCGCTCGCCGAGGGTGATAACCCTTCTCGCCGTTGACCACTGCCCAAGCAATCCGCGCCGTTTTATTCGCCAGCGCCACACACGCAACATTGGCATGTTTGCGTACGACCAGATTGTTGACCCATTGACTGAGCCCAAAGCCATGAGCGTCAGGTGGGTTGGCTAGAGAAGGGGTCGTGATCGATGCCGCGAATGGCACCGATCGCGCCATTGAGTCTCCAGCAAAAGGCGATATCCAAGAATTGGCCCGGTGGGCGTCAGGGATCTACGATACAAACTGCCGGGGCAGCGCTGAAATGACATTACACTGGTTTTCCAGACACCTCAATCAGGTAGCCGCAAATGCATCTATCGGTGGACCATCGTTCGATATCATCACACCACAGCTCAATAATCCACCGCAGGAACTCCCAACGTCTCGGTTGTCTGGCGCTGACCTTGGTGATCCTCGGCGCCTGCAGTACTCGACAGGCCTACTACGCGATGCAGGAAAGCCAGCGCACGCAGTGTCAGACAAGGCCGCCCACACAGCAGGCTGAATGCCTGGCGGATACGCGGATCACTTTCGAGGAATACCAGCGGCGTCGCGCGGAAGCGATGCGGAAGTAGAGCATGAACAATCGCGGCAGGGCGAGTTCCAGCGACCCTCACAGGTCAGACCCCGGCTTTTCTGCCCGGGCCATCCTTTCGGAATAGTCCCAGGCCGTTTGCCAGACCGGCGTGATTTCGATGGCCACTTCGGTTGTGCATCGTGACAGCAACCAGCGCGCGAGCCGACTCTCCCGATCAATCCGATATCGATCGATCAGCTGATCCAGTACCTTGCCACCCAACTCCGGCAGACAACGCACGCTACCACGCCCCCGGACACCACGGTAAGGCATGTCATTGGTGGACAGGTCGAACGCACATCGCGGATCGACCTCAAGAGCACGAACGAGTACCGAGTCAGCCTGGGTGGCGCACCATATCCGATCATCCTGCACGATGAACCACAATGGAACGATCAATGGCCCGTGACGGGTTTGCACGGCGATGCGCATCGGTTGAAGACTGGAGAGAAGATCGGTGGCCAGGATCGTCATCATGTTTCGCAATTTTCGGATGTTGCCATCCTACTGTTTCCTGCGCGGCGATACCCTCACTGGTGGACAGGGACCGCCCTCGCTTCGATTGCCTTCACATGGTCAGCCATTCGTTCCAGTCTTCCGCTGGCGCGACGAGCAGACGTTCGACCGCGACTGGCGCGTAGAGATGCTCACTGCACATCAGGCCAATCCAGAAACGCCGTGGACCACCGCACCGGTTGCCCACTGCACCCCGCCAGGTGCCTGGAAGCGCAGGCAATCAGAGAAGGCGCGCCGCGCACACAGGCAGGAAGCGTCTTCGCATCGACCTCTTCCCATCAACCCCTTCCCAGCAACGCGGATGGCGACATTCCGGTATTCTGGCGCAAGCGCCGCGGAATCCGCTCCGTCCATGGACACCTAAGGCGTTACGCGGCTCCGGCTCGACGCGTCCAGGATCATGAATGCGGATCCTCCCTGCCCACCTTGAGAACTGCGATGATCGACTCCATCTAGAGAGCATTCGCCCGCAACAGGCACATCATGGATTTCAAGGACTACTACAAGATTCTCGGCGTTGCCGAGAGCGCGACGCCCGAAGACATCAAGAAGGCGTATCGGAAACTGGCCCGAAAGTATCATCCGGACGTGTCCAAGGAGACTGATGCCACCGAACACTTCAAGGAGGTGGGCGAGGCATACGAAGTCCTCCAGGACGCAGAAAAAAGGGCAACCTACGACGACCTGCGCCGACATGGGGGCTCTTTCGATGGATCATTCGGCGGCCCTCCAGGGGGCGGTCCTGGTGGACAACCCCGCGGCTGGCAGTTCCACACCGGACCACGGGGGAACAAAGGCGAAGGTTTCAGCGGTGCTGATCCACGTGCATTCAGCGACTTCTTCCACTTTGTCTTCAACGAAGGCGGCGGCGCAGACAACGACGGTTTTGCACAGGGGTTTCGCAACACCACGAGTGATCGCCAGGATCTTCACTATCGGCTCGCACTGACGCTGGAAGAAGCGTTCAGCGGCACCACCCAGACCATCGAACTGCGTGTCCGGGAGGCGACTCCCGAGGGGCAGCTGGCCGTTCGAACCAAGACATTGCGGGTGAAGGTCCCAGCCGGCGTTATCAACGGCCAGGAGATCCGGCTCAAGGGTCAGGGTGCGGGCACCCAGGAACCGGGTGATCTCTACATCGCAATCGACATAGCGCCCCACCCGCTGTTCACGCTTGAAGGCAGGAACATCGTGCTGACCGTACCGATAGCGCCCTGGGAGGCCGCTCTCGGCGCAAAGATGCGTGTGCCAACCCTGGGCGGCACGGTCGACGTGAATGTGCCGCCGCTGAAAGGCGATTCGGCACGGTTGCGATTGAAAGGACGTGGCATGCCTGACTCGACCGAACCGGGAGATCAGTACCTGCAATTCAAGCTGGTGATGGTTCCACCGACCAACGACGAAGAACGCAAACTGTACGAGGCGATCGCGGCGATGCCACACGTTTCGCCCCGTCAGGCCTGGGAGTCACGATCATGAGCGAGCAGGACATCGACGCAGGTTTCCTGGATCTGCGCACATTTATCCGATCGTCCGGCAGCCACATCACCGTGCAGGAACTGTGCAGTGTTCCAGGGCTGACGGTGAGCGTGCTGACCGAGATGGTGGCATTCGGCATTGTCGAACCCACTTCGGGTGATTCCCCGGGTCAATGGGTGTTCTCTTCACTGGCCGCCCACCGCTCGATGCGCGCGGTGCGATTGCTGCATGACCTGGAACTGAATCTGGCCGGCGCCGCCCTGGTGCTCGAACTGATGGATGAACTGCAGGACGCACGTGCGCGGCTGCGCATGATCGAGAGCCATCGGCAGACGATTGGCGAATAGGGTGATGCCGGTGGACGGGTAGTTCGTCACCACTCGGTTCCATCAGAACGCAAATCGTTCGCCGACCAGGCTTTCGCTCTTTGCCCACAGCGCATCGGCACGCGCTGTGTCCAGCGCGTAGGCACGCACACCTGCCCGCGCGTTTGCATCGTCGGTGATCGACGCCACATGACAGTCTTCACAATAGCGCCCGCCGACGTCCTGAGCGTCGGCGACCACCGCACTCCACACCGAGGTTGCCGCGCCCTGTGGAATCGTCTTGAACACCATGGTGGATTGGGATGCCCCGGCAGGCATGATCTGGGCCAGCAACTCGGGCGTCAGGTGACGACCAAGCTCTGTCTGGATCACTCCGGGGTGCAAGGCGGTGGCTCGGATACCCCTGCCTGCCAGCCGACGGTCCAATCCCACCGCAAACAGGATATTCGCCGTCTTCGATCGCCCATAGGCGACAAACGGGTGGTAGGCGATCGATGCAAACCCGGGATCCTCGAGATCAACGTCAGCAAAGCGGTGCCCCGCCGATGACACATTGACGATACGGCCTCCCTGACGCAGCAACGGCAGGACACGATTGATGAAGACAAAGTGTCCAAGGTGATTGGTGCCAAACTGTGTTTCAAAGCCGTCGGCCGTCTGACCCTGAGGACAGGCCATGACCCCGGCATTGGCAATGATGACGTCGAGCGGCTGTCCGGCTGCAACGAGCGCGGATGAAGCCGCGCGAACGGAGGCGAGCGAAGCAAGATCCAGCTGCACCAGTGCGAATGTGCCACCACTGGCCGCCTCGGCAGCATCAACCACCGCTGTAGCCCTGCGCGCCTTGTCAAGATCCCGCGCCGCGCCAATCACTGCCGCACCACGCGCCACCAGGGAACGACAGGTTTCCACGCCGAGCCCCGCCGACGCACCGGTGACCAGGATCCGCTTGCCTTGCAGACTGGTTCCTGCCAGAACGTCATCGGTCGTCGAATGTGCGCCAAATGGGCTGGTCATGAGGTCGTCTCCTTTGGATTGTCTCGTGCGAGCCCGGTGACGGCCAGGTATCGCGCGCCGTTCCATTGCTCGAAAGGGATTGAACAATAGTCGATCCACGTGACAATAGGCAGGGTTGTTGGCACCTGTGAACCGGAGACTTTGATGAAACGAATTGTGATGATCACCCTCGTGGTGCTGGTCATCCTGGGCGCATTCGGGTTCGCGTTTCGTCAGGAAGCCACGTTCCTGGCGATGTCGCTGATGTTGACCCCAGGTGATGACTGGCACGCAGCCGATGCTCCCCCGGCGCCCGACTATGCCGACGCAGGGGCCTGGGCGGCGATGCCTGGGAAGGTGGACAACGCTGACTTCACGGTTGGCGATGAACAGGACGGTCAGACCACAGCCGAAGTCGACGTATTTTTTGTCTACCCTACCACCCACTACTCGAGCGACAGCTGGAATGCAGCCCTCGACAACGTCGATGCCAACCGCTTCATGGAACGTGGTGTACTGCGTGGCCAGGCCAGCGCCTTCAATGCCTGCTGCCGCATCCACGTCCCACTCTACCGGCAGGCCACCCTGGCCGCCTTTTTTGAACTGGACGATCGTGACAACAAGGAGTCCATCGGCGAGCAGGCACTCAACCTCGCCTACTCGGACGTCGCCATGGCATTTCGCCAGTTCATCGAGAACATTGGCGATGGTCCATTCATGCTGGCAGGTCACAGCCAGGGTTCGGCGCACCTCCAGCGTCTCGTTCGTGAAGAAGTCAGTCGAACACCACTCAAGGACCGATTGATCGCGGTTTATGCCATTGGATATTGGTGGAACCGGAAGGACCTGGCAGAGACTCCGGATATCCCCGTGTGCACATCAGCCACACAGACCGGGTGTCTTGTCACCTGGAACGCGGTGGGTCCCAAAGCGACGTCATTCCAGGACATCAGCGACCAGATCTGCGTGAACCCGCTCAGCTGGAGCAACAATGATGCGGTGGTTCCCCACGACAACAATCAGGGCTCACTTGTCCTCGGTGATCTGGACAAGAACACGCCCGCCCAACTGCTGACAGGTGTGGCGGATGCCCGGTGCACCGGTGGCCGACTGCTGGTCAGCGAGGTCCGCACGGATGCATTCGGCAACTCGCCGATTTCGTTCGGAGACGACAACTACCACATTCTGGACTACGCGCTTTTTTATCTGAACCTGAGGCGCAATGCAGTGGAGCGTGTCGATGCCTACCAGACGCTGCAGGACAGCGAACCGGACGACGAACCCGAAAACAGCTCAGCCGACTCCGAACCACCTATCGATGAAGCACCCGAGCCCGATCTCATGACATGAACCGGTGGGTACCGGGCTTTCCCCTGCCTTTGGGTGTCGCCCGCAAGAAGCACGCGGGTGACTGGAAGCAGCAGGCCAGGACTCCGGACCAACCCGGTGTCCTGCCTTGTCATCACAGATTCAATCAGCCGCGCTGGAACTCGCGAATGACCTGCCCGGGGCGTTGACCGGTGTGGTAGCCATTATCGACCACCACCCGACCACCGACGATGGTCGCCGTGTACCCTTTGCTCTTGACGATGAAACGACCACCGTTGTGCGGAAAGTCATGCACGAACTCTGGCTGCAGGGTTTCAAGATTGTCGTAGTCGATGACGTTCAGGTCAGCATGCCAGCCCACCTTGATCTCACCACGCTGTTTGAGTCCCAGCACCTTCGCTGATTTGCCAGTGATGCGGTGCACGGCTTCCGGCAGGGTGTAAACACCACGCTTGCGCGTCAGGTCACTGAGCAGGAACGTCGGTGAATCCGCGTCGATCAGGATGCCCACATGCGCACCGGTGTCGGCCAGCATGGGGATGCAATGGTCCATGTTCATGAATCGCCACTGGTTTTCGAGATTACCTCCAAACGCCCAGAGATTGAACAGTTGTCGGCCTTCGGATTCGAGCAGGCGCTCGACGTAGATATCGACCACATCGCGACCGGATTCTTCGGCCAGTTGCGCAAGACTCATTTTTCCATCGAGATCGTAGTCTGGCAGGACTCCGTCACCCAGGGGATGCAGCATGGCTGGCGGCACCCTGATGCCGGTAGCCTTGCCTTCCGAGATCAGGATCGCCCGCTTCGCAGGGTCGCGCAGTTCCGCTACGCGGTCGGCGATCGTGGGCAACTGCATCAGCGCCTTCCAGGCGGGCGTATTGAAGGGCGAAGCCTTGGCCAGTCCAAAGAGCGCACCACTGGGCCGGGTGTGGCAGATGCTGGTGATACGCCGGCCAGCGGCATTGTTGCGATCAAGGAACTCCTTCATGTTCTTGACACCGCCATCCTTGCTGTTGCCCGCACCGGCCGAGAAGATCACCTGACAACCGGCTTCAGCACCCTGTTCGAACATCCGCAGTTCGGTATCAAACCGTTTCGAAAAATCCGGCGCAGCCTGGAACAGCCCACCAGCTCCGCCGCCTTCGACCACCGCTCGCTGAATGGCGAGGGTCTCGTTGAGATCGGCAAATGTACCGGGGGTCAGACGACCGTCGGGCACCTTGTGACCAAGGAAACGCGAGGTCGAAAATCCGACGGCGCCTTCTGCCACCGACTCGCGCACCAGCCGGACGATCTTCTCGAGTTCTTCGGGGGTCGCCTGTACCCCTTCGTCCATGGATCGCTCGCCCATGGCTTCGTACCGAATCGAGGAGTGACCAACCAGGCCCACCACATTGAGGGCAGGACGCAGCGACTGCAGCGCATCGAGATAACCGCCATAGCTGGTCCAGTTCCAGGGGAGGCCATCCATGATGGCATCTGCGGAGATGTCCTCGACAGCCTCCATCAGCTTCGCGAGATTCTGCCGATTCTGGACGGCAACGGGTGCAAAGGTGACACCGCAGTTCCCGATCAGCGCGGTGGTCACTCCATGATAGGAACTCGAACGCATCTGTGGATCCCAACCGATCTGGGCGTCCATGTGCGTATGCAGATCCACAAATCCCGGGGTAACCAGTTTTCCGGTGGCATCGATGGTCCGGGCAGCACCAACACCGGCGAGATCCCCGATACGTGTGATTCGACCCGCGTCTACCGCAATGTCGGTCCGTGTGCCCGCCGAACCGCTGCCGTCGATGACAGTGCCGCCGGATATGATCAATTCATGTGCCAAGGTATTTCTCCCTTCTGGTCTTGATGGCCGCCGCGTGCCAGCCAATGGAACGGGTGTGGATAACGTGTGGTTCTCCCAATACTGGCACAACATCAGCGCAGACAGGTATCGCATTTGTGAAGGTATCGACGCCATCCGCGCCGCCCGCGTTGCCGAATCCGGGTCGTCCGGGCATGCTGGCGGGAAAGGAGAAACGATGTTCCGAGTACTGCCGGCTACCTTGATGATCGCGCTGGTCGCGACTGGCTCCGTTGCATCCGAGGCACCCATGACATATCCGACCACCCGGAAAATCGACCACATCGATACCTATCACGGTACCGCCGTGCCCGACCCGTACCGCTGGCTGGAAGACGACACATCGGCCGAAACGGCCGCATGGGTCGAGGCTCAGAACAAGGTGACCTCGGCACATCTGGAGACCATTCCGTTTCGCAGCAAACTCGGCGATCGGCTTGAGCAGCTTTTTGATTACCCGAAGTTCAGTGCCCCTGTGCGGCGCGGGACCACCTACTACTTCTCCAGAAACGACGGCCTGCAGAACCAGGCCGTGATCTATCGCCAGATCGGCCTCGACGGCACACCCGAGGTGGTGCTGGATCCGAACACAATGTCGCCCGATGGCACCACGCGCCTGGGCGCATTCCAGATATCAAGGGATGGTGCCCGGGCCGTGTACGGACTGTCTGAAGGCGGTTCCGACTGGAACACCTACAAGGTTCTGGACCTCGCGAGCCGGAAAACGCTGAACGACTCCGTGGAGTGGGTAAAAGTGTCCGGCGCAGCATGGGCCGGCAATGGCTTTTTTTACAGCCGGTATCCCGCGCCGGTGGCAGGCAAGGACCTCTCCGCGAAAAACGTTGATCACCAAGTGTACTTTCACACGCTGGGCACACCACAATCTGCTGATGAACTGGTGTATTCCGACCCGGACAACCCGGAACGGTTTCATATCGCGCAGACCACCGAAGACGAACGCTTTCTGGTGCTCTCCGTATCGGATCGTGGCACCGGTAAAAAGGGCAATGCCCTCTTCTATCGCGACCTGGCGTCGAAGGACAAGTCCTTCAAGCCCATAGTGGGCGAGATCAGCGACGATTCATTTTCGTTTGTCGACAACGTGGGCGAGCGGTTCCTGATTTCCACTGATCACAAGGCACCCAACGGACGTGTGTTCCTCTTCGATCCGCAGACACCCGCAGAAACGGCGTGGACGGATGTGCTATCGGAACGACAGCAGCCGTTGGACGGAGTCTCGACAGGCGGCGGCAAACTTTTTGCCAGCTACCTGCACGACGTGACATCACGCGCGTACGTCTTCGATCTGGCAGGACAGCAGGAACACGAGATTCCACTGCCAGGCCCTGGCACGGTCCAGGGCCTTGGTGGCAGACATGATGACAAACAGATCTTTTTCACCTACACCTCCTTCAACTATCCACCGACCATCTTCAGCTACGACATCGCCACACGGACAACAACACCTTTTCGCGAAGTGACGATTCCAGGTTTCAGATCTGCGGACTACGAGGTTTCGCAGGTCTTTGTGACCAGCAAGGACGGCACCCGGGTGCCGATGTTCCTCACCTACCGCAAAGGTCTGCAGAAAAACGGCCAGAACCCGACCCTGATGTACGGCTACGGCGGCTTCAATGTCACGCTGTCGCCTGCGTTCTCGGCACTGCGTATCGCACTGCTCGAGCAGGGGTTCATCTACGCGTCTGTGAATCTGCGCGGGGGCAACGAGTACGGCGAGGCATGGCACGAAGCTGGCACCCGTCACAAGAAGCAGAACGTGTTCGACGATTTCATCGCCGCAGGCGAATGGCTGATCAACCACCGGTACACGTCATCGGCAAGACTCGCGATGCAGGGTGGTTCCAACGGTGGCCTGCTGGTGGGTGCCGTGATGAACCAGCGGCCTGAACTCGCTGCGGTCGCCATCCCTCAGGTTGGTGTGATGGACATGCTGCGGTTCCACCAGTTCACCATAGGCTGGAACTGGATCGCCGACTACGGTTCGAGCGACAACCCGGAAGAGTTCAGGACGCTGTTCGCCTATTCACCGCTGCACAATCTGAAGGCCGGCACGGCCTACCCGGCGACCCTGATCACCACCGCGGACCACGATGACCGGGTGGTGCCCGCACATTCATTCAAGTATGCAGCGACACTCCAGGAGCGGCATCGCGGCCCGGCGCCCGTGCTCATCCGCATCGAGACAAAAAGCGGGCACGGCGCGAGCAACACCCGGAAGCAGATCGAAAACACCGCCGATGTATTTGCGTTTGTGATGTGTCACCTGGGGGTGACTCCGGACCTCTGACCAATCGGCAATGTCCATCATCACTACCTCCCCGAAGTGACCCCTTTATTTCTTCCTCTCCGCCTTTACACTAAGTGTGCCCTTCGACAGTCTTCGCCGGGAGACCCAGATGATTCGCACCTTCAAAGTCACCGCCGCATGGGTTTCCATCTGCCTGCTTCCTGTTGCGAACGCCCAGGATTTCACGCAGATGGACATCAGCGGCATGTACAACAACTGGGCACAGGGCCAGCAACTGGAAATGCAGGCAGCGCAGCAGCAGATAATCCAGCAGAACATGAACGATCCCAACGTGATCGCTCTCTACAACCAGCAGGTGGCTGCTGGCCTGTTCCATGGAGATCTGGCGTCCTTTGCCTGGAAGTACGCCGCGACCGGAGGATTCAGCGCGCAGGGTTACTCGAACTACAACAATACGACCAACCAGATCGCCGACCAGTACCGTGGCGCATTCAACGACTACAATCAGGGTGTCCAGAATTACCGCGATGCCTACTCGGGATACACCGACGGATATTCGGCCAACTCACAGGAAGCCGGACGCGGACTGATGGGGCAGTCAACGTACCAGGGTTACGGCAATGGACAGGTACTGCCACACACCTGGCAACCCAACACGTACAACACCTACAACGGCAACAGCTATTACGTGGATGGCAGTGGACAGTACTTCATGGCCGATCCAAACGGCTCGGGGTACTGGTATCCGCTTCAGCGCTGAGACGTGGCCGGAGGTGAGTCCCCATCAGTCGTTGCTGGATAAGGGTTTATCGACCTAACCCACAAACAACTGCGGATTCCTGATATCCACGTCCTTGCGGGCAGCAGCCACGTGCAACGCCGGGATCAGCATGCCAGGTCCGCACTGCACGAACTCGATGGTCTTGCCATCGGGATCCCGCATGATGCAGAACTTCGAGCCGGCGATCTGGCCAACATCGCCCGCATGGACCGGCTCGGTGTGGAAGTCGAGGCCGGCCGCCGTGAGCCGCGCATACACGGCGTCGATGTCATCAACTGCAAAACAGAGATAAACGTATCCGACATCATCCTGTCGCTGGTCCATCGGTCGGCGCACGGGTTCGAACTCGAGCAATTCGATGGCAAAGTTGCCGATGGGCATCACGACCGTGCGATGGATATGGGGTGGCAATCGCAGGTTGCGTTCTGCGCCAGGTCCGGAGACTTCGAGCGCAAACGATGGTTCAAGCCCGAAGACGTCCCGATACCACTGCACCGAGCGTTCGAGGTTCGAGACCGTGATACCCACGTGATGGAAAGTTGCCTGTATCTTCATCGACTGGTCCTCTCTCCAACGAAAGAAAGCACGGCCTCATGGTAACCGAGCAGCAAACACAATCTACTTTTTGGCAGACGACTCGATCCCGGCCTTCCACCAGACCCAACAGAGCAGCGGAAGGGCGAACAGTAATCCGAGCGCATTTCCATCCAGGCCCCAAAGGACCGGTGGGCGCTCGGCCAACGGCAAATCCGGGTGAGGTGACGCCCCAAACAGCGAAGCGAGCACCATCGTCGCGAAGAAGCTGAAGATGAATGCCGCAGCAATCCCGACGCTGAGACGTGTGCGCAAAATCAGGCTCGCCCCAGTCCCGAACCGCAGGAGCGCCAATGCGAGGCCATGTGTCGCCGCAACATGGAACACGTTCCAGACGGCGTGGAATCGTGCATGCGGAGGCCAGGCCACGTTGGTCGCGTGCATGAATCCGAGATCCGCGACGGCGGTTGCCAGCATCAGCAGAACCAGCATGATGGAGAGGACGATCTGTGCGGTGCGATGTTGTTTCCATCCGCAGCGAGAAGATTGCGATCCCTCCCGTGTGCAGGCCTGATCTGCAAAGGAGGTCAACGCGCGATATTGGCCAGCCTTGAGTCAATCGGGGGTCGAATGTACTGCATGGAGGATGCCAGTTCATCATGGGTTGCCCGAGTACCCTCGTTCACAATGCCATTGAACCGATCCTGGCTCAGGTGCGTATCATCCTGCACGAAGGTCATTCCAGCCAACTGGACCCATTCCGCATTCCGTCCGGAGACTGATCGTCGTTGGGGATCCACATTGGCACTCAAACCCGAAAGGAAACACTCATGCAGCGACTCCTCATTCCACTCGGTTTTTCGGCGCTCGTCGCCGCTCTGCCGCCGCAATCCGCCTGGGCGGCCAAGCCCGTGGTGACCCATGGTGTCATGGCTGCGGAGGTCACCGCCTCGGACGCCATCATCTGGTCGCGCACGGATCAGCCTGCGCAGATGCATGTGAGTGTACGTTCGCGCCGTCGCAACGAAGACGATACCGTGAAGGTGACCGTTGAAAACGACTTCACGGGTCAGATTCACTTTGACGATCTCCAACCCGATACGCAGTACCAATATCGGGTCCGATTCGAAAATGCAGTTGGCGAAAGCAGCAGTGTCTCTCGAGGCACGTTTCGTACCGCTCCGCAGCTCACAGCGGCGGCGCCTGTGAACATCACGTGGACAGGAGACATTGCCGGACAGAATGTCTGCCGGGATGTTGATGAAGGCTTTCCGATCTTCGGATCGATTGCAGCAGAACGCGCTGATGTCTTCATTGGTCTGGGTGACATGATCTATGCCGACAACACGTGTGAGCAGACCGGCCTGTACGGCAACAAACAGGTTCCAGGCGACTTTATCCAGGCTGCGGACCTGTCGAACTTCTGGGCTCACTGGCGGTATAACCGGGACGACTCGCACTTCAAGCGTCTCCTTGGGAGAACGCCTTATTACGGCGTCTGGGACGATCACGAAGTGGTCAACGACTTCGGGCCGTTGCACGACACCCGGTCAACTCCACCCTACACGGCGGGTGTGAAACTGCTGCCCATCGGTCTCAAGGCATTCCTCGATTACACGCCCATGATTCCGGATAGCGATGTGCCGGACCGCCTTTACCGCAGCGTCCGCTGGGGACAGCATGCGGAACTGTTTTTTCTCGACAACCGGCAATATCGGGATCACAACCTCCGGGCCGATGCGCAGGGCAGTAAAAAATCGATGCTGGGTCGGAAACAACTCGCATGGCTGAAGGACACACTTCATGCATCGCACGCCACCTGGAAGATCATCGTCAGCGGCGTACCGTTGTCGATTCCAACCGGTTTCCCGCTCGATCTCGGGCGTGACGGATTCGCCAACGACGATGCGGGCACGGCTCCGACGACAGACGGCACTCCGCAATCCGAGACGGGTTTCGAACAGGAGTTGGTCGAGATACTGCGAACCCTCCAGGCTGGCCGCATGAAGGCCATCTTCATCACCACCGACGTGCACTTTGCCGAGGTGTTCCGGTATACGCCTTTTGCCGGCGATCCGGACTTCACCGTCCATGAAGTCGTGGTTGGTCCGGGTAACGCCGGCATTTTCCCGAATCGCGCCTTCGACAGGACGTTGGGGACGGAGAGTCTGTTTTTCCATGGTCCCGAATCGGCTGGCGCAGTGACCACGTGGAGTGAAGCCAAGAAGTGGTTCAACTACGGCAGTATCGGGATCGACGCGAAAGGTCGCCTTGTCACGCATGTCCGGGATACCGGGGGCAAGTCGCTTTATTCACTGAAGCTGTCTCCCTGAGCGGTCACAGAAAAAGGACGTTGTAATCCGGACGTGCGGTTGACAGTTCCGGAACCCAGGCACAGGCTCTTGACCCCCCCTCCACACCCAACAATCCAGGAGATGAACATGCGCGAATACCGCACCGCGGTCATGGACAACGGACGGTGGGCAGGGTTCGAACCCCGACCCGACGATATCTTCGTCTGCACTCCGGCCAAGTGCGGAACCACATGGATGCAAACCATCGTCGCCAACCTGCTTTGGCCCGACGGCGAGTTCCCCGGTCCGGTCTTCAACATCTGCCCGTGGATCGAGGCGAAGTTCATCCCCGCCGACAAGATGCATTCCACACTGCGTGCGCAGACCCATCGTCGCGCGATGAAAAGTCATACTCCCGCCGACGGGATTCCCTGGTACCCGCAGGCGAAGTACATCACCGTTGCGCGTGACGGGCGCGATGCGTTCATGTCCTTCACCAACCATGTGATGCGCATGAAAATGACCGACATGCTGAACGCGCAGGCAGAAGCAGATGGTGTGCCAAAGATGCGCAAGTTCGATGGTGTCGACTACCACGGTTATTTCAGGGACTGGCTGCTTGAAAAAAGCTACTTCGACGTCATCGCAAGCTACTGGGCACGACGCGAGGAGCCGAACCTGTTGTTTGTGCACTACAACAACATGAAGACCGACCTGGAAGGCGAGATGCGGCGCGTGGCGGACTTTCTTGGCATCACTCTCGAGGCCTCTCAATGGCCAGCTGTCGTCGAGCGCTGCACGTTTGAAGGCATGCGGAAGAGCGGCGATCGCATCGGCAACTTCGACATGGGGTTCGAAGGTGGCGTCGAAGGATTCATCTTCAAGGGTGTCAACGGGCGATGGCGCGATGTACTCGACGCCGACGATCTTGCCGCTTATGCCCGGCGCGTCGAAGAATTGCTGCCACCCGACGCAGCTCGATGGATCGAATCTGGCGTTCCCGGCTGAGGTCAACGTCAGCCCTTCAACGCAAGGCGCCTGGCATCGGGATGATCTTTTAGACCTGCAGCTCAAAAATTTCTTGTATTAATTATTGTTTTACAATATTTTATTGCCGTAATAAAGAAATCGGAACTTGCGATGGCCAGGACCCAATTCCCCGAACTGGAAGAAGCCCGACAGATTGCGGCCACCGCGCAGGTGCTGGCCGTCATGGCTCTGGTCATCATTGCCACCACGATCGTCGCCCGGTTGGGACTCCCCTTGGGCGCCGCCCTGTTTGACGCTTCACTACCCTGGCGGCAACTCGTTCACGACATCGGGCTACTGTCGATTGCACTACTGCCATCGTTCCTGTTCTACGCAGCTGTCAACCAGCTGCGCCGCGCGTTGAACCTCT